>JBDZWC010000042.1:0-12321 GCA_040256005.1 Deinococcaceae bacterium | reverse complement strand
AGCCGGTGGTGCAGGCCATCCAGGAAGGCGACATCGTCGCGGCCAGCGTGCTCTCCGGCAACCGCAACTTCGAGGGACGCATCAACCCTCACGTGAAGGCCAACTACCTGATGAGCCCGCCGCTCGTGGTCGCGTACTCGCTCGCCGGCACGGTGAACATCGACATCGTCAACGACCCGCTGGGCGAGGACTCGGACGGCCGCCCCGTCTACCTGCGCGACCTGTGGCCCACGTTCGCGGAGGTCACCGAGCAGCTCGAGCGCGCCATGAACCCCGAGACGTTCAAGCGCATCTACGACGGGATCGAGAGGTCCAACGAGCAGTGGAACGCGATCCCGGTGAGGGGCGGGCAGCTCTTCGACTGGGACGAGACGTCGACCTACATCCAGGAGCCGCCGTTCTTCATCGACATGCCCGATGAGCCGTCCACCGCCCAGGCCATCAGGGGCGCTCGCGTGCTGGTCAAGGTGGGCGACTCCGTCACCACCGACCACATCTCCCCGGCCGGGTCGATCGCCGTGAACAGCCCCGCCGGCCAGTACCTCATGGCCAACGGCGTCGAGAAGTGGGACTTCAACTCCTACGGCTCGCGCCGCGGCAACGACCGCGTGATGACGCGCGGGACCTTCGCGAACATCAGGCTCAAGAACCAGGTCGCGCCGGGCACGGAGGGCGGTTACACGACCGACTTCCTAGACGGCGAGGTCAAGAGCATCTACGAGGCCAGCCGCCACTACCTGAGCGAGGGAGTTCCCACGATCGTGCTGGCCGGTCACGACTACGGCATGGGCTCGAGCCGCGACTGGGCCGCCAAGGGCACGTACCTGCTGGGCGTCAAGGCGGTCATCGCCAGGAGCTACGAGCGCATCCACCGGTCGAACCTCGTGGGCATGGGCGTGCTGCCGTTGCAGTTCCTCGACGGCCAGGACCCAGACGTGCTCGGCCTCACCGGCCGGGAGACCTTCGACGTCGAGGTGACGAGCCCACTTCAGCCCAAGCAGCGTATCGCCGTCACGGCGACCCGTGAGGACGGCACGACCGTCGACTTCGAGGTCGTCAGCCGGCTCGACACAGCTGTCGAGATCGACTACTACCTCAACGGCGGCATCCTCCACACGGTACTCAGGAACATCAAGAGCAGCACTCCCAAGGGAGTCGCCTCCTAGCCTGTTCTGCCAGTCGCCCAGGTCCCGCGCCTGGGACGATCCGAACCTCATCGGGGCGCGCCCTCCAGCCGGAGCGGCGCGCCCACAAGGTGCTGGCCGGAACGCGGCAAAGTCCACGGCACAGGCGGCAGTGAGCGCGTTATCATCCTGCTCACATGCGCGACTTCCTCGGCTTCCTGCTCGTCCTGGCAGCCATCTTCTTCGTCGTCGGCGAGCTGCGTGGTTGGTACCTGGGTGTGCCCACCCAGACGCCGATCTTCGTCTACAAGATGGATCACGTCGCCGAGACGTCGCGCCGTACCGTCATGCGCGAGGACATGCCGGTCGGCTTCCGCGGCCTGGTCAGGCGGGGAGCGGTCACGGTCAGCGTGCTGCACGAGAGGTCGACCAGCTTCCAGACGGGCCGCGCCGGAAGTCCGCTCACGACGGTGTTCGAGCGTACCTACCGGGCGGGGGAGACGATCGCCATAGACGAGCTCTTCCAGCTCGGCGGCGGCGTTTACACGGTCAAGGTCGCGTACCAGGACGCCACCGGCGTGTTCCGCATGAGCCTGCCGGGCGGTTCCGAGCTCTGAGCCAGCCGTCACCCGCTCGAGGACCTGCGCTCGGCTAGCGCGTCCCAGTCGCCTTCAGACAGCTCCGACAGCGGGTTGAACTCGCCGGCGTTGTAGACGCTCTCGCCGCCGTCGATGTAGTAGAGCGAGCCCGTCACGTAAGAGGCGAAGTCGCTGATCAGGTAGGCGGCCAAGTCCGCCAGCTCCCGGTGTTCACCGGGTCGGCCCAGCGGCACCCGCGCCATGAACCTGTCCTGGAGGTCCTCTGTCGGCATCAGCCGGCTCCACGCTCCCGGGGTGGGGAACGGCCCGGGTGCTATCGCGTTGAGCCTGATGCCGTGCCGGCCCCACTCGCCCGCCAGCGAGCGCGTCAGCGACACCACGCCCGCCTTGGCCACGGCGGACGGCACGACGTAGCCAGAACCGGTCTCGGCGTACGTGGAGGCGATGGACAACACGGTGCCGCCGGTGCCGGCCGCGATCCAGCGCTTGCCCAGGGCCAGCGTCATGTAGACGGTCCCGTGCAGCACGATGCCGAGCACGGCGTCGAAGGCCCGGTGCGACAGCCGCTCGGTGGGCGAGATGAAGTTGCCGGCGGCGTTGTTCACCAGGACGTCGACCGTGCCGAACCTCTCGTAGGCGGCGTCGATGACCTCCTCGACCGCTGCCGGGTCGCGGACGTCGAGGCGGACGGGGAGGACCTCGCCGCCGGTCTCCTCGGTGAGCTCACGGGCCGTCGCCTCCAGCACCTCGAGGCGACGGCTCGCGATGACGGCCCTCGCCCCCAACTCCAGGAAGCGCCGGGTCATGGCGCGACCCAGCCCGGTGCCACCGCCTGTGACGAGAACGACCTTGTCGGAAAGCAGGCCAGGTACGAACATGACGCGATGTTGCCACGGACCTCGACCATGGTGTGGGGTTGTTCCGGTACCCACGGCCGGACGAGCCGCGATACTGGCCTGGTCATGCGTGCCCGCACGCGTCGTCTTCTCCCCGTCTGTCTCCGCGTCGGGCCGGTGCTGGTCGCCGTCTCGCTGGTGCTGCTGTGCGCCGGGCTCGGCGGCGTCGCGCAGGCACAGTCGGCTGTCGTACGGGTGCTCCTGGCCCAGCAGCCCGATGTGATCGTCGAGGTCGACGGCGCTCACACGGGCCGGATCGACGGCGCCAGGGCGTTCCGGACGCCGGCCGGGCTCACCTGGCCGGTCTTCGCCGTCGGGGACACCCTCTACGTCGACGGAGCACCGGTCGGGTCCATGCTGGACCTCGAACCCGAAGGCGACCCTTTCCTGTTCGCGGGTCACCGTTACCGCGGTGGGGTGCGGCTGACCGCCGCGGACGGCGTCGTACAGGTCGTGAACGTCGTGAGCATCGAGGACTACCTCCGCGGCGTGGTGCCCTCGGAGATGGCGGCGTCCTGGCCCCTGGAGGCGCTCAAGGCCCAGGCGGTGGCCGCTCGCAGCTACACGTTGACGTCACTGGATCCGGCGGCTGCGTACGACCTGTGCGCCACGGAGGACTGCCAGGTGTACAGAGGCGTCGAGGCCGAGCATCCTCGCACCGACCTGGCCGTCGCCGCCACGGCCGGCGTGGTGGTCACATACCAGGGGAGGACGGCCCGCACCTACTATCACGCCGACTCTGGCGGCACGGTCGCTTCGAGCTCAGAGGTGTGGGGAACGTGGTCGCCGTACCTCGTGGCGCGGCAGGACGCGCGGTCGAGCAGCCCCCACCGCTCGTGGGCGCTCCGCCTGGACGGCGCCGCGTTGGGCGCCTCGTTGGCAGCCGCCGGCCTCGACGTCGGCGACGTCGTCTCGCTGCGTGTAGTAGGCCTGTCGGAGTCCGGCAGGGTCGACGAGCTGGAGGTCGCGGGGTCGCGCGGCAGTCGCGTGCTGCGCGGCAGCCGGCTGACTACCCTGGCGCGCTCGTGGGGCCTCAAGTCCATGGCCTTCCGGGTCCAGGGCGGGCTCAACGTGACGGGAGACGGCTGGGGTCATGGCGTGGGCATGAGCCAGTACGGTGCCCGCGCGCTGGCCAACGCGGGCTACGACTTCGGCCAGATCCTCGCCTTCTACTACCCCAACACGGGCCTCACTCGCTTCGTGGCCGGCGCGCCGTAGCGTCCCGGCGGCGGGCAACGGGCGCCTCCGCGGTAGCCTGAGCGGGTGGCCGAGGGCGAGGCATCCCAGGGCGGCCGGCGGTTGACGCTGGTGCCCACGCCCATAGGCAACCTGGCCGACATCACGCTCCGGGCCCTCGAGGTGCTGAGGCGGGCCGACGTCGTCGCCGCGGAGGACACCCGCCGTACGCGCGTTCTCCTCGACAGGCACGGCATAACCGCGCGCCTGGAGAGGCTGGACGCGCACACGATCGCCGGCAGGGGCCAGGCGCTGCTGGACGAGAACACGTGGGTGGCGTACGTGACCGACGCCGGCACCCCGGGCATCTCGGACCCGGGGACGGAGCTCGTGTCGATGGCTCTGAGCGCCGGCATGGCGGTCGAGGTCCTGCCCGGCGCGACCGCCTTCGTGCCCGCCCTCGTGGGCTCGGGCCTGCCTACCGCCAGGTTCACGTTCGAGGGCTTCCTGCCACGGAAGGGTTCGTCGCGCTCCAGGCGCCTGCAGGGCATCGCCTCATCGCACGCCACCAGCGTTCTCTACGAGTCGCCTCAGCGGCTCGCCGAGACGTTGCGTGACCTCGCTCAGGCCTGCGGCGCGGACCGGCCGGCGAGCGTGGCGCGCGAGCTGTCGAAGCTGCACGAAGAGACGGCCCGCGGCCCACTGGGCGAGCTCGCCGCCCGTTTCGAGTCTGAGCCCGCCAGGGGAGAGATCGTCCTGGTCGTGGGACCGCGTCACCACGCGGAGGACGAAGGGGAGGGGTCCCCGTTCGGCGGGCTGACGGCCGGCGACGCAGCGGAACGACTGGCCGCGGCCGGCGTGAGGGGTAGGCTCTTGCGCGGCGCTCTCACCGCGTTGGGCGCGCCGCGGAACCAGGCCTACCGAGCGGCCATCGATCACCCAGAGGACGAAGAGTAGTGACGAACGTGGCGACCGAGGAAGTCAGCTCAACCACGCTCACCGGGCGACTGCTCGGGTTGCCGAGCGTGGCCCGGCTGGCCCTGTTCGCCCGGCACGCGGGACCGGCCGTGCTGCTGACCACGCCCGACCGACTGCCGCTGTTCAGCGACGCGGCCGTCTTCGGCGCGGGGGTCACGCTCGAGCCCGCCATCGCGACGTGGCACGAGCTGGCGGACAAGGTCGTCGTCAGCCTCGACCGCGCGCTCGAGGCGTTCCCGACCGATCCCGGTGCGCTCGCCCTGACTCTGAGGGTGGGCGAGGACTTCCCGCGAGAGGACCTGCTGGCCCGCCTGGTGCAGCTGGGGTACGAGCGCGACGCGGCTCCCGGCTTCGCGGTCAGGGGCGACACGATCACGGTGCACCTCTCCGGCGACGACGAACAGGGAGCCCTGCGTCTCGAGTTCTTCGCCGACGAGCTCGAGGCGTTGACGATCGAGGGGGTCGAGCGGCCGTCGCACGTACTAGCCCCGGTATCGCTGGCCGAGTACGACAGATCCACCTGGACCACGCGCCTGCTCGAGCACCTGCCCGGCACCGTGTTCCTGGACGCGCCGGAGCTCATGCCTGGCGCCGTGAGGCAAGACGGGGAGACCGGCCCGAACGGGGCGGCGCGGCCCGAGGGCAGAGGCGAGGCGGCGCACGCGACCGAGGCAGAGCCGTCTACGGCCGTGCCCGGCACCTCCTGGCTGTGGGGTCACCTGGCGGGCCGCACGGTCGTCTCGTTCGGTCGTGACCCGCTCGACCTGGACAAGGCGACGGTACCGCTCGAGCCCCTCGGCTACTACCGCGGCAAGCTGTCCACCTTCGCCCAGGACGTGCACATGTGGCTGCGCGACGGGTACACCGTCAACCTGCTCCTCAAGTTCGAGCGCACCGGCCGTTACCTCCGCGAGAAGGTCATCGACGAGCACGAGTCGCACTGGCGGAACCATCTGGAGGAACGCTCCGGTGAGGTCTCCCTCCTGCTGGCGCGCGAGGCTCAGGGTGGCTACCGCGATACCGAGCGCATGGAGGTCGTGCTCACCGAGGAGCTCCTCTACGGCTACCAGGGCGGCAGGCGCCTCAAGCGGGCCCCGGGCAAGGCCGTCCACGACGCGTCGCAACTCACCGTCGGCGACTACCTGATACATCCCGACCACGGCATCGGGCGCTTCCTCGGGCTCGAGCCGCGCCAGGTCGTGGGCGTCACCAGGGACTACCTGCTGCTGCAGTACGCGGGCGAGGGCAAGCTCTACCTGCCCGTCGAGCAGCTGCCGCTCCTCCGCCGCCACCCGGGCACGACGGACGACCCGCCGAGGCTCTCCACGCTGGGCACGAACGAGTGGGCCAGGGCGCGCGAGCGCGCCAGGGTGAACGCCTCCGAGTTGGCGGCCGAGCTCATCAAGGCGTACGCCAAGCGGCAGGTCGCGACAGGGCAAGCGTTCCCACCGTTGCCAGACTGGGACCCGCTCATCGAGAAGAACTTCGAGTTCGACCTCACCGAGGACCAGGCGAAGGCGGTCGAGGACGTGTTCACCGACCTAGAGCGGGCCGTGCCGATGGACCGCCTGATCTCGGGCGACGTCGGCTTCGGCAAGACGGAGGTCGCGTTGCGGGCCGCCCACAGGGTGATCGGGCACGGTCACCAGGTGGCGATGCTGGTGCCGACGACGGTGCTCGCCAAGCAGCACTACGAGACGTTCAGGGACCGCTTCAAAGGGTTGCCCGTGAGGGTCGAGATGCTCTCGCGGTTCACGCCCGACAAGGTCGCGCGCGACGTCCTGAAGGGCCTCAAGGACGGCAGCGTGGACGCCGTGGTAGGCACCCATAGGCTGCTGTCCGACGGCATCGAGTACAAGCGGCTGGGCCTGCTCGTCGTCGACGAGGAGCACCGTTTCGGGGTGGGCCAGAAGGAGCGCCTCAAGGGGCTCAAGACGAACGTCGACGTGCTGTCGCTGTCGGCCACGCCCATCCCGCGCACGCTCTACATGAGCCTCGTCGGCCTGCGCGACGTCAGCCAGATCCTCACCCCGCCGCGGGGACGCAAACCCATCCAGACCGTGCTGCAACCGTACGACCCCCTGACCGTCAGGGAGGCCGTCCTGGGCGAGGTCGAGAGGGGCGGCAAGGTCTTCTACATCCACGACCGCGTCGGCTCCATGAGCCTCAGGGCCCGCACACTGTCACAGCTCGTGCCCGAGGCGCGGATCGGCGTCGCCCACGGGCAGATGCCGGAGGACGAGCTCGAGCAGGTCATGCTCGGGTTCGACGAGGGCGCGTACGACGTGCTGCTCTCGACGACGATCGTCGAGTCGGGTCTGGACATCACGGGCGCGAACACGCTCGTCATCGAGCGCGCCGACCGACTCGGCCTGGCCCAGCTCTACCAGCTGCGGGGCCGCGTCGGCAGGCGGGAGACCGAAGCCTGGGCCTACATGCTCTACCCGGGCCGGCTGACCGAACAGGCGCAGCGGAGGCTGTACGCGATCGCCGAGCTCAACGACCTGGGGTCCGGCCACCTGCTGGCCGAGAAGGACATGGAGATCCGCGGCGTGGGCAACCTGCTGGGCCCCGAGCAGCACGGGCACATAAGCGCCGTGTCGCTGGTGGTGTACACCGAGCTGCTCGCAGAGGAGATCGCCAAGCTGAAGGGCGAGCAGCGCGCCGCCGAGCGGCCCCAGGTGACCATCGACCTGTCCATCGATGCCCGCCTGAGCCCCGGATACGTGCAGGACGACGACGTCAGGGTGAACTTCTACGGGCGCTTCGCCGAGACGGACAGTCTGGCCGAGGTGTCCCGCGTGGCGAAGGAGCTGCGCGAGGCGTACGGACCGTTCACACCGGAGGTAAAGGCTTTCGTCGAGCTCACACGGCTACGATTGCTGGCCGGCTCGAAGGGCGTGGCGACGATCAAGGAGCACATGACGGACGTGCACGTCACGTTCCAGGGCGACGACATGGACGCGATCGACTTCGACGCCAGGGCCCTCAGGAAGCTCCCGTTCTCGGTGGAGGTCACGCGCTATCCCCCCGGCTTCAGCATCAAGAAGCGCGGCCTGAAGAGCGAAGACCTGCCCGGTCACGTCACCGAGCTCCTGTACCTGGTGGGTTGAAGGCGAAGCGAAGCCCCCGCCGCTAGGGCGGGGGCAACAGGAAGCTTGGGCTTACTTACTGACCGAAGCTCAGAAGTGGTAGTTGAAGCCGAGCTTGGCGGCGATGCCCAGCGCGAAGGGGCTGAAGCCGATCGACGGGCCGGCCTCGAGGAAGATGCCGCCTTCGGGCAGGCCGGACTGAGCCAGGCTGAACTCGCCGCCCACGAACGCGTTGACGGCCACGTTCACGCCTGTGCCGATACCGAGACCCAGACCGCCGCCGATGTAGACGTCGATGGGCGCGGTGCCCGTGTCCACGGCGAGGTCGTACAGGACGTCAGCCCCGAGGGCGAAGCCGCCGGCGCCGATGTAGTTGTAGCCGGCGTTCAGGCGGGCCGCCAGGCCCGGAGCGATGCCGTCGATGCCGAAGTGGAGGGCCGCACCGGGGTAGCCGACGCTGAAGCCCGCCCAGTAGCCGCCTTGTGCGAATGCGGTGCCGGTACCGAGCGCGGCCACGGCGATCAGGGAAACCAAGAACTTGCGCATGCGAAAGCCTCCAAACGAACTTGAGAAGTCTTCAGCTCCTCGCCTGAGTTCTTATATCACGGTCCAAAATGTGCCACAAGTAGAGGTTTTCACACGATTGCGATGGTTATCGTGTTTTTGGCTGGTCACCTCGGACTACTCCCCGTCGAACCTGAACCGCTCGACGAACCGCCTCCGCGGGTCGCGCTCCAACGGTCTGGCGGTATTGCAGGGCGGAGCCTGCCCCTCATGCTTCCGCGCGTACTCGTCCAACAGCCGGGCTTCGTCAGCCTGCGGGACCCGGCTGTAAGCGTAGCGCCAATAACGGACCCTGTCCCTGACGCAGCCGGGGCGAGCCAGGTGCTGCCTAATCCGGTTGGGGACGTCGCGAGCCGATTGCCCGATGTAGACCACGGCCTTGTCCTCGTCGGCCAGCTCGTACACGCCCGGCATGGCGTCACGACCGCGGGGCGCAGGCAAGAGCTCCAGGCGCCGCCACCTGGAGGCTATGGGCACCGGCAGACCCTCGGGTGTGTGGTGCTCACGGCTCGTAGCCCAGCTCGCGCAGCGCCTCGCGGTCGCGGCGCCAGTCGGTGCGCACGACGACCTCCAGCTCGAGGAAGACGCGCTGTTGCATGAACACCTCTAGCTGCTTGCGGGCCGTCTTGCCGATCTCCTTGATCATCGCGCCGCCGGCCCCGATCACGATGCGCCTGTGACCGGACTTCTCGACCCAGATCTCGGCGGTGATCACGACGGGCTTGCCCTCTTCGACCGGGTCCTTCCACTCCACGACCTGCACCGCCACCGCGTACGGCAGCTCCTGACGCAGGTGGATCATGGCGGCCTCGCGGATGAGCTCCGCGACCCACTGCTCGCGCGTCTGGTCCGACCTGACGTCGCCCGGGAAGAAGAAGGGTGCCTCCTCCAGCCGGTCAAGCAGGTCGTCCCTGAGGGCGTACACGGCCTTGGGGTCGTTGAGAGCCGATAGCGCGATGACGCGCTCCGCCCGGGGTAGCAGCTCGCGGTAGAGGTCGATGGCCTCGTCGGGGTACTTCGCGGCGTCCACCTTGTTGCCGACGATGAACACCGGCACCTCCGCCGGCACGTTGCCAAGCAGCCTGGCGACGTCCTTGTCCTCGTCGCCGGGCGGCCGCCTGAGGTCGACCACCCACAGGATCACGTCGACGTCAACGACGGCGTCCCGCACCTCGCGGTTCATCGCCTGGTCGAGCACGGTGTCGCCGCCGCGATGGAGCCCGGGCGTGTCGACGAAGACGAGCTGCCTGTCCTCGAACGTGTAGATGCCGCGTACGCCGCGGCGCGTCGTCTGCGGCTTGGGCGTGATGGGGGCCACCTTCACGCCGAGCATCGTGTTGAGGAGGGTCGACTTGCCCACGTTGGGCTTGCCGACGATCGCTACGAAGCCGGAGCGTGTCGGCCCGGCCGGGGAGAAGTCCTGTGGGGTGTCGTCTGTCACTGCCCGTGAGTCTATGGGATGCGGAGCGCGAGAGGCGGTCGGGGTACGACCGCGTCGCCTACGACGGGAAGAGGCCCCTCGCCTGCAGGGGCCTCTTCGAAGTTGGTTGCGGGGATTGGATTTGAACCAATGACCTTCGGGTTATGAGCCCGACGAGCTACCAGACTGCTCCACCCCGCGTCGTGGTGAGGAACGCGCCGGCCAAGCGGCGCAAAGAAGATAGTAACGATTGGGCTTCGGGAGTGTCAACGGCCCGTGATGCAGGCTGCCCCGACCCGGCTACACCTCCTGGCCCAGACCTGTCGCCACGATCAGCGGCTCCGGCGCGGCCGTCTCGGCTACCCCGATGGCGCCCGCGACGCGAGCGCGCGCCGCCTCCAGGCCCCTGCCGCCTCTGTGGTACAGGGTGGCCACCGGTTCGCCCGCGGCGACCTCGTCACCCACCTTGGCGTGTAGCAGCACACCCACGCCGTGGTCCACGGCGTCGCCCTTGCGGGCCCTACCCCCGCCCAGCAGGCCGGCAGCCTCGCCGATCGCACGCGCGTCGAGCTGCGCCAGGCGGCCCGATCGCGGGGCCCGGACCGGGTACTGGTCAGGGGCGAGCTCCAAAGAGCCGAGGGTGCGGGCGTCGCCGCCCTGCGCCGCCACCCAGCGCTCGAAGCGCTCGTAGGCGCTGCCGTCGTCGAGGGCGGCCTCTACCCGTTCCCGTCCCGCCGGCAGCCCCGTACGTGCCAACACCTGCGCGGCCAACACGACGCACAGCTCCCTCAGGTCCGGCGGCCCACCGCCACGCAGGCAGTCGATGGCCTCGTTGACCTCGATCGCGTTGCCCACGGCCAGCCCCAGCGGCTCGGCCATCCTGGAGAGGACGGCCGAGACGTCCCTGCCGGCGTGCGTTCCGATGGACGTCATCGCCTCGGCCAGGCGTCTGGCGTCTCGTTCCGTCCGCATGAAGGCCCCCGACCCGAGCTTCACGTCCAGAACGATGCTGCGCGCGCCGCCCGCCAGCTTCTTGCTCATGATGCTGGAGGCGATGAGCGGTAGCGACTCCACGGTGCCGCTGGCGTCCCGCAGCGCGTAGATGAGCCCGTCGGCCGGCGCCAGGTCCTTCGATTGACCCGTCACCACGACGCCCACAGAGCGCGCCTGGCTACGGAAACGCTCCTCGGACAGGTCGACGACGAAGCCTGGGATGCTCTCGAGCTTGTCGACGGTGCCGCCCGTGTGGCCCAAGCCGCGGCCGCTCATCTTCGCCACGGTCGCTCCCATGCTCGCCAGCAGCGGCGCGAGCACGAGCGTGGTCTTGTCACCCACGCCGCCGGTGGAGTGCTTGTCCACGGTGTGGGGCAGGTCGGAGAGGTCCAGCTGATCGCCGGACGCCGCCATCGCCAGCGTCAGGTCCGCCGTCTCGCGCGGCGTCATGCCGCGCCAGCACACCGCCATGAGCCAGGCGGACATCTGGTAGTCGGGCACCTCACCGGCCACGTAGCCGTCAACCAGGCTCTTCAAGTCCTCGGCCGAGTGCTCGCTTCCCTCGCGCTTGGCGACGATCATGTCGAGGGCACGGAAGGCCATGGGCACGATGGTATTACGTCGTGCTCGCTGCCTTCAGGACGACCCGGCTGGCAGCAGCGAACGCGCCAGCGCAGCTTCGTCCCATGGCAGGACCTCGTCGTCGCGCTCCAGGGTGGACTCGTGACCCTTGCCGGCCAGGACCACAACGTCGCCGGGCGAGGCCAGTTCGAAGGCGAGCGCCATGGCGCGGGCCCGGTCGGGCTCGGTCAGGTAGGAGGCGCCGCGCACGCCGCCAGCGGCGTCGGCCCCGGCGGCCATGGCGCTCAAGATGGCGCCGACAGGCTCGCTGCGGCTGTCTTCCTCCGTGAAGATCGCGATGTCGGCCCAGGCGACGGCGGCCGCGCCGAGCGGCCCACGCTTGCCGGGGTCGCGCTCCCCGGCGGAGCCGATGACGACGATGGTCCTGGCGCCGGGGCGGCGCACGGCCTGGAGCGCCTTGGCCAGCGCGGGCGGCGTGTGAGCGAAGTCCACGATCACGGTGAATGGCACAGACGCGATCACCTGCATGCGGCCAGGCACGCCTGCGAAGGTCGCCAGGGCCGCCACGGCCTCGGCGGCAGGCACACCGGCCACGTGCGCGGCTGTGATGGCCGCGGCGGCGTTCCAAGCGTTGTAGGAACCCACCAGCGGGACCCGAGCATCGACCCTTTCTCCCGCCACGTCGAGCGCCACGTTGAGCGCTCCTGGCGGTTGCGCGACCTGGACTATCCGCACGTCGGCACCGGGGGCCTCGCCGTACGTGAGCACGGACCGGCCGCCTCCTTCTCGCGCCGCCCGCGCGAACGCCTCCCAGTGCTCGTCGTCGCGGTTGAGCACGGCGACGCCAGCGCGCCTGACGAGCGTGGCCTTGGCCTCCCGGTACGCCTCCAGCGTGCC
>JBDZWC010000003.1:24361-67828 GCA_040256005.1 Deinococcaceae bacterium | reverse complement strand
GAAGATGTACGGGAACGTGTACAGCGTCAGGGCGGCCGCAGCGCCCCATAGCCCGCTGGGACGTGGCAGCAGCACGTCGAAGAGCCTCATCGCGACGCCCTGGTAGCCGCCCAACCCGAGCAGGGCGTAGGCCATGACGTAGCCGGGCACGGCCAAGGGCGTGACCGCCAGCCAGGTGATGAGCCTGCGTCCGCGCAGGTCAGTGCGGGTCACCAACCAGGCGAGAGGCACCGCGATGAGCGTCCCGCCGATCAGCACGAGACCGGCGAGGGAAGCGGTGTTGCCCAGGAGACGCAGGTTGCGGTTGCGTAGGGCCAGCTCCACGAACGTGGCCACGTCGAGTTCCAGCGCCCTCACGACCAGGTACACCAACGGCAACAACGTCGCCGCCCCGACCAGGACGGCCGGGACGACGACGTACCAAGGCGATCGCGCGGTCCGGGCCCGCGGCGCCAGCAGCGCGGTGAGGCTCAGAGCAGGCCCACCTCACGCAGCAGGCGCAGTGTGCCCTCGAGGTCGTCGATGGCCCCCAGATCTACCTCCGGCGCGGCCGCCGTGGCCTCGGCGTTGCTGGCCAAAGACGGGTGCGGAGCGACCGTCGTCGTGATGGGGTACTCGTGGTTGTCGTTGGTGAAGAACTGCTGTGCCTCGTCGGAGAGCAGGAACGCGATGAAACGGTGCATGAGCTCCGGCGCGTCGGAGGTCTTCACGACGCCGATGCCGGTGACGTTCGCGAGGTTGCCTATGTCGCCGTCAGCGAAGAACGTCTGCGCCACCGGGAAGCTCGGCTCCTCGGCGAGGCGCCTCAGGAGATAGTAGTTGTTGACGAGCCCGAAATCCACCTCACCCGACGCCACGGCGTCCAGCTGGGCGTTGTTGTTCGGGTACGCCTTGGCGCCGTTCGCGATCATCCCGCGCAGCCACTCCTCGGCCACGTCCTCGCCGTGCGTGACCCGCAGTGCGGTCACGAAGGACTGGAACGAGCCGTTGGTGGGGGCCCAGGCGACGCGTCCTTGGTAACGCTCGTCCGTCAGGTCCAAGACACTGGTGGGGAGCTCGGCCGCGTCCACCCTGTCGGTGGAGTAGATGAGGGTCCTGTTCCTGGCGCTCACCGGCACCCAGAGGTTCTCGGGCACCCGCTGCTTCTCGGCGATGTTCGCGAACAGCTCATCCGAGACTGGCGCCAACGCGCCGGCCTTGGCCAGCGCGCCCAAGGCGCCAGCGTCCTGCGCCCAGAAGCCGTCCGCGGGGCTCGCGGCGCCCTCCTCCGAGATAAGGACGGCCAGCTCGGCCGTGCTGCCGTAGCGCACCGCGACGTCGACGCCTGTCTCCTGCTCGAAACGCTCGATGATCGGGCCGGCCAGGGCCTCACCACGGCCCACGTAGAGGGTCAGGGTCTGGGCCATCGCGGACGCGAAGAGCATGGCGGCCACCAGTGCCAGGGTCAGCTTGACGGGTCGCATTCTCGGCTCACTTTCACGGGCGCCAGAGCGGTAGCAATCGGCTCCACAGGCGGCCCGGCTGGGTATCTGGAGCCAATCCCTAGTAGACCACTATGGATTGACAGCGGAAGGTTACACAGACACCTTCCCGAACGTCAAGCGGCCGAAGACGCGGGTCACGGGAAGCGCGCGGATGAGGTCCAGATGCGGCCTGCTCGCGAACCAGGTCGCCTCGGAGCTAGCGCCCAGTTACTTGAGCGCCAGCACGTAGGCGACGATGGCGTCGAGCTCTTCAGCCGAGATCGCGTCACGAGGGAAAGGCGGCATCGCGCCGAGGCCGATGCGCACCTGAGCGCGGACGAGCCAGCCAGGCACAGGTTTGTTGTTGATGCCTGGTGCCAAGCCGGCGGCGCCACCTGGGTGGCACTTACTGCAGTGCCTGTCGAAGAGCGCGCGTCCGTCCACCTGCGCCTGGGTAGTCAGACTGGGGCCGGTGCCGAGGGGCTCGCCCCGGTGAGGCGAGCCGCGGCTCACGTCACGCCTCGCCTAGTGCCCCGCCGGGGCGTTCACCGGGCCGTCGTAGATCTCCGGGTTCGGATCGCCATGGACGACCAGCGTGCCGGAGAGGCCACGCTCGGCCCTGGATAGCGCGTGGTCGACGAGCACGTACTCTCCCGGGACCTCGACTTTGAACTCCACCATAGCGGTGCCGCCTGCCGGTACCTGGGTGACGTGGATGTCCCTTAGCGGCTCCGTCGTCAGGCTGCCTTCGTGGTAGACGCGGTCGAAGATCTCGCCGATGACGTGGAAGCTGCTTATCTTGTTGGGCCCTCCCACGCCGAAGTAGATCCGCACAGTCTCACCGACGTTCGCCTCGAGCGGTTGGTCGTTGAGCGCGTTCACGGCGCCGTTGAACACGTAGTACTCGGGATGCTCATTGAGGAGCTTCGTGACGCTGAACGCCTGGTGGCCCGGCACGCCGAAGACGTCGGCCGTGTAGATCTCGCCCTGCATGACGTAGAACTCGCGGTCCACCGGCGGGAGCCCGCCCTCGGGCTCGACCAGGATCATCCCGTACATGCCGTTGGCGATGTGGTGCGCGACCATCGGCGTCGCGCAATGGTAGATGTACAGACCCGGGTTGATGGCCTTGAACGAGAAGCCGGTCCGGTCACCGGGCAGAGTCTGCGTGGAGACCGCCCCACCGCCCGGCCCTGTCACCGCGTGCAGGTCCACCGAGTGGATGAAGTTGCTGTCCTCCGGGTTCTCCAGCACCACGTCGACGGTGTCCCCGAGCTTCACGCGGATGAACGGGCCCGGCACCTGGTTGTTGAAGGTCCAGTACCGGTACGTGGTGCCGTCGGCCAGGTAGGCGTCCCTCTCGATCGTCTCCAGCACGACCTCGTGGCGCACAGGTCCGGCACCGGGATCTGGGGGCGGCGGCACGTCGGTGGCCGGTCTCGAGATACTGGGAAGGTCCCGCTCCGGCTGGGCTTGGGCGTCGCCGACGACGAAGGTCCCCTCCATGCCGGCCTGCCTGTGTCCGGGGACCGTGCACCAGTACGAGAACTCGCCCTCTTGGTCTGCCCTGAATACGATGCTGACGCTAGCGCCCTGCTGCCTCACGGGGGGCGAGTGGGCGCCGGCGAACCCCTCCACGAAGATGTCGTGCTCGACGTTGTCGCCGTTGATAAGGGTGATCTGCACGACCTGACCGGGCCGCGCGGTGAGCGTCGGGTTGGCCATGCCGTCTATGGCGCCACCCACGCCGATGAAGGCCATGCGACCCGCCAGCAAGCCCGTGGTGAGGGTGTAGCTCACGTCGGGCAGGTACTCGGCCGGAGGCAGCGCTGGTTGCGCAGAGTCCTGCGCCAACGAAATGAACCCTGTAGAAAAGATCGCTAAGGCCAAGGCGGCGTGCTGAACATTAGACAGATTCAAATGTTCCTTCAAAGATTCTGGCATGGACACCTCCAACGCTTATGGTACGCCACGCTTTTTGAAACGGTACCGGTATGACAACCAAGTTCGATAAGTTCGGCGAACGATTCCTCGGCGGCAAGCTACCACACTATGGGATAGAGGTGAGAAGAATCCGCAAGTACTCATTTCTCTAGCGGTAACCCGATGCGCAGTGCGCTACAAAGAATGCTAAATTAGCGACAAAGCGAATTGACACTGACCTATGGGGGTCTCTAGGTTATGCAAGCATTCTTAGCCTTCGACGGTTCGCGCGAAGACCAAAGAGAGACACTGGTTGCCGCAGCAAGGACAATTGCCGACAATGAGCACATTGCAGTAACTCCGTGGTCAGACCTCGCCCAGGGCGGACAAATGCTTGTGAACAACATTTGCAGGGCGATCTCCGCTGCCGACTTGTTCATCTGCGACCTAACATATCTCAATCCGAATGTCCTTTTCGAACTTGGATTTGCAATTGCGCAACGAAGGAAGATTTGGGTAACGCTCAATAGAAGTTTTCGAGAAGCACCCGCGGCATATGGGCGCACAACCTACCTTTCTACACTCGGCTATGTCCCATATCGCAATAGTAGTGAGGTAGTCGAAGCATTTCACCGTGAACGACCCCATCAAACTTCCCAGAGCGTATACGATGCGACAATTGAGCAAGTGCTTTCATCAAGAGACCAGGTCACAGGTTCACGTGACATACGAGGATTACTCTATCTGCCGGCAGCCGCCAACACGGAAGCCTCGGTACGCTTAACTCGCGCAGTAGAGCACTCCAAACTTCCCTATATTGTCGATGATCCAGCTGAAATCTCCGCAAATACCTTGACTTGGTATGCGCGTCATACTCACAATTCGTATGGACTAATAGCCCATTTCCTAAGTCCAGAGCACGAAGGATTTCATAGTCATAACAACAAGCTCTCCTTTGCAGCTGGGTTGGCGTACGGATTCAACAGAAAGGTCCTCCTATTAGCGCACGGACCATATAGTAGTGCACCTTTCGACTATCGCGATATGCTCCGCGTGCACAAAACTGCCGAAGAATGCGAAGCTGTAGCGAAGAATTGGTTAGGCGACCAACAAGAGCCGTTCTTAGAGGAACTCACGGTAACGAGACGAAAAAGGACATTTGGCAGTACCAAGGGTCTTCACAGGGTTTCTCTGGGAGAGTTTATCTCGGAAAACGAACCAGAAGATCTCGCGGAGTATTTTGTTGAGACCGCGGCTTTTAGCGAGGCATTGGTTGCCCGGCACGCGGTAGTTGTAGGTAGAAAAGGTTCCGGCAAGACCGCCATGTTTCTTATGCTGCGGGAAACTCTTTCTCAAGACAAGCGGGTCCATCTATGTGCGATAAAACCCGTGTCTTATGAATTGCAGGGATTAGTCCGCCTCCTTGAGCACGTGGCCGAATTTTCTGAACGGAGCTATCTATTCGAGAGTCTATGGAAGTTTCTTATCTACTCCGAGTTGGTTGCAAGTGTGCACGCGATATTGACCAGTCGTCCCAGTTTCGTGGGGTTCCAAGAGGGCGAACAAGTCTTTATGGATTTCGTGGAGAAACATGCTTCGATCTTCTTGACCCCCTTCTCAATTCGCCTAGACAACGCCGTAAGAAATCTCCTCCACGTACCCCACGGCGAAACCCCGGCCAACCAAAGGGTGCGCGTAAGCGAACTCTTACATGAGCAACTGCTGGCTGATGCAAGGTCACAATTGGGCAAGATCCTGTCCAGTTCTGAACGCGTCGTAGTATTGATCGACAATCTTGACAAAGCTTGGGAACGGGGACCAACGCTGGATTTGTTGGGAGAGGCACTTTTTCGGCTATTGAGCGTAAGTCAAAGTATAACCAGGGACTTTGATAGACAAGACCATTGGCGGGAGCGCGTAAATTTGTCGCTAATACTGTTTCTGCGAAGCGACATATTCAACTACGTATATCGATCTGCTCGAGAACCTGACAAAATAGTGCCTAAGCGCCTCCAATGGAGGGACCCGGCCGTATTACTTCGAGTAATAGAAGAACGATTTCTGCGCTCTTCTACAAGCATCACAGAGCCGAATGAAGTCTGGGAAAGGTACTTCGATAACATTGGACGTATACCTGCGCGGATCTACTTGTCAGACAGCGTCCTCCCCCGACCCCGTGACATCATTTATCTCGCAAAAGAGGCACTCGCTAACGCCATAAATCGACGTCATGACCGCATCCAGGGAGAAGATTTGGAGGATGCAGTCCTACGATATTCACAGTTTGCATTCGAGAGTCTGGTAGTCGAGGCCTCTAGCCGTGTACCACGTGTGGAAGAGCTGCTTTTGGAATTTGTTGGCGGTCCGCGCGTCGTGACTAGGGACGACATAGTTCGATATGCGGGCCTCGCCAACATCGATTCGCAAATGGTAGACGAATATATCGGAGTGCTAAAGAACTTGTCATTTTTGGGCCTCGAGGTAGACCTAGGTCGATATGAATACATAAGTGACTTCGATGACCTTGAACGCGAGAAGGCTACTGCTCTTGCACGGCGGCTGCAGGGGAACGGCGGTTCGCCCACCAGGTATGAGGTGAATAGGGCCTTTTGGAGATTTCTCGAACTCAAACCATAGTCACGCTTTGCATTTACGTGCTCTCAGTCAAAGACTCGAACAGTAGTAGCAGCACCAGCGCTTCCGCGGGCTCGAGCGCATGCTCGGGCCCCAGGGAGGTGAGTGCCCGGTCGTGCGAGCCGAGCGAGCGCGCCAACTCGGAGAGGCCGGCGAGGATCCCAGGCTGCCGGTTGGCCAGCCGCTCGACACCGTCCACCCGTCGCTTCGCGCCCGCCTCGGCCTGCTCACTTCGTTCCTCGGGCTGCCGGGCGTAGCCGAACGCCGCGACCGGCGTGTCGCCTCGCACCAGCGCCCAGTCTGAGGCGGTGATGCCCAGGAGCCACCCCGGTCCCAGCCGGCGTACGTCAACCACGTGGAAGGGGCCGGCGGCCCAGGAGCGCTCCAGGGACAGGAGCCGTCTGCCTAAAGGGTTGAGCAGCTTGGGGGCGACGCGTTGCGAGAAGGTGGTGGTCCGGCCGCTCCCCTCTTCCGCCAGCCACCAGCTCGTGGGCATGACCTTGCGGTTGGGCTCGCAGCGCCACAGCCGCCCGTCCGACTCGGACTGTATCTCGAGTTGCGCGAACACGGCCTCGTCTCGGACTCGAGTCACGGCGCAGCGCATACCCGTCGTGTCGTCCCACAGTTCGACTCGGTGGCCGGCGACCCTCTTCCGGTAGACGGCCGCGGCCGCGGCCACGCCCTGTCCGGGCGACCCTGTCCCCTCGCCTGTCGGCACGCGACCAGTCTATGTGTCCCATGGTCACATGGCGGCCTACCTCTGGTTCGCGCCCTCCTTGTTGGGAGCCCTCTTCTGCTCGGTTCCACCGCTCTTCTTCTGGGCTCCGCCACTCTTCTGGGCTCCACTGTTCTGTGAGGATGCCTTCTTCGCAGGGCCCTTCTTCTTCGGTGTACGACTCTCCATGCCGAAGTCGTCGTAAGGGGTGTGCACCTCCATCTTCTGAGGATCGAAGCCGTAGCCCGCGACGAGCACGTGCAGCTGCACGCCCGAGACAGCCATCGGTTCGTCTTCCTGCACGCGTGCCGCGTTGGAGAAGCTGACGCGCCCGTTGAACACGGTCACCGTGCCGCTGCCGATCACCTGGTAGTGCGATCCCACGTGCACGTCGAGCGCCGTGTCGGCGTCGATGCCAATGCCCAGGACCTGGGAGTTCTGAGCGAAGATGGTCAGTAGCCTCGACACGCGGCCCCTTTCGTTGAAGTGCGTGTCTACGACCGAGTCCCGCAAGTAACCGAGGCCGGGGCCGATCTTGACGTCGGCCCGTCTCACCGTCCCGTGCTCGGCTCCGCCCAACAGCATGACGCTGCCCATCGCGGCGGCGCCCGCGCTCGTACCGGCGATCAGGTACCCGCCCTCGTCGTTGCGATGTTTGAGGCGATCGCCCAGGCGCGTCCCGGCCATCAGCGAGGTGATGCGAAGCTGGTCCCCGCCGGTCAGGAACATGGCGGTCGAGTCCATGAGCCGGCCCACGACCTCGTCGCCGTCGGCCTCGGATCGGTCGGTGATGGGAGCACCCCAAACCTCACCCACGCCCAGATCCTGGAAGATGCCCTCGTACTCCTTGACCGACCCTTCCGAGTCGTCCAGAGCCGCGCCACAGACCAGCACCCGCGCCTTCTTCCCTCCCGCCTCCTTGACGAAGTGCTGCAGGACGCGGTACTCGCCGTCACGCCTTTCCCCTCCCCCGATGAGCAACAGCCTGCCCTTCCTGCGCTGCGCCACGTCAGACACCTCCGGTCGCAATATGGTGCGCCCGGTGCATGTGAGCTACACCAATAGTTCCCCCGCGTTCCTGAAGTAACGGGTGCTGAGCGCGTCCCCGGTGAAGTAGGCCAGCGCCATGAGCGGACCGGTCGGGTTCATGCCGGGGTTCTGCGGGTACAGCGTGGCGCCGGTGACGAAGACGTTGGGCGTGTCCCACACCTGGCCGTACTTGTTGGTCACCGAGTCGCCGGGGTCCGCGCCCATGATCGCGCCGCCGGTGTTGTGGGTGCTCTGGTAGGTGTGTACGTCGTAGCGTGCCAGCTCCTCCGTCATGACGACGCGCGTGGGGTTCATCGCGCGCATGATCTCGAGGCAGCGCTGAGCCATGTAGCGGTAGAGGTTCCTGTCGTTGTCGTGGAAGTCGAACGTTATCCGGAGGATGGGGTCGCCCCAGGCGTCCTTGTACACGGGGTCCAGGTCCATGTACTGGTCCTCGTAGGGCAGGCTCTCTCCCTGGATGCCGATACCCAAGATGCCGTCCCAGTTGTTCCTCAGGTTGTCCTTCCAAGCCTGACCCCACTCGGAGCCTTGCCCAGCCAGGCTGCCTACCTCGCCCGCTACCGGTGGTCGCTTGCGCCCCCCGGCGTTCCCGTTAGAGTCCGTGTCGCCCGCGCTGCCGAAGAGGGCCTGGTCGGCGGCGGGCAGGCTCAGGGCGGACAGTAGCGGCGCGTTCTCGCCCCCGCCGCAGGCGATGGATGCGCCCCCGATGAAGTCCAGGTCCGAATGGTCGAAGTTGTCGGCGTTGAAGTCGTGAATGACGTTCTGCATGCAGCTGTTGCCGGTGTACGACCGGAAGCGCCGACCCTCGAAGATGCCGGTGACGGGCCCCCGCGACAGCTGGTAGGAGTAGTTCTTGCCCACCCGTTCGCGATCGTTGCCCACGCCGTTGGGATGCTCGCTGGACCGTGACAGCAGGAGCAGCTTGACGTTGGTGAGGGGGAACGCCGAGAGGACCACGACGTCCGCCGGCTGCTCGTGGACCTCGCCCGTCAGCAGGTCCGTGTACGTGACGCCGGTGGCGAGCCCATCGGGCCCCGTGTTGACACGGTGCACCTTGCTCTCGGTCCTGATCCCGTACAGACCGGTCTGTAAGGCAGCAGGGATGTGATCGGTGACGGGGCTGGCCTTGGCGTCTACCTCGCAGCCGAAGCGCGTGCAGAAACCGCACAACAGGCACCCCGAGCGCTCGCTCCCAGAAACGCCGCGGTACGCCTGCGACAGTATCGAGGCGGGCTGCGGGAACGGATGGTAGCCGAGGCCTTGGGCGGCGTCGGCGAACATGTCGGCGGCCTGGCTCCGCACCAGCGGTGGCAGGGGGTACTCCCTGGAACGAGGGGCCTCGAACGGGTTCCCTCCCGGCTGCAACCGACCGCCGAGGTTGCCGGAGCGCCCGGAGACGCCGATGTCGTACTCCATGCGCGTGTAGTACGGCTCGAGCTCCTCGTAGGTGAGCGGCCAGTCCTGCACGGTGCACCCCTCGGGGATCATGTCCTGGCCGTAACGGGCCACGTGGTGGCTGCGATAGCTCATGTCGCTGGGGTAGAAGCGCCACGTCTGCGCCGCCCAGTGCACGCCCGCCCCACCGATGCCGTTGCCTGGATGGAACGAGCCGAACTGTCGTATGGGCAGCGATGGCGCCCTCGGGTTGGGACGCCAGCTCCACGTCTCCTTGGAGAGGTCCACCATCATCGCCTTGCGGATGCTGTAGCGCAGGCTGTCGTGGTTGTGCTCGAAGTCGGGCGTGGCGAAGCGGGCGGGGCCCTGTTCGATCGAGACGACGCTGTACCCGGCCTTGGTCAGATGCCAGGCGAGGATCGCCGCCGTCCAACCCGCGCCAACGGTCACGACGTCCACCTTCCGTTGCCTCGCCATCAGTCGTCCACCGGATCGGCGTGACGGCTGCCTGTCACGGGTAGCAGCACGTGCTCGTTCGCCGGCTGCCCGGGGTGGAAGTGGTTGAGGTCGGCGATGCCCTGCGGATCGGCCTCCGCGGTCCGGCCACGAACGTACGCCTCGGTGTAACCGCGTTGTGCGCCCGGGTAACCGATGAGCCGCCACCCTGCCAGCCCCTGGTTACCGCCGTAGACGGGGTCGGAGAACATCCCTTCGCCGGTGTGCCGCCTGAGCACGTGGAAGAACTCCTCGGCACCCGGGTGCTCGAAGCCGCTTGCCTCACCGTCCGCCATGGCGCCGACCACCTGGTCCTGCTGCTCCTCGCTCAGGTCGACGAAGTCGCGGCCGAAACGCTCGCGCGCGTAACGGTCCACGCTGGCCAGGCCGGCTCGGTAGACGTCGCGGGGGCCCAAGGTCGACTGGTAGCCGTAACGCTCGATCTCATCGGCGCTGACCCACACGACCTCGAAGCTCCCGTTCGAGCCGGCCGGGGGCCGCGCTCCCGTGTAGGTCTCGGCGTAAGGCGGTGCTCGGTACGTGGCCTCCGCGAACGGGTTCTCGTAGGCCAGCATGTTGTCGATGTAGTTGACGACGCCTGCTTCCCTCGCCCCTGGGTCCTCCGGTGAGCCGGGCAGGATGCGTGCCGTGATCGCCTCGACGGTCTGGGCCTCGTGCAGCGTGAAGAACCTCAACACACCGGCCTGCGGAGCCTGTGTCGGCGTGTCCGGCACCGCCGGATACTGGCCGGCCACCAGCGTCACGCGTCTGGGAACGAACGCCGGCCGCGGTTGCGGCCGGAGCGGTCGAGAGGCCGGGCTCTCGCTGTGGAACGGATCCACGTCGCAAGCGCTGCCCACGCCCACCGTGACCAGCAGCGCGCCGGTCGTCTGCAACAGCCTCCGGCGCGAGAGGCGCTTCTCCTCCGCTCGACCTGGGCGCCTTGTCTTGTCGTCGCGCACGTGCACCTACTCCTCTCCGCCGCCCGAGTAGAGGAAGGCGGCGATGTCGAGGGCGTCTGGGAGCGTCACTCCCATGTCCGGCATGGCGGTCCCCGGAGCCACGGATTGAGGGTCCATGACCCATGTGACCAGGTTCTCCTGCGTGTTCGGCAGCCGACCGGCGATCACGGCCCTGTCCGCCAATCCGTGCAACGACGGACCCACGACACCGCCCAGCCCCCGCACACCTGGTATCTCGTGGCAGGTGACGCAGCCGTAGTCGCGCACGAGCTGTCTGCCGCGATCGACGACGCCGGCCGATACCGAGGCCGGGTCTGCCACGGGTATGGCGCGCCCGCCTGATCGCTTCAGCACGTAGCCGACGACGACGATGAGCATCACGAGGCCGATCCCCGCCAGTACTACCGTCAGGTCCGCCAGTCCCCGGCGCGTCGTCATGCTCGGGCCTCCTGTAGGCTCGCCGGTGCGGCTCGTCGCCCCGGGCGAGGCCGCAGCCAGGTGGCCGCGATGGCGAGCGCTGCGGCGGCGTGCACGCCCCCCATCGGCATCCACATGAGAACGCCCGCGAGCTGTTGGTCGCTCAGCGCGTCGCGGCCGGTCGCCGCCGCGAGTGCCGCGTACGCCGGGTACCAGGGCCGTGGAGACAGCGCCATGAGCGCCCCCAGCCCACCGATCGCGAAGGACGCTCCCAGCAACGCGACGTGGGCGGCGGTCCGGCGGTGGGCGCCCTTCGGCCCCGGCAGCACGGTCGCCCAGAAGAGGCAGGCTGCAGCCAGGAACGCGCCATGCTCCGCGCCGTGAAGGACCTCATGGCCGAGGGCGCCTAGGTACGCAGCGGGCATGTGCCAAAGCCACAGCGTGGCCACGTAGAGAGCGGTGGCCGACAGCGGCGAGAGCAGGGTCTCGCGGGCGCCCGCCACAGTGCGAAGCGTCCCCGCCGCCAGTGCCCTGCGTGTCCCAAGCGGCAGGAGGCACAGCAAGGCGCGTCCGACGCCGGCCGACGCCCACAGCGGCGCGGCGACGGCCACGACGAGCAGGTGCTGCACCATGTGCGCCGCCAGGGAGCGTCCTGCCGCGGCGCTCAACGGAGACAGCAGGGCGCCGCCGAGCGCGAGCCACCCGAACGTGAACCGCGCGGCCTCACCGAAGCCGACCACCTTGCCGGGGCCCGTCCGCCGCCAGGCCAGCCCCAGACCGGTCCCGTAGGCGACGGCGACGAGCGCCAGGAGCGGTGCGGTCATGGCTCGAGCCCGGCGCGCATCAGCAGCCCACCCCCACGAACAGCGGCAACGACTGCACCAGCGAGACGACGGTGAACGTGCCGGAAAGGACGATCCCGGCGGCGGACAGGAAGCGCCGCCCTACCGGCTCATCGCTGCGGGCCTGCGGTTCCCTCAGGGGACCGTTCGCGAATGCACCGCCCACCGTTCGCTGGGCTCGCCAAGCGGCGACGGCTGCCGCGGCACCGACTAACGCGGCGGCGAGCCAGATCACACCGGCCGTCGTCAGAGCGCCCCCACGGACGCAGGTCGATTCGGCCACCAGGTACGTGCTGACGAAGGCCACAGCCCAGGCCGATGGACCTCCCAGCAGCCCGAACCACAGGCGACCAGCAGCCGGTTCGTTCGCCCGGCTCTCGCCTGTTACCGCTGCCGTCACGGTACGAGCCGCCCCGGAACCGCGCTCCGCGCTCACGACCCGAACCCTGCGAGGCGCGGCGCGAGGTACAGCACCGCGTAGGCGACCAGGTTCGCCGCCACCGTGAAGCCCCACACCAGGCCGGAGTGCTGGGCCGCTGCGTTGTAGACGCTGTCGAAGTGTCCTCGGAGGGCACGCAGCCAGACCGCGAACTGGATCGCCAACGCGAGCAGGGTCATGAGCGACACGAGGCCGGCCAAGCCATGGAACACGGAGGCGTAAGCGTTCAACGACGGCACGAAGCCGGCCCTCGCCACGTTCCAGACATGTAGCCCCAGGAAGGCTAGGCCCAGCACCAGCCCCATGCCCAGCCAGTTCTTCAGTCCGCGCGCGTTGCCGCGCCTTATCGCCCTGGTGCCCGCCACTACCGGCCAGCCAGACAACAGCAACAGCACCGCTGCTGCGGCCGGCAGGGCCAGCTCGGGCAGCGGGACCGCCCCTTGGGGCCAGGCGCCGGAGTAGAGGCGGAGGTAGAAGTAGGCGAACAACAGCGTCCCGTAGACCACCGCCCCGGAGCCGAGGAACATGGCCACGCCCCAGAGTCCCGGCTCGGCGGTGTCCTTGCCCACCAGGCGTCGCGAGAACTCTGGAGCGTCCGGTGGGTCCTCGTACTCTTCGCGCTCCCTGCGGGCCAATACGCGCTCGCGCTCATCAGGGGTCGGCCACAGCCAGACGGCCATGCAGACGGCGGCGAGGACCGCTCCGGCACCCGACAGCCAGTAGGCGGAGACGATCGGCCCCAAGGCCGCCAGGGTGACGCCGAGCGCCGTCAGGATGGGGACGTAGCTGGGCCCGGTCAGGTTCCAGATCCCCTGCGGCACGGCATCTATCACCGAGGTGACGGGGGTGGCGCGGAACGTGCTGGGTATCGCATCGAGCCTGGGGTCGAACGTCACGCCTGGCCACCGGCCCGCCGCGTATCCCTCGGGGATCGCGCGATCGGCGTCGGGCGCCTCACCAGCGGCGTCGGCTGTGGCGGCGTCGGCGTCCCTCGCCCTCTCCTCAGCGCGCCCCTCACCCGCTCCCCACAGCGGGTAGAGGCTGCGCACGACCGGCGGCGCCCTGAAGTTGTAGTTGGGCGTGGGCAACGGCACCGCCCACTCCAGGGTCCCGGCACCCCATGGGTCGGCTGGGGGATCCACGCCCCGGCGCACGCTCAGCACCAGGTTCACGAGCAACGAGGCGAAGCCGGCCGCCAGCACGAACGCCCCGATCGTCGAGATCAGGTTGTAGGGCTCGAGCCCGAGCCCCGGCGGGTACGTGTACACCCGGCGCGGCATGCCCAGCAGCCCGGCGATGTGCAGGGGGAAGAACGTCATGTTGAAGCCCACGAACGTGAGCCAGAAGTTCCAGGTGCCGAGCCGTTCGCTCAGCAGCTTGCCGCTGAGAAGCGGCATCCAGTAGTAGAGGGCCGCCATGATCGGGAAGACCACCCCGCCTATCAGGACGTAGTGGAAGTGGGCCACGACGAAGTGCGTGTCGTGCACCTGGGCGTCCAGCGGCACGGACGCCACCATCACCCCGGTGACGCCGCCCAGCAGGAAGATGACTACGAAGCCGATCACGAACTTCATCGGGGCCGCCAGCCTCGGCCTGCTCCCCCACAGCGTGGCGATCCAGGCGAAGACCTGCGTGCCGCTGGCCAGCGCGATCATCATGCTGGCGGCGGTGAAGAACCCGGCAGCCACCAACGGCAGCCCTGTCGTGAACATGTGGTGGGCCCAGAGCCCGAAGCTGACGAACCCCGTGAGGATCATCGCCAGCACGACGTAGAGGTACGCCGCCAACGGCCGTCGGGCGAACGTCGGCACGATCATCGAGACGATCCCGGTGGCGGGGATGAACATGATGTAGACCTCGGGGTGACCGAATATCCAGAAGAGGTGCTGCCACAACAGCGGGTTGCCGCCCGCCACCGGGTCGAAGAAGTTGAACCCGAACGCGCGGTCCAGCTCGAGCAGTAGCGTCGCGACGAGCAGGACGGTGAACGCCACGACGATGGCCAGCGCCATGATCAGGAAGGCCCAGGCCAGCGGCGGCACCCGGTTGAGCGTCATGCCGACGGCCCTCAGTTTCAGCACCGTCACGGCCAGCTCGATGCCGGTCGCGATGCCACCCAGCTCGATGGCGCCCAGGCCCAGCAGCCAGAAGTCCATCGCGAGGCCCGAGAAGTCGATGCCGGACAGCGGCGGGTAAGCGAACCAACCGGCGTCCGGGACCGCGTCGACTAGGAAGCTCGAGAAGAAGACGAGCCCGCCGAACAGGTAGAGCCAGTAGCCGAAGGCGGTCAGGCGCGGGTAGGCGAGGTCCCGAGCGCCCAACATCTGCGGCAGGATGAAGTTCGCCAGTCCCTCGAGGAAAGGGACGACGAAGAGGTACATCATGGTGGAGCCGTGCATGGTGAACAGCTGGTTGTAGGTCTCGGGGTCCAGGAAGGTGTTCTCGGGGACCGACAGCTGCAGGCGCATGAACAGCGCCATGACGCCGGCCGCGGCGAAGAACCCCAACGAGGTCACCATGTAGCGAGCGCCCAGGTCCGAGTTGTTCACCGTCGCGAACCAGCCGGCGAAACCGCGCGGTACTCGCCAGGAGCCTTCGAAGCGCTCGACGCGATCGCGCAGCCGCGGTGCGTCGGTGATCACTGCGCCACCACCCCGCTCGCCCGGCTGGGCGAGGCTCCGGCGGCCCGGCCAGCCCGTGGGACGAGGCGGATGAGCCCTTCCCCGGTCACTCGAGCGTCTCCAGGTAGACCAGCAGCGACTGCAGCTCGGGCCCGGATAGCTGCATGGGCGGCATGCGGTTGCCCGGCTTGGTCGTCTGCGAGTTGACGATCCAGCCCCCTAAGTTGCCGCGCGTGTTGGGCAGCGCACCAGCCCCCAGCGTCAGGCGGCTGGCCAGGTGGGTGAGGTCCGGGCCGGCACGGCCGCTGGCGTTGGTGCCGCGCACGGTGTGGCAGTACACGCAAGCCGAGCCGAGCAGGACCTCCAGGCCTTCGGCGGCGGCTCCGTCCTCCGGCTGAAGTGCAGGCCGCGACTGGTTCTCCGCCCAGGCGTCGAAGGCGGCCCGGCGCATGGCTCTGACGACGAGGTTCATCTTGGCGTGCTGCGTGCCGCAGAACTCGGCGCACGCTCCCCAGAAGACGGTCGGCTCCGAGGCCTCCAGCGGCAACTGCGTGACCTGACCCGGTATCAGGTCCATCTTCCCGTTGAGCGACGGCACCCAGAGCGAGTGGATGACGTCCACGCTCGTCAGCTCGAGCCGCACCTGCGTGTCCACGGGCAGCACGACCTCGTTCGCTGTCGTGAAGCCGCCGTCGGGGTAGCGGACCTCCCACCACCACTGGTGCCCGATCACCTCGATCGTCATCGGTCGTTCCGCCGTCACGGCCAGGGCACGGTGCGCAGAGAGCGAGTAGACGAGCAGGCCTATCAGGATCACGGCCGGGACGCCGACACCGGCGGAGAGCACGAGGGAGTTGGCCCAGGTCGGCGGCTGGCCCGTCGCGGGGAACTGTGCTGACGCGCGGGAGGTTCGTGGCAGCCCGGCCGGCGCAGCGACCTGGTCCTCCGCCGCCCGGGCACGCCCGCGCGCTATCGCGACGATCAGCATCGTGATGACCACCGCGCAGACGGCTACGGCGAACCAGAGCATCACCCACCACAGGTCGGCGATGAGGGCGGCACCGGTGCCTTGAGGGCGCACGACGGACGCCAGCTGGACCGTCGTCGCGCCTGTTGGCTCCGGTGGCATTGGCTCCCTCCCGGTCCGTGGGCGGGGCAACCTACCCCGCTGGATGCGTGTTGCCCAAGGATGGGAGCGTGCTGTGAGCATCCGATGTGGCGACCTGGACGTGGCGCCCCTTCGCGCCAGCGTGCCATCCTCTGTGCTACGTCCCCGATACCTCCTGAAACCCTCGCCCTCGCGATAGGCCTGCTGACCCTGCTGGCGGTTGCGTTCGGCCGGGTTCCCGGCGTGGACCTCAGCCGAGCCGTCCTAGCTCTGGCGGGGGCAGTAGCCCTGGTGGTGGCCGGAGCGACGGACCTATCGTCCGCGTTGCGCCACGTGGACGGTGAGGTGCTGGTCCTCCTGTTCGGCTTGATGGTCGTGAACGCCGCGCTGACGGAAGCCGGCGCGTTCCGCCTGCTCGCCGGCCTCGTCGCACGCGGCACCATCGGGCCGCGCAGGCTGCTCGCGGGCCTGGTGTTCGTCAGCGGGACGCTCTCGGCCCTGTTCTTGAACGACACGGTGGCCCTGATGCTCACGCCGCTCGTGATCCGGTCGGCGCGCCGCCTCGACCTGCCGCCCCTGCCATACCTGCTCGGCCTGGCGCTGGCGGTGAACGCCGGCAGCGTGGCGACCGTGACCGGTAACCCTCAGAACGTGCTGGTCGCCGTCGCCGCCGACATCGGCTACGGTGCGTTCGCGCTGCGCCTGGTGCCTGTGGCGCTCCTGTCGCTGGCCGTGGTGTTCGGGGTCGTCGCGCTGGCCTTCAGGACACAGCTATCGGGCGCCCGCAGAGAACCGGCGCGACGGCCCGAGGTCGAACTGCCGCTGGTGCGCCCCGGCCCGCTCTTCCTCGCAGGCTCCGCGGCCGTGGGCATGCTCCTCGCTTTCGTGCTCGGCGCCCCTGTGGCGCTGGCCGCTGTCGCCGCTGGGACGGTAGTGCTGCTCGGACGCGGCAGGGCCTCCGGCAACCTGTTGCGGCGCGTCGACTACGCCCTGCTGGTCCTCTTCGCCGCGCTGTTCGTCGTCGTCGGCGTGATGGCTGACACCGGCGTGCCACAACGCTGGCTGCTGTCCTGGCTGCCGACGTCCGGCTCGGACCTCGAGGTCGTGGGCTTCACCGGCCTGGTGACGGCGGCGCTGTCCACGGTGGTGAGCAACGTCCCGGCCGTCCTCATGTTGTTGCCGGCGACAGGGCTCGAGGCGGGCGGTACAGCGCTGTTGACGGCAGCCCCGGGTGTCGGCAAGCAGACGTTGGCCTTGACCCTGGCGATGGCCAGCACGCTGGCCGGGAACCTTACCCTCGTCGCGTCGATCGCCAACCTGATCGTCGCCGAGGGGGCCAGGCGTCTCAAGGTGGAGCTGAGCTTCTGGGACTACCTGAGAGTGGGGGTCCCCGTCACGCTCGTGACGCTGATGGTGGGCACGTTGTGGCTCGCGTTCGTGGCGCCGAGGTAGACCTCGCCGTCATGCCGGGTGAGCGGCTCCTTCGCCGACCACGGTCGTCCACTCCCGAACCTCCCAGCGCTCGACCAGGCCGTTGCGGACGTAGGGGTCCGCGTGCGCGAACGCCTGCGCCGCGGCCGGCGAATCACCTCGGAAGAGGAGCACAGCCATGTCCGGCGGGTCGCTCAGGGCACCGGCCAGGACGATCTCGCCGCGGGCCACCGCCTCCTTGGCCAACGCCAGGTGCGCGCCCCTGAACTCGGGACGACGTTGAAGGTAGTCGTCCACCAGGTGATAGAGGAGCAGGTAGTGCTTCACGTTCCCAACCTAGCGCACCGGCGCACGGCCTGGCTCAGCCGTCAAGTAGCGTGGAAGGCGCAGGTAGTCCCGTGTGGTACTCATCATGGCGCCGCATCCACGTGTACTTGTCGCCTTGCGGCCAACCCTCAGGCACGACCTCGCCGTGCTCTTGGCTCCCGTAGGGCAGGAGGTCGATGAAGTTGGCTACGCCGTCGGCCTGGACCACCCAATCGTGACCGCGGTAGGTCAGGTAGACGTCGTCGCCGTCTCTCATGAAGACGGACAGCCCCGGGTGCTCGCTGTCGCCTACCGTGGCCTCGAAGTGCCGGTTGAAGCTGGAGCCTGCGGAGGAGTACCACGGGAAGTCCCAGCCCATGCGGCGCCTGTAGGCGAGGAGCGTCTCGATCGGCGCCCGCGATACCAACGCGAAGCTGGCGTCGCGCGCGTGGAGGTGGGCCAGGTGGGGCACGCCGTCCACGTACATCGAGCAGCCCTCGCAGCCGTCCTGCCAGTCCGGATGGAACATGAAGTGGTAGACGATCAGCTGGCTTCGACCCTCGAAGAGGTCGCTTAGCTTCACGGGTCCAGCGGGCCCCTCGAAGGAATAGTCCTCCTCGATCCGGGTCATGGGCAGCGCCTTCCTTCTGGCGGCCATCTCCCTGACCCTGGCCAGGACCTCCCTCTCTGCGGCGAGCAGCTCTTCCCTGGCGGCTTCCCACTCGTCTCGCGAGGCGACGGGCGGCAGCGGACGTGCGGTCAGCGTCGCTCTACTCAACTGGATCTGCCTCCATGCATGGCTGACGGTGCGGGAACGCTGCCCTCGTACTCGTCGTGACGCCTCCACCACACGTAGGGGTCGCCTTGCGGCCAGCCCTCCGGGGCTACTTGCCACCGCTCCTGCCGTCCGTATGGCACGAGGTCGAGCAGGCTGAACGTCGTGCCCAGGTTCTCGGTGCCCCGTTCGCCCGTCTGGTACGTCAGGAAGATGTCATGGCCGTCGCGCAGGAAGACCGAGAGCAGGTGATGCTCCCTATCGCCCACCGTGGCGCCGAAGTCCTGGTTGAACGTCGTGTCGAACGATGAGTACCAGGAGAGGTTCCAACCCATGCGCCGCCTGTATGTCTCGAGCTTCCCGAACTTCGCCCGGGAGACGAGCGCGAACGAGACGTCACGAGCGTTGATGTGCGCGACGTTGGCCACCCCGTCGGTGAACCAGGAACAGCCGTCGCAGCCGGCGTTCCATTCCGGGTGGAACATGAAGTGGTAGACGATCAGCTGGTTGCGCCCCTCGAAGATGTCCACCAGCGACCGCGGCCCGTCCGGGCCCTCGAGGGCGTAGTCCTTCTCCACGCGCAGCATGGGTAGCGCCCGCCGCTTGGCGGCCAGCATGTCCCCGTGCCGCATGTGCGCCTTCTCCTCCTCCAACAGCTCCGCTCGGGCCCTTTCCCACTCGGCCCGGTCCACGACCGGCGGAAGCGGACGGCCGGCGATAGCGCTACTTTCGGTCATCTCTACCCCTTCGGTCCCCTTGGAGTCGGAACAGTGTAGATACACGTACTCCGTCTGTCAACTTGGGTGACGATCAAGATCCGAGGAGGGACGCTTCGCACAGCTTGACGGCATCGAGCGGCCTTTACAACTGCATGGGCCGGCTCTTCTTTGGATGGTTGGCTGAGAGTCAACGCGAGGTGAATGTCGAGGGCACCTGAACCCAGAGGCGCACCTGGCCACGCGGGCGATACTTGGCGGCATGAAACCAAGCCTCGCCAAGCTCGCGCTCGCGCTCGCCGTGACATCGCTGCTGACCATCGCCGCCGCCCAAGCCCCGACGATGGGCATCGGCTACGTGGACAGCCAGTACCTCATATCCCTTCACCCCGCCTACCAGCAGATCCTGGAGACGCGGGAGATGGCCAACTCCGAGATCAGCCAGGTGGCCGCCCGCGTACAGGAGCTGCAGCAGAAGCAACAGGCCGGCACGCCCCTCACGGAGCAGGAGCAGGAGCTGCTGCAGGTGAGCATCACCACGTTGCAGACGCTGCAGACCCGCTACGACAACGAGCTCAAGGCGCTCCAGGAGCCGGCCATCAAGGCCGTGGACGCCGCGATCGCCGAGGTGGCCAAGTCACTCAACATCGGGATCGTCTTCGACTCGCTCAGGTCTGGACCGGGCGGGTACGGCGTGATCGTGTATGCCGACCCGGCCGTTGACCTCACGCCGATGGTCGAGGAGGTGCTGCGGGCGAGCCTCTGAGGGTCATGGCGTTGAAGGCCACCACCACGGTCGAGAGGCTCATCAGCAGGGCGCCGACGGCCGGCGACAGCACGAACCCGGCGAACGAGAGCACGCCGGCGGCGAGGGGGATCGCTACGGCGTTGTAGCCGGTCGCCCAGAAGAGGTTCTGGCGCATCTTGCGGTAGGTAGCCTGAGAGAGCCGCAGCGCCGTGACCACGTCGAACGGGTCGTCCTCGACCAGCACGACGTCGGCGCTCTCGATGGCCACGTTCGTGCCTGCCCCGATCGCGATGCCCAGGTCTGCGACCAGCAGGGCGGGCGCGTCGTTGATCCCGTCGCCGACGAACGCCACCGGGCCGATCTTCCTGAGGCCTTTGACGTGCTCGGCCTTCTCGCCAGGCAACACGCGGGCATGAACATGGTCGATGCCCAACTCTGCCGCCACCGTCCTGGCCACGGCCTCGGAGTCGCCGGTGATCATCACGGGCGTGATCCCCATCATCGTCAGTGCATCGATGGCCTCGACCGCCCGTGGCCTTACCCTGTCCGCCAGCGCGAAGAGCCCCAGCACGTCGTGCTCGTCCATCAGCACGATCACGCTCTCGCCCCGTGCCTCGGCCTCCTCGAGAGCACGCCTCGCGCCGTCACTCATGGCCACACCGGCCTCGGCCGCCCACTCGGGCCTACCGATCCGGTAACGAGCTCCCTCGACGGCGCCGAGTACGCCCTGCCCGGCCACGACCTGGAAGCCTTCCACGGGCCGCCGTCCCACGCCCTTCGCCTCGGCTTCCTCGAGGATCGCCGCTGCCAGCGGGTGCTCGCTGCGAGCTTCCAGCGAGGCCGCCACGTCCAGGACCTCTTCGGGAGACGACCGTTCGGCGTAGACCTCCCTGACGCCGAAGCGCCCCTCGGTGAGGGTGCCGGTCTTGTCGAACGCCACGACGGCGATGTCCCGCGCACGCTCGAACGCCTCCCGGTTGCGCACCAGGATGCCGCTCCGGGCGCTGATGGCCGTCGCGTTCACCAGCACGAGCGGGATCGCCAGGCCGAGCGCGTGGGGGCAGGCGATCACTAGGACGGTCACGGCCCGGGTCACTGCCTCTTGGGCGCCCGGCGAGATCGCCAACCACGCGACGAACGTGATGGCACCCGCCCCGAGAGCGATGTAGAAGAGCCAGCCGGCGGCTCGGTCCGCCAGGACCTGGAAGCGGCCGCGGGACGACTGGGCCTCTTCAACCAGCCGCTGCACTTGGCTGAGGGTGGTGTCGGCACCGACCCTCGTGACCTCGACGGTGAGCGCCCCCTCGCCGTTGACGCTGGCGGCTACGACCTCGTCGCCATGTACTTTGCCCACCGGCCGCGACTCTCCGGTCAGGAACGACTCGTTGACGCTGCTCGCTCCGTCGATCACCAAGCCGTCGGCCGGCAGCTGCTCGCCGGGCCTGACGAGTAGGCGGTCGCCTACCGCGATGTCGGCGAGCGCGATGTCCTCGATCCGCCCATCAGCCGCCAGCCTGTGTGCGACGGTGGGCAGCAGCTTGGTCAGCTCCTCGAGCGCCCTGGACGCCCCCGACACGCTGGCCATCTCGAGCCAGTGTCCCAGCAGCATGATCGTGATGAGCGTCGCCAGCTCCCAGAAGAACGGCATGCCCGGGGCGCCGAACACTACCGCCATGCTGTAGGCGTACGCGACGGTGATGGCCAGGCTGATCAGCGTCATCATCCCGGGACGCCTGGCGGCCAGCTCGTGCCGCGCCCCATCTAGGAACACGAACCCGCCGTAGAGGAAGAGCACGGTCCCCAGTACTGGGTTGACCAGGTCCGCTCCCGTGAAGCTGGGCGCCCGGTAACCGAACCAGGTCTGGATCTGCTCGCTGAAGAAGAGGACGGGAAGCGTGAGCAGGAGGCTCAGCCAGAAGCGGCGCCTGAAGACCTCCGGGTCGTGGTGGGCGTGGGCGTCGTGAGCGGGAGCGTCGTGGCCGTGGGCGTGGTGTGAGTGCTCGGCGCGGCCAGGGTCCACGTTGGCGTCGTGCTCCCGTTGGTCGTGGTGAGCGTGGTCGCCGTGCTCCCCATGGTGATGGTGCGCATGTCCATCGAGGCGGCCCGTACCGTGGTCGTGACCATCTTCGTGGCCATGGACGTGGTGCTCTCCATGACGGTCCTCGCTCAAGGCATCCACCGCCTTCCCGCTGACATTCTCTCCGCTCGGCACCGCCCCCCTCGTCGGCTCCGGTTCGGGCCGACACTCGGCTTGCCGGACCCCGGCGAGGGTCGTAACCTGCCGCGGTGAGCAAGCGAACGGATGAGGGTGAGCCGCCGCGCTTCACCGGCGAGGTCTTCGAGGCTCTCGGCGCGGGCGATGTGGCGTTCGCGGGCGCCATCCTCATCGATTGCCGGTTCGTCGACTGCGACCTGACCGAGGCCTCGTTCAACGGTTCGCAGTTCGTGGACTGCCGTTTCGAGAACTGTGAGCTCGCGATGGCCGACCTCACCGACGCGGTACTTCAGACCGTGGAGTTCGACACCTGCCGCCTTACCGGGGTGAACTTCGGGGCAGTGCGCCGCCTGCCGATCGTCCCCGAAGCCAAGCTGAACGATTGCGACCTGAGCTTCACCAGCTTCCGAGACATGGACCTTACGACCTGGAGCTTCGAGGGATGTCGCTTCAACGAGGCGGAGCTCGTGAGGTGCGAGCTCAAGGGTGTGTCCTTCGCGAACGCCGACCTCACACGGTGCACGTTCCAACGTAACGACCTGGCCGAGGCGGACTTGCGCGGCGCGCGCGGTTACGTGATCTCGCCGCTCGACAACAACCTGAGGGGCATGCGGGTCTCCCTGCCGGAGGCGCTGGGCCTGTTGGCCGCTATCGGCGTGGTGGTCGAGTAGCGGCCCTCGTTTCGCCCGACCTTGCGTTCTCCCCGAGCGATCACTCGGCTGCCATGGCAGTACGCCTAGCTAGACCCGGCGCAACGGCGGCCCGACCACTTTCATACCGTGCACCTCGAACAACGGAGCCAACGCCTCAGGGGATGGCATACCGTTCAGGTCGCACGCCTCGTCGAAGAACGTCTCCATGGTCCCGGCCGGCTGGAATGCGATCAGGAGGCGCCCCTTCTCCTCGCCCACCAACGCCCAGGTGTGCGCAACCCCGCGGGGGGCGAGCACGGAGTCGCCGGGACCCAACTCATGCTCGACGCCGGCAACCTCTACGACGTACCGCCCCTCTACTGCGTAGAACCACTCTTCCTGATCGTGGTGGACGTGCCGAGGCGGCCCGCCTGGGTAAGCGTTGTGCTGCTCGATCACGAGGAGGTGACCTCCCGTATCGGATGCCGAGACCTTTACGGAGAACGGCATCACGCCGAACACCTTCCGTTCGCGCTCGAAGCGATCCTCACCCGCGCGTATTTTCACGCCGCCTCCTACGGTGGTACCCATACGGTGCTCCACTCTCTGCCGGCTCCAACACGCCGGTGGCCGCAACCGGCTGTGGCCCCGACCCGCGATACGGACCGGCTTGATCGACGGGTGCCGTTAACATACGGACCCAGCGCGCCCCGCACGCATTGACACGGGCGATACACAGGCATAGAGTGTCGCCTCATATCGCTATGCGAGACACGGTCGCCATCCGAGACGTAGAACAATCCCCTGAGGTACCGGGAACCCGCGACGGCGGTCAGTACGTCATCTCGTCGGCGCTGCGGACCCTCCAGGTGCTGCGAGCGTTCGCGGAGCCGCCACACCGTCTTGGCCTCGCCGAGGTGATGGCGCGTTTGCGACTGGAGAAGAACCAAGCGTACAGGTCGCTCAAGACGCTGGAGGCAGCCGGTTTCATCGTGGCGACGGACGACACCCGTTTCGCCCTGGGCCCGGGCGCGCTGGAGCTGACCTTGGCGGCCACGCGCAGCATGGGCGCCTCGCTCATGGAGGTCGCCAGCCCGTTCATGGACCGCCTCAGCGTGGAGACCCAGGAGACGGTGCACCTCTTCATGCGTCTCGGCGACAGGGCGCTGTGCGTCGACAAGCGCGACAGCACACAGAGCGTCAGGCTCGTGTCGGTGCTGGGGCGTTCGTTCCCGCTGCACGCCGGCGCCGTGCCCAAGGCCATACTCGCGAACCTTTCCGAGGGCGAGCGCGATGCCGTGCTGGCCACTCTGAGCACGCTTCCCCAGTACACCGAAATGACGATCACCGACCGCGAGCGTCTCTCAGGTCTCCTCGAGGAGATCAAGAGGTTGGGGTACGCGGTCTCCGATGAAGACTTCGACTCGGCAGCGCGTGGGGTGGGCGCGGCCATCTTCGGCGAGGACGGCGAGGTCGTCGGCGGCATCAGCGTTGGCGGGCCGTCGTACAGGGTCGACCACGAGGTCCTCGCGAGGTTCGCCCAGCTCGTTCGCGCAGCCGCTGCCGACATCAGCGAGCGGCTCGCGTTAGCGGGAAAGCTCTAGGAGGTCTGGCATGAAGGTCCGAGGCACCCCCTACCGCTGGCTCGTCGCGTCGCTCTTGGCGGTCTGCGCCGCGTTCGGCACCGCTCAAGAGGCAGACACGTCAGCGGTCCTCAACCTGGCTACCAACGCCGATCCCACGCTCAACCCGTGGGCACCGGGCGCGGTCATCGAGTCGAACCTGATCAACACGATCCTCTTCGAACAGCTGACCCGCTACTCGCCTGAAGACCTCACGCCGTCGCCGATGCTGGCCACCAGCTGGCGTGCGGAGGACGAGGGCATGTCGTGGGTGTTCGAGCTGCGCGAAGGCGTGGTCTGGTCCGACGGCGACCCCTTCGACGCGGCCGACGTCGCTTTCACGTTCAACGACGTCGTGCTCAACCCCGACCTGGGAGCCCAGAGCGCGTCGCAGTTCTCCTCCATCGACAGGGTCGAGGTCATCGACGACCACGCGGTCCGGTTCGTCCTCAACGAACCGTTCTCCGCGCTGCCGTACTACCTGGCGTCGTTCGCCGGCATCATCCCGGTGCACGTGCTCGGCGAAGCCGAGAACCCACTACAGGTCGCCACGTTCAACAAGGGCACGCCGGTCACCACGGGCCCTTACAAGGTGAGTGAGTTCGTGCCCGGCTCGCACGTGGCCCTGGTACCGAACGAGCTGTACTGGGCGGGAGAGCCCAAGCTCGCCGGCATGACGTTCCGCATCATCCCCGACCTCAACACGCAGGTCGCCGAGGCGATGGCGGGCCAGCTCGACGTCGTCACGCGGCTGAGCCCGCAGAACGTCGCCGGCATCGAGTCCACCGGCGCCCTCGAGGTGCTGCGGCAGTCGCAGAACCTGTTCTTCTTCGTCGCTCCCAACCACGACGACCCCCGTCTGGCCGATGTGAACGTGCGCCAAGCCATGGAGCTCGCCATCGACAGGCAGGCGATGATCGAGGCCATCCTGTCGGGCTACGGGCAGGTCGCCAGCGGGCCGGTGGCCCCCATGCTGGGAGCGCTCTTCAACGGCGACGTACAGCAGTACGCCTACGACCCCGAGGCGGCCGCGGCGCTCCTCGACGAGGCGGGCTGGACCCTCGGCGCCGACGGCGTGCGGCAGAAGGACGGGCAGCGCCTGTCGTTCTACATGCCGACCGGCCAGTTCGGTGACCTGGTGCCCGCCACCCTGCTCGTGCAGCAGTTCTGGGCCGACATCGGCATCGAGACCGACGTCCAGGTCATGGAGTGGAACGCCTACATCCAGGACGTGGTCCTCGGCCGCAACTACGAGCTCACGCTGGCCTGGTGGAGCATGCCCCCCACGGCCGACGTGGCGCCCTACTTCTCGTGCTCGGCCGCCGAGACCGGCAACAACATCCCCAACTACTGCAACGAGGAGCTCGACGCGATCATGGACGAGGGGCGCGCCGCGCTCACGCTCGAGGACCAGATCGACGCCTACAGCCGCATGCAGGACCTCCTGGCGGTGGAGCTCCCCTACCTCTACCTGTGGTGGCCGGACATCCTGACGGCCAAGAGCGTCCGCCTGCAGGGCTTCCCCGAGATCACGGCCAGCGCCGCGTTCCAGCACTCGTTCGACTGGTACGTCGAGGCCCAGTAACCGCACTCGTCGGGTGCGCTTCCCCGGTAACTCGGGGAGGCGCACCCATACCGTCCTGGAGCGGCCCCACGGCGCCGACGCGGAGGTAACCAGCCACCGATGACGCAGTACCTGGTGCGACGGTTGGCCCAGGGCCTGGTGGTCCTGTTCCTCGTCTCACTGCTCACCTTCTTCCTGATCAACCTCGCCCCCGGCGGGCCCTCCTCCCTCGTGGACATGTCCACGACGGTGGCGGAGCGCAACGCCCGCTACGCGCTCTTCGGGCTGGACAGGCCCGTGCACGAGCGCTACGTCTCGTGGCTCGCCAGCGCGGTGCAGGGCGACCTGGGCCGCTCCATCAACCAGGGGCTACCCGTGACCGGCCTGCTCGCGCAGCGGCTGGGAGCGACCCTCGCTCTGGCGCTCAGCGCGCTCGTCATCGCGGGGGTGCTGGGCATCCTCCTCGGGATCGTGGCTGCCATGAACCCCAACCGCTGGCCCGACCACGTGGTGGGCACGGTGGCGACCCTGGGCATGTCGGTGCCCAACTTCTGGCTCGGGATCGTCGCGATAATCCTCTTCGCCGTCGAGCTACGGTGGCTGCCTGCCTCCGGCATCGCCTCCATCGGACGAGGCTTCGACGTCGTGGACAGGATCCGTCACCTCATCCTGCCCGCCGGCGTGCTGGCGTTCGGCCTCATGCCCAACGTCGTGCGCGTCACGCGCGCCGCCGTCCTGGAGGTCAAGGCGACCGACTACGTGCGCACCGCCCGCTCCAAGGGGTTGCGGGACGTGAAGGTCCTGCGCAAGCACATGCTGCGCAACGCCTTCGTCCCCGTGACCGCGATGCTCGGCCTCATCACGACCGTGCTGTTCTCCGGCTCCGTCGTCATCGAGAGCGTCTTCGGCTACGCCGGCATCGGTCGGCTGGCGATAGAGGCCGCCAACGGGCGCGACTACCCGGTGATCCTGGGCGTAACGATGCTGGCCGGCACGGTCGTCGTGGTCGTGAACCTGATCGTCGACCTCCTCTACGTGGTCATCGACCCGAGGATCCGCCATGTCTGAGGTGCTCATCACCACCGGGACCGCCGCTCCCCTGCGTCGCCGCAGCCGCTTCTTCGCCCGGGTGCTCAGGCAGCCGCTGGGGCTCATCGCCTTCACGGTCCTCGTGCTCATGGTCCTGATGGTGGTGGTCGGACCGGCCCTGCTGCAGCACTCCCCCACTCGGACCAGCCCGCTGGAGACCCTGAGACCGCCCTCCGCCGAGCACTGGCTCGGCACCGACGAACTGGGCAGGGACGTACTGGCGCGCATTGCCCACGGCGGCCGCGTCTCCCTCGCCGTGGGCCTGTTCTCCATGCTGGTCGGGCTGTTCCTAGGCATCGCGATCGGTGGCAGCGCCGGCTACTTCGGGGGCCGCACCGAGGCGGTGCTCATGCGCGTCGTCGACACGTTCATGGCGATACCGGCGTTCTTCCTGATCCTCGTCATCGTGACGAGCTTCGGCAACCATCCCGTGATGATCGTCGTCACCGTCGGCCTCGGGTTCTGGGCCCAGATGGCCAGGAGCGTGCACGCCGAGTTCAAGCGCTTCAGGCTGGCCGACTTCGTGGAGGCATCACGCGCCCTGGGCAGCAAGCATCTGCGCCTCATGCTCCGGCACATCCTCCCGCAGGTAATGCCGCAGGCGACGGTGCTCGCCACCCTAGGCGTGGGCTGGGCCATCCTGACAGAGGCGGGCCTCAGCTACCTGGGCCTCGGCATCCAACCTCCGCTGGCGTCGTGGGGCAACATGCTCCAGAACGCCCAGGCGTACCTCTTCCGCGCCCCCATTCTGGCGGTCTGGCCGGGGCTGTTCATCGCCCTGACGGTCCTCTCCTTCAACGTGCTCGGCAACGCCCTGCGCGACATCCTCGATCCGCGCGGCTAGACCTGCGCGCAAGAGCGGCCCCACCCGCCGCGGAACGGAGCAAGATGCAAGCCAAGAAGTACGACGGCTACCGCGCCTACCAGTACCTGGACGCCGAGGACCTGCCAAACATCGAGCTCGTCCCGCAGCTCGGCCGCGTGCCCAGCAAGGCCCCTGAGACCACCTCGGAGCAGGAAGCGCGGGTCAAGCGGCTCTTCGCAGAGAACCTCGTGGTCTCGTTACACGACCACTGCTTCGTCTCGCCCAAAGACCTGTCGGGGTTCCTGGAGTTCAGGCGCTATGGCCGCGAGTACACGGCCTACGAGGGGCTCGCCGCCAGCGGCCTGGACTGCGTGTTCGACGCGATGATGGACGGCACCGCCATGATCACCTCCCGCGCCGGCTGGAAGTGGGACGACGTGGTGTTCGACATCGGCATGCGTTTGTCCGACATCGCCCACCAGGACATGGTCGAGCTGGCCCTGACGGCGGAGGACATCCGCCGCTGCAAGCGCGAGGGCAAGGTCGCGTTCGTCGTCTCCCTGGAAGGGGCGGCGATGATCGAGAACGAGCTCGACCGCATCGACGTCCTCTACGGGTTCGGCATGCGTAGCCTGGGCATCTGCTACAGCGAGGGGAACGCGTTGGGCGCCGGCCTCAAGGAGCCGGCGCACTACGGCCTCACCGACTTCGGTCGCAGGGCCGTGACGCGCATGAACAAGCTGGGCATCGCCATCGACGTCTCCCACGCGAACGACCAGACCTCGCTGGACACGATCGAGCAGTCCAAGCACCCCATCTTCATCACCCACGCCGGCGCCAGGGCGCTGTGGGACACGCCGCGCCTGAAGCCGGACGAGGTCATCAAGAAGTGCGCCGAGAAGGGCGGGGTCATCGGCATCGAGGCCGCGCCGCACACGACCATCACGCGCCAGACCCTGCGCCACTCCCTCGATTCGTTCATGGAGCACTTCGAGTACTGCGTCGACCTCGTGGGCATCGACCACGTCGCGTTCGGGCCGGACACCCTGTTCGGCGACCACGTGGGGCTGCACCAGGCGCTACGCGAAGCCCTGTCGCTCAAGGCCTCCAAGGGCACGGAGCCGTACCCCACCGTCGAGTACGTAGACGGCATCGAGAACCCCGCGGAAGCGTTCCCCAACATCGTGCGCTGGCTGGTGAAGCACGACTACTCCGACGACGAGATCGCCAAGGTCATAGGCGGCAACATCATGCGCGTGCTCGACGAGGTATGGGCCCGCTGAGCGGCGAGGGACCATCCGAGCGTCTGGCCGGTCTGCGCGTCGGCGTGTACGGCAGCGGCGGTGCGCCCTGGCACCACCTGGCGCTGGCCGCGGTTCACGGGGCAGATGCCCGTGTCGTCAGGGCGGAGGACATAGCCGCGGGTAGGCTGGCGGACCTACATGCCCTGGTCTTCCCGGGCGGCGGGGCGCTCGCCATGTCCGGCCTCATGGCCCCTTTGGGGGAGGAGGGCGCCCGGGCAGTGCACGACTGGGCGGAGGGTGGCGGCACCTACGTCGGGTCCTGCGCCGGCTCGGTGCTGCCCATAGCGCTCACAGGAGCGGCCGACGCCGCGATCCCCGCGGCCAGGTGCCTCCGCCTCATCGACGTGCCCATGGCGAACATGGGCGACGAGACCCTGGGCGGCCTGGCCTCGCCCGGCGTGGGCCGCATCGTCGTGCGACTGGACCCGGGGCACCCCTTCGCGACCGGCCTGCCCGAGCGCGTCGAACTGGTCCACTACAACGGCCCCCTGTTCGACATGGCGCGAGCCGGGCCGAACGTGCGGCCGTTCGCGTGGCCGGAAGCGGCGACGGAGGCGTTCACGCCGGCGGAGCGGTTCCTGGAGACGCGGGACGATCCGTTCACAGGCCAGACCACTTTCGAGGAGTGCCTGGCCGCTGGAGCCGCGACGGCCGTCGAGGCGCCCTTCGGCTCCGGCCACGTGGCGCTGTTCGGCTCCCACCCGGAGTTCGGCCTCGGTGCCCTGGGTCTGGGGTGGGCCGAGGGCGCGCGGCTGCTGGTGTCTGCCCTGGCAGCGGCAAGGGACCGTTCCCATAGCCCGGCTTCCGGTACGAACGAGGCCAGCCTCCCACGGCCCGGGACTAGCACCGCTCCCTGGGCGGTCGTTAGGGAGAAGCCGGGCGCAGGACCAGACGAGCTGGCCGCCGAGGTGGCGCACAAGCTGTGGCGTGCCGCCGAGCGCTTCGCCGCGCTCTCAGGTCGGAAGGCCGACGCCTGGCTCTCGCCCGGGTACGCCGCCGCCTTCCACGGCGCGCCGGCGAAGCGGGCCTGGCCCACGGAGCTGCGGGCGGCTGCGGCAGCCACCGCCGCGGCGGCCGAGGACCTGGAGTCGCTGCTACCGACGCTGGACGAGCACGACGTGCGCTGGCTCGACGACGAGCCACGCGTCGCTCAGGACTTCGGAGCCATGGGGCTGCTCCAGCTGGTGGACCGGATCCACGCCATGCTCGACCGCGCAGAAGGAGCGCTTCCCCGCCCCGCGGAGCGACCGGCTCACGCCTACGACCTCTTCGACACACATCCGTTCCACCTGGCGATGGGCAGCTACCTCAGCGCTGCCGGTCTCGCCGCGGCCACGCTCCTGACCGTCACGACCATGGCGGCCGACAGAGGCGTGGTCACACCCAACGCCCAGCGGCTGCTGTGGGCATGAGGGCGGAGCGACCCTGCTGGGCGCGGCGCGCCCGACCTTCGGAGGACACATGTTCGTGACCGTGAACGGCGCGAGGCTTCGCGTCGACGTCCAAGGGGAGGACAACGCGATCCCCATCTACACGCACCACGGGGCGCCCGGGTTGGGCACCAGGCAGGAGCCGAACCGTTCGTTCGGTCCGTTGGCGGACGAGTACCGCATCGTGGCGTTCGACGCCCGCGGCTCTGGGGAATCCGACGCCATCCCGCCCTACAGCCACGAGCAGTGGGTCGCCGACCTCGACGCGCTTCGCGAGCACTTCGGTGACGACCGCATCGTTATGGCGGGCGGTTCCTACGGGGGCTACATCGCGCTCGAGTACACGCTCGCGCAGCCAGACCGCGTCACGCACCTGATCCTCAGGGACACCTCGGCATCGCGCCGGTTCGAGGAGCTGGCACGCCGAAACGCGCTGGCGCGGGCGGCGCAGTACCCGGAGATCACGGCCGACATGCTCGACAAGCTCTTCCAGGGACGGATCGAGAGCGACGAAGAGTTCAGGCGCTACTTCGCCGCCATCTCGCCCCTCTACGACGCCAACACCACACCGGAGAAGGCAGCGGCCAGGGTCGCCGGCGCCACGTTCCGGTACGAGACCCACAACTGGGCGTTCTCGCGCAACATGCCCAGCTTCGACGTGTCCGCTCGACTCCACGAGATCCGTTGCCCCACCCTGATCGTGGTGGGCCGGCACGACTGGATCACGCCCGTCGCCGCCTCCGAAGAGATCGCGGCCGGCATCCCCAACGCCCGGCTGGAGATCTTCGAGAACTCCGGCCACTCGCCTCAACTAGAGGAGAACGAGAAGTTCGTCGCGCTCGTGAGGGAGTTCCTCTCGTCCTAGCGCGGCGGCAGTCCGGTCGCCCTGGAGGCAAGTAGCGAGCTATCAGGCTCTATGGCCGGCCGCGAACGGCCACGCACCTTCACCGAAAACGTTCAACCGCTTGGTTGACGAACGCGGCGGCGGCGACCTATCCTCAACCACATGGTTGAACGTTCGCTCGCCGCCGTGGGGCAGTTGGACAGCCTCTTCAAGGCCCTATCGGATCCCACACGTCGCGGCATCCTGGCAACCTTGCGCGGGTCCGAGCGCACCGTGGGCGAGCTGGCCGAACCGCTTCCCATCTCGCTGGCGGCCGTATCCAAGCACGTCCAGGTGCTGGAGGAGGCCGGTCTCATCGAGCGCCGGGTCGAGGGTAGGCGCCACGTCTGCTCGCTCAACCCCGCGCCTCTCGCCCGGGTGGACGCTTGGCTCGACCACTACCGCGCGTACTGGCCACAGCGCCTTGACGCGTTGCAGGCAGCGCTCGAGGCGGCGGAAAGGATCGACCGATGAGCACTCAGCGCCCGACGGTCAGCGCAGCGGCCCCTGGCACTATGGTCGGCCCGGGAGCGCTCGCCTTCGAACGCGTCCTGCCCGGTCCCATCGAACGGGTCTGGGACTTCCTGACCGTGCCGGAGCTGAGGCGTACCTGGTTGGCGGACGGTCCCATGGTGCTGGTCAGGGGCGGGACCGTGGACATGCGGTTCGACAATCAGGCGCTCAACGAGCACGCCGAGCCGGTGCCCGAGCAGCACCTGGCGCACGCTGAGCACACCCGCGACACGGGGATCATCACGGCCTGCGAACCGCCACACCTGCTCGCCTTCACCTGGGACGACCCTGGCGGCAGCACCGAGGTCAGGTTCGAGCTGGAGGCTCGGGGCGACATGGTGCACCTCAGGCTGACCCACAGACGCTTGAGCGACCTCGACATGGCCGTGTCGGTCGCCAGCGGTTGGCACACGCATCTCGACTTCCTATCTGCGCGGCTCACCGACTCGCCACCGCCACTGTTCTGGACGGTTCACGGCTCGGTCGAGCAGGACTACGCCCGCAGGCTGCCCGATGCGAGCGAGGGCTTCGGTCGGCCCGGCAGCGGCCAGCTCTTCGCCTTGCCAGACGGGCGTTGGCGGGTGGTGTTCCAGCGCCTCTTCTACAAGCCGCTCAGAGAGGTGTGGCAGGCGGCGTGCGAGCCCGAGGGCATGGACGCCTGGTACCCGGCGAGGCTGCGTCACAGCGGTGAGGTAGACGGCTGGGTCACCCAGACGTTCGCCGGTGAGGACGGCGCGCCGGACGAGACGATGGCACAGGGCAGGCTGATCGCCTACCAGCCACCCAGAACGCTCGCGTTCGAGCAGCCCGCGGATCCCGGTGCTCGGACGGAGGACATGCGCCACCCGCAGACGGTTCGCATCGAGCTCGCAGCGGCAGAGGACGGTTCGGAGGACAACGGCCCGACGCTTCTCACCTTCAGCCACGAGTTCTCGGGTGACGACACGGCCGCCAGGGTCATGCCTGGCTGGCACTACTGCCTCAGCGCGCTCGACGACGCCTTGGGCGCTGGGGAGGAACTGGCTGAGGACGGGTTCGCCGAGCTCAGAACCTGGTACGCAAGCTGGGTCTGAGCCCGGAGCCGCGAGTACCGCCCGCGTTCACGCCGACTTGCCATTCGGGGGGTCGGGGAATACCGTGAGCTAACGAACATTGAAGGGCCCTAGGCAGCGGTCCCCAGTTCCGTGAGCCGCTGGGCCCGGGCGGCCTGGGCCGGCCGACATCTCGCCGACGACCCCCGGTCCCATCCCGCCGCAAGGAGGTCGTTTCTGCTGGCCGATCTGAAGCCGTTGTTCGACCTGTAGCCAGAAGAGTGAGTCAGGAAGGGATGGGAGGACGTATGAGCCCAGTTCTCAGGCTGGACCCGTTCAAACGTCGCATCACGCGGAGGTCGTTCCTCAAGTACTCCGGCGCAACCGCCGCCGCCGCGGCCTTCGGGCCGTCGCTGGTGCGCGCGCAGGGAGGGACGCTGCGGATCTTGCAGTGGAGCCACTTCGTCCCGGCCTACGACACCTGGTTCGACGCGTACGCCCGGGAATGGGGCGCCGCCAACGGCATCGACGTGGTCGTGGACCACATCAACCTGGCTGATCTGACGACGGCCGTGGCGGCCGAGATCTCGGCCGGCGCAGGGCACGACCTCATCGAGATCGTCGGCGCCGAGGCGGGGCAGTTCGAGCCCAGCCTCATCTCCATGAACGACGTCAACCAGGAGGCCCAGAGCCGCTTCGGCGAGCAGCTGGGCGTGTCACAGCGGTACTCGTACAACCCGGCCACCGAGAACTACTACGGCTTCTGCATCGGCTGGACCATCGACCCCGCCAACTACCGGCGCAGCCTGTGGGAGGCCGCGGGCATGCCGGACGGCCCCACGACCTGGGAGGACCTGGTCACGGCGGGCGGTCAGATCCGTGACGAGCAGGGCGTCCAGCTGGGCATCGGCCTGGCGCAGGAGATCGACTCCAACATGGCGCACCGCGCCATCATGTCGTCGTTCGACGCCGCCCTCCAGAACGAGGACGGCGAGGTCATCCTCGACCAAGGCGAGAACTTCGATCGCGTGTTGGAGTCCGTCCAGTTCATGCAGCGCCTCTACGAGGCGGCCATGACACCGGAGGTCTTCGCGTGGAACGCGGCCTCCAACAACCAGGCGCTCATCGCGGGCCGCGCGTCGTACATCATGAACTCGATCTCTGCGTACCGGTCCTCACAGGAGGACGTGCCGGACATCGCCGAGGACGTCTTCTTCGGTCCCGCGCTGCAGGGCCCTCGCGGTACCGCCTGGGCGAACGCCCACGTCATCTACAACTACGTCGTCCCGCAGCACGCGCAGAACCCGGACGCCGCCCAGCAGTTCATCCTCGACCTGGCCGAGAACTACGACCAGGCGATGTACAACTCCAAGCTCTACAACTCGGCCAGCTTCCAGGACACGCCCGTGGCCGGCAACGGGGACTACCCCACCGTCGAGGGCGCCAGCACGTTGCGCGACCTCCACAACGCCTGGTTCACGAACGATCCGTTCAAGCTGCCCAACGAGGCCGACGGCAAGCTCCTGCCGCTCATCAACGCTACCGATTGGACGACGAACGTCGGCCACCCCGGCGTGTGCAGCCCGGCAGTAGCCGAGGTGTACAACACCTTCGTCGTGCCCAACATGTTCGCTCGCGCGGTCCGTGGCGACCAGACACCGGAGGAGTCGATCCGGACGGCCGCCGGGGAGGCCAACGCCATCTTCGACGCGTGGCGCGAGCGCGGCCTGGTCTGAGGCACTCGCCTTCTGTGGGTGGTGGGGAGCGTTCGTTCCCACCACCCAGTTCTCATGCCTTAGGAGGGCGCCACCTGCATGGCGAAGCTGACCGTCCGCGACCTTCACACCCACTTCGGCTCGGTCAAGGCCGTCGACGGCGTCAGCATCGACGTCCGCGATGGCGAGTTCCTCGTCCTCTTGGGCGCGTCGGGCTCGGGCAAGACGACGCTGATGCGCACGATCGCCGGGCTCGAGAAGTCGACCAGCGGCGACGTCGTCATCGGGGACCGGGTGGTCAACGGCCTGCCACCTAACGACCGCAACATCGCGATGGTCTTCCAGAGCTACGCGCTCTACCCGCACAAGAGCGTCGCCAGGAACATCTCCTTCCCTCTGGAGGCGGTCAGGACCAGCAAGGAGAAGACGAGGGAGCGCGTCGAGTGGGCCGCCAACCTCTTCGGCATCGGTCACCTGCTCGACCGCAAGCCGCGCATGCTCTCGGGCGGCGAGCGTCAGCGCGTGGCGCTGGCCAGGGCCCTGGTACGCGAGCCCAACCTGTTCCTGCTGGACGAGCCACTCTCGAACCTCGACGCCAAGCTGCGCCACCAGGCCCGCCATGAGCTCAAGAAGCTGCATGGCCGCATCGGCATCACCACTATCTACGTGACCCATGACCAGGTCGAGGCGATGGGCCTGGGCGAGCGCGTCGCGGTCATGAACTTCGGGAAGATCGAGCAGATCGGCAAGCCCAGCGACATCTACCGCGAGCCCGCGAACACCTTCGTCGCTCGGTTCATGGGCTCGCCCGCCATGAACCTGATCACGAAGGGCGGCGAGATCCTCGGTTTCCACCCCGAGAACCTCCTGCCCGTGGGTGAGTTCCAGCCTGACGCCGATTCGCTGCGATTGAACTTCATGGTCTCCGGCATGGAGGACCTGGGCGCGGACCTGTTGCTCTACGGTTCCATCCCCGGTGCGGACACCACGCCGATGGGCGAGGGAACGGACGTCATCGCCAAGCTGCCTGCCCGCCTCGCTTCTTCCATGAGCGTGGGCGGCGAGCAGGAGTTCTTCGTCCGCGAGCGCTACGTCAACCGGTTCGACCCTGCATCGGGACGTCGCACGTCGCCGGCCGTGGCGTCGTGAGCGCGCTCAGCGCCGGGAGGACCGCCGAGGAGCGCTCCAGCGCGGTACGCGACACCCTCCTGGCCGTCGGCATGATCGCCCCGGCCGTGCTGTTCATCCTTTTGCTGGTGGGCGTGCCGTTCGGCTTGGCCATCTACTACAGCCTCCACGACGTCACGACCGGCGGCACGGCCGTCAAGTGGGTAGGTCTGACTCACTTCGTGGAACTGGTCCGCGACCGCAACTTCCAGCAGGCGCTGGCCAACACGGTGCTGTTCACGTTCGGCACGCTCATCGCGGTGCTGGTGCTGGGGACGATCCTAGCCGAGCTGCTCATGCGCGACTTCCGCGGCAAGTGGGTCGTGCGCTTCCTGATCCTGTTGCCCTGGACCGCCCCCGTGGCGCTCGGCCTCATCGGCTGGCTGTGGATGTACGACTCGGTGTTCAGCCCCATCGATTGGTTCCTGCGCCAGGTGGGTCTGTTGGGTAGCGCCGACGCGGCGCTTGGCCGCCTGCCCAACCTCTACTGGCTGGGTGACAAGGTGCTGGCTAAGGTATCCATCATCGTCGTCAACGTCTGGCGGATCCTGCCGCTGGCCACCGTGATCGTGCTGGCCGGGCTGAACAGCGTGCCCAGGGACGTGATCGAGCAGGCACGAGTCGACAGGGCCGGGTACTTCCGGCGCCTGTTCCAGGTGGTCCTGCCGATGATCTCCCCTATCTTGATGGTCGCCATCCTGTTCACGTTCATATTCACCGTCGCGGACATGATCCCCATCTTCATCCTCACGCGCGGCGGGCCCGCCAACAGTACGAACACCCTGGCCAGCCTGGCGTTCTTCACCGGCATCCTGGGCGGCAACCTCGGCAGGGGCGCTGCCATCGCCCTCTTCCTCTTGCCAGTTCTGGGCGGTGTGAGCGCGGTGTTGCTGCGCTTGATCCGCCGCAGCGAGGTGACCTGATGGTCTCGACCGCCCCGGCCGACGCGGGCACCACCGCACCGGGCCGCCAACGCGCTCGCCGCGGGGTGGTGGGAGGCACCGCCTTCTACCTGACTGTCGCCCTGTTCACGGTATTCGCGGCGCTGCCCTTCTACGTCATGCTCATCACGTCGTTCAAACGGAACTCCGACCTGTTCAACCCGGAGGGCAACCCGTTCTGGTTCTCGCAGTCGCCCACCTTCGACCACATCCGCCTGCTCTTCACCGACACCTTGTTCGTGCGGTGGCTGCTCAACTCGTTCATGGTGGGCGGCCTCGTCGTGCTGATCACGCTGGTCCTGGCCGTGCCCGCGGCCTACAGCCTCGGCCGTCTGGCGGGTGGCTGGGGCGAGGTGCTGGGCATCGGCATCTTCCTCACCTACCTGGTGCCTCCAACCCTGCTGTTCCTGCCGTTCGCCAAGGTCATCTCGGCTCTCGACCTGCAGAACTCGATCTGGGCGTTGGTCGTCGCCTATCCCACCTTCACGGTGCCCTTCTGTACCTGGCTGATGATGGGGTTCTTCAAGGGCATACCGAGGGACATCGAGGAACAAGCGATGGTAGACGGTTACAGCCGGTTCGGCGCGTTCATCAGGGCCGTCCTGCCGCTGGCCGTGCCCGGGATCCTGACCATCGTCGTGTTCGCGTTCACGCTGTCTACCAGCGAGTTCGTCTACGCGCTCACGTTCGTGCAGGATTCGGCGCAGAAGACGGTGTCGATAGGCGTGCCCACGGAGCTGGTGCGCGGCGACGTCTTCAAGTGGGGCCCGCTGCTGGCTGGCGCCCTCATCGCCAGCATCCCGGTGGCCATCCTCTACACGTTCTTCATCGACCACTTCGTGGCTGGGTTGACCGCCGTCGCGGGTGAATGACTGCTTTCGAGATGGAAGTCCTGACTACGACCCAGCGTCGACCGCGTCTCCTTCCGAGGCTTCACAAGCTTGCACGGCGTCAGGACGAGAACTTCGTTACAGAGGCGCTCGCATATCTCTTGGAGGTACTTGAACTCGAAGCTCCTTCCATCGCGGAGGATGTCCTCTGCTGTCTGCTGGGCGTTGAAGCTGCGCTTGGAGACGGCCCAGCTTCTATCCGAACTCAGTACTACACCTCGTCGGGCAGGCCCGACATGAGGATCGAAACCAGCGCAGTACTAGCGTTCATAGAGGTCAAGGTCGACGCCCAACTAGGGACTGAACAGCTGCCGACATATCGACGGGCGCTTGACGCTGAGCCCACGCGCGCGGCCACCAAGCGGTTGGTGCTACTTTCCCGCTTGCCGATCACTGTCGATAGTGAATTGACTTGTCACACGGTTCGCTGGGACGAGATCGCGTCCCGACTAAGGCAAGGCCTCGACGACTCCCTGTCCCCGATCGCCAGCCACGTACTGCACGAATTTCTGGACTTCATGGAAGAGCGGGGCCTCAAACCACCGGCACGACGATCAATCGTCTCCGCTGGAGTCGCCCAATCAGAGCAACATGGGAACGGACCGCTGGCGCTTCGCCAACGATTCACGAGGTTGGAACAATTGCTCGAATACCCAGAACTAAAACCTGTGCACGACCTGCTCGCGCTCGTTGGCGAAGCAATAGATCTTTCTGGACAGTTCAGCGGCGTCAAAAGGTTCGGCTCGGGGCAACATAGCGGCGGTTGGATCGGATGGAACCTCGAAGGAATGCGGTACTTCATCTATTTCGGATGGAGTGAGCCCGAAGTACTGCAGTTCCAAAGGTACAAACCGCCAATCGACCCGGACCGTCCAGACGGAGGACTCGGATTCATCGATTGGCGCGATGGAGGTTGGCGCTGGAACAACAGACTCGACCTCCTAGACACGGACATTTCGTTCCTCTCTCTTACAAGTTCGGAACAGGTATCGGTAGTTCTGGATTTCATCAGGTTGAGTCATGCCTATTCCAAGCGGTTCGACTGACTCATCCACATCGATGCGGTACCAGATGCCAAGCGATTAGAAGGAGGAGCGCCGACTTCCCTCGTCTCGCGGCCGTAGAATCCGCCGGTGGACTTCGATACCAGGGTGGGCGCGTACGCAGTGGTGGTCCGTGACGAACACATCCTCCTGACGCGCCTGGCACCCACCGAGGCGAACCAGGGGTGGACGCTGCCTGGCGGCGGCCTGGAAGCCGGAGAGGACCCTGAGGGCGCCGCCGTCCGAGAGGTTCTCGAGGAGACCGGCTACGTCGTGGAGCTGACTCGTCTGCTAGGCACCAACAGCATGCACGTCCCGGCGGAACAGCGTGCGCCCGGAAGCCCCCACCGAGCCTTGCACGCGCTACGGGTGATATACGAGGCTCGCATCATCGCCGGGGAACTGGCGAACGAGGTGAACGGGTCTACGGACGCGGCCGGGTGGTTGCCTCTACCAGGCATCGACCAGTTGCCTCGGGTCAGCCTGGTGGACGCGGGGTTGCGCCTGTGGCTTAGGCGGATGGCGGATCGGGCCGTGCCGGCACCCGCGCCTCGAAGCTAGTTACTGAGGCCGGCCGAGGTATGTCCTCCATGCCGCCGGGACTGTGGGAGGGCACGTAGATGTGGCCAGCCGCAGATGAACGGGACGGCACAGAGCAGTAGGCTCTGGGCAGTTTGGCAGCGCTTCACGACCTCGAACAAGTAACCGTCTTCGGCGCCGCCGCCATGGCCGTCTTGACGCTGCTGGCGCCCTTGTCTCGGAGTCGGTTGGTGGCAGCGTGGGTGCTGCTGGGCACGGCGGTGGCGGCGGTCGTGATCGCCGGGCCGAACGAGCGTATGTACCCTGCCTACGCCGTAGTGTTGGCCCACGTACTTGCCGCCTGGCTCAGCAGCCGGCGAGTGACGGCAGCGCCCAGGATGAGCGTCTGGCGCAAAGGAACTGGTCGCGGCGAAGAGCACGTAACCGCGCCCGCTTCCGGCTGGCGGCTCCTCGGACGTGTCGCTCTCTTCTTCATCTCCCTCGCAGCTTTGGCGCTCCCGGTCGGGTGGCTCACTTGGCCGTTGGGCTAAAAGGTCCATCCAGACGCTAGGGGCTTGCGGGCCTCACCTCGTGAACAAGCCGAGCATGGCCGCCACTATGTCCGTGTAGCCGTCGAGGAAACCGACCTGCGGTTCGCCCTCCCCCCAGCTCACACGCAGGTGGGTGAAGGTGTGCTCCATCTCCGGTGGCGGCACCCACATCTTGTCGAGGCGCCACCAGTCCCCGTCCTTGGCCGCGCTGGCCGGGAACGGGCTGCGGCTGTCGTAGGGCTCGAACGGCTCCCCTTGCGTCAGGACATAGGCCGCGAGGTAAGCCGGCCCCAACGCATCCCACTGCCGCAGGTGAAGGATCTCCTCGGTGTGGTAGTGGGGGTTCCTGTCGAAGTAGGTGCTCGAGTACACGTAGCCGAACGGCGTGGAGAAGCCGGCCGGGCAATCGGTGGTCGGGCACAGCACGCCCGGGATCTCGATCTTCGGGTAGATGCTCCCCGACAGTTCGAACGTAGTTGGGCCGGCGTCACCGAAACGGATCTCGAGAGCGACATGCGCGTAAGCGATGCCGACGTTGGGGGTCTGGGCCCCGGCGGTCCCGAAGCAAGCCAGCGTAAGGAGGGTGAGAACAGAGCGACGCATGGGCCTTCCCGGTAGGGGCGGAAGGTGTGCCCGCCCCGCGTGGCTCTAATCTGACCCTCACGTTGTCACGAGGCTCTTATCGTCCTTACTCGCCGTTCAGCACCTTCGCGACGGACTCGAGGTCCTCCACGAAGCGCCTCATCTCCTCTCGCCTCTCCTCGTCGGTCTGTCGCCTCAAGATCGCCGACGGGTGAAGCGTGGAGGTGGCGTAGTCGGCACGGTCGAACTCGACCCGTTCGCCATGCTGTCGCGATACCCGGTGTCCGGGTCCGAACAACGTCTTGGCGGCCGTGGCTCCCATCGCCACGATCACCCGCGGCTTGATGCGCTCGATCTCGGCATCCAACCAAGGCAGGCAGGCGTCGATCTCCCGTTGGTTCGGGGTGCGATGCAGCCTCCGCTTGCCGCGTGGTTCCCACTTGAAGTGCTTGACGACGTTCGTGAGGTAGGTGTCGTCCCGCGAGATGCCCGCCTCCGCGAGGGCCTTGTCCAGCAGCCGCCCGGCGGGACCGACGAAAGGCCTGCCCTCCAGATCCTCGTCGTTGCCCGGTATCTCCCCCACCAGCATCAGATGCGAACGAGCAAGGCCCTCGCCGAACACCGCCTGCGTCGCCCCCTTGTAGAGGGGGCAACCCCTGCATCCGTCAACGGCTGATCGCAGCGCTGTGAGGCTCTCGCGAGGAGGCATGAACCGTTCCGCTCCCGGGTATGCGGTCGCACCGTCCTCGGCGACCCTGTCTGCTTCCATGAGGCGCCTCCACCCGGAGGTTAGGCGACCGTCATGTGATCGGGGGACGGTCGGTAGGCGGCCAGTTCCTGTGGCCGTCTGCTCGCAGGGGCGCCGGCGGCGACCGGGCCGGCCTGCGCCTGCCCCTACGATTCGAGCCGTGGGTTCGCATCCGGCCACGATCGTTCCGCTCGTCGCGTACAGCTACTACTCCCTGGGTCACGGGGTCGCGTCCCCGGAGGAACTCGTGCGGCGGGCGACCCAGCTAGGGGCAGGGGCTATGGCGCTCACGGACGTAGAGACCCTCGCCGGTCAGGTCAGGTTCAACCATGCCTGTCGCGAGGTCGGCATCCGGCCCATCACCGGCATCGAGCTGCGGCGTGGGCATACCCGCCGGACGGTCGGGGAGTATCGGGGGCGCGTCGTACTGCTCGTCGAGGACGAGGCCGGGTTCCAGAAGTTATGTCGTCTGGTCAGCGTGCGGCGGGCGAGCCGGGACGCCGAACCGACGCCCGACCCGGTCGACGACCTGCCGGAGGACCTGGACGGGCTCTTCGTCCTGGCGTTCGAGACGGGTACGTTGTCGCGGTTGGCGAGCCGTTATGTGGGTCAGGCACGAAGACTCTGGCTCGTCGCCCGTAGCGCTGCCCAAGCGGCGGAGCTGGGCGGGGTCGTAACGCCCGACCTGGCGAGGCAGATGGTCGCCACACCGGTGGTGCTGGCGCTGGACGAACGCGACACGGCCGTCCACCGGCTGGCAGCGGCTATCAGGGCTTCCGGCTCGCTGCCGGACGCGGAGCCGTTGGGCGGTGCCTCCGACGCGCAGCGACGACCGTTCGACATCGGGACCTTGCGATCGTTCGGGGGCGCCGGACCAGAGCTCGAAAGGGCGGAAGCACTGGCGGCCCAGTGCGGTTTCGACATCGGCCGGGTGGCTGGGGTCAAGCCCGGGCCACGGGAACTGACAGCGGACGCGGTGGACGACCTTCTACGAGAGCGCTGCGAGGAAGCGCTGCGGAGCTCCGCTGTCAGCGAGACCGAGTCCTTCTCCACGTACGAGAGCCGGCTCGAGGAGGAGCTACGGGTCATTGGCCAGCTTGGCTATGGGGAGTACCTCCTCGTCGTCGCCGAGATCGCCCGCGGCGCACGCCAGCTCGGACTGCCGATAGCCGCCAGGGGTTCGGCGGCCGGCTCGCTCGTAGTGCACCTCTTGGGCCTGACCGCTTTGGACCCGATCGCCCACGACCTGCTGTTCGAGCGCTTCCTGAACGCCAGGCGGGCTGCGCCGGCCGACGTGGACCTGGACGTCGCGTCGTCCGGCCGGGGCAGGCTGCTCGACTGGATCGGGCGCCGGTTCGGGCCCGACCACGTGGCCGGCATCGCTACCCACACCACTTTCCGCGGGCGCAGCGCCGTGAGAAGCGGGCTGGCGGCCCTGGGCATGGCGCCTTCACGCATCGCGAACCTGATGCGCGGCTTCCGTCCGCCTCATGGCGACCCGGCTGCCGAGGCGGGGTACGTGCGGTCGTTCCTGGAACGCTCGTCCTACGAGGTCGCCGCGAGGAACGCTGATGCGATCGCCGGACTGGTTGGCATGCCCTCGCACGTGTCGGTCCATCCGGCCGGCATCGTCATCAGCGCGTCACCCCTGGCTGGCCAGTTGCCCTTGGAAACGGCACCGGCAGGCAAGACCATCACGCAGTTCGACCACCAATCCCTCGGGGCGGTCGGCGTCGTGAAGTTCGACGTACTGGGCAACCACTTCCTCAGCGAGATGAGCGACGTGCTCGCCTCGAAGGCCGCCGGGTCAGGGCCAGCGCTCGACGACGAGGCGACACGCCTGACCATCGACGCTGCCGACACCATCGGCTGCTTCCAGATCGAGAGCCCGGCCGTGCGGTCGGTCCTCAACCGCATGCCCATACGCGGCTTCGAGGACGTGATCGCCGCTCTGGCGGTGGTGCGGCCGGGCGCCGCCACCGGAGCAGCGAAGGAGCGTTACCTCCGACGAGCCAGGGGGGAGCAACCGTTCGACCCTCTGGAGGCCTTGGGCGACCCGGCGGCAGCCCGCGAACTGCCGGGGTCAGACTCCCTGGCGCGACGCCTGAGCCGGTCCTATGGCGTCTTGCTCTACGACGAGGACATCATCCACCTCCTGTCGGTCGCCGGTGGCTGCGACCTTG
>JBDZWC010000003.1:17136-24351 GCA_040256005.1 Deinococcaceae bacterium | reverse complement strand
CCGACGCTTGGCGTGCGGCGATCATCGAGGCGGCCGACGACCGTGACGCCATGCTCCGACTGGAGCATGGCTTCGAGTCTGCCGCCGCGCAGGCCGGCCGTCCACGGAAGATCGCCAAGAGGGCATGGGTATCTGCCGCCCGCTTCGCCTCGTACTCGTTCGCCAGGGCTCATGCTGCGAGCTATGCCGACCTCGCCTGGCGCGCGGCATGGCTGCGGACGCACTCGCCCGTCCAGTTCGCTTGCGCGCTGCTCAACCACCACCAGGGCATGTACCCGGACCGCACGCTCGCCGCCGCCATCCAACGCTGGGGCGTAAGCCTCCGGTTGCCGGACGTGAACCGCTCGCTGTTCGCGGCCACCGTGGTAGGGGGCGAGGTCCTGCTCGGGCTGGGCAGGATCAAGGGGCTGTCTAGGAGGGCGGCCAAGGCCATGGTGCGCGGCCGACCCTTCGCCACCCTGGCGGAGCTGGTGGCGACGGTCGGCCCATCGAAACGGGAGCTGAGCGCGCTGGTCATGTCTGGAGCGTGTGACGGGCTGCCGCCGCTGTCCGCCAGCGGTTACCCGGAACTCCATGCGAGCGTCATCGCCGGCTTCGTCAGCGGCTCAACTCCGCAGGCCCGATCGGCTGCGGCCGCCGCGAGGCGCACACCGCCGCGAGAAGCCCGCGACGACGACCGCTACCGCGCTTTGGTCCGGGTCCGGAACGAGCTTGAGCTCCTCGGCCTGCATGTGACCAACCACCCCATGGGCCTGCTGCGGGAGGAAGCACGGGCCCTCGGCTGCACCAAGGTGGTGGAGGTCGGACGTGAGGCCCAACCGAAGGTGAAGGTGGCCGGCATGCTGGCAGCATCGCGGCGAGTCGCGACGGCCTCCGGCGTGATCCGGTTCTTGACCGTGGAGGACGAGAGCGGCTTGCTGGAGGCCCTCCTCCCGGCCGACGTCAACGCCAGGGTCGACGCGAGCGTCACGACATCCGGCCCCTACCTGTTCACGGGCCGAGTCAGGAAGGAAGGGGGCGGTATCACTCTTCTCGTCTCCGACGTCAGGCCGTTCCATGCGCGCTAGTCCAGGGAAGGACTCTCGCGCCCAGAGGCTGTGACCGGCACGAGGCGGCCCGGCTCAGCCGACGATCAGGTCGTCCAGCGCGCGGGGGTAGTCGGTGATGAGCTCGCAGCCGGAGTCGGTGACCAGGACCGTGTCCGAATGCCTGAACCCGCCCAGCCCGGGCACGTAGATGCCGGGCTCGACCGACAGCACCATGCCGGGCTCGAGCACCGTGTCGTCGCCGATGTCCAGGAAGGGGCTCTCGTGGATGCGTTGGCCCAGACCGTGGCCGACATGGTGGCGCCAGGTGTCCCACAGGGCTTCGCTCTCGCAGTAGCCCCGGACGGCCGCGTCTACGTCGGCACCCGTCGCCCCGGCCCGGATGGCACGGAAAGAGATGTCCTGCAGGTTCAGCATGTGCGCGAAGTAGCGCCGCTGCTTCGTCGACGGTTGACCCACGAACATCGTCCTCTCCAGCTCGGACAGGTAGCCGTGGGCGTCCGCGGCTGCTCCGGTCACGAGCGTGTCGCCCTCGGCGAACACCGCGTCGTTCGTCATCGCGTGGGGCAAGGCGCTGTTGGGGCCTATCTGGCCGCGATAGATGGCCAGCGCCCCGTCGATCCACCGGTTCAGCTGCCGGTACTCCCCGCCCCGCCACTCCCTCATGCGCGCGGTCGCCTCCTTGCAGGCGCGGCCCACGACCTCGGTCTCTCTCGAGCCCGCAGCGGTGTAGTCCTGCAGCAACCTGTGGGCTACCGCTCCCCAGTACGCGCTCTCCCGGATCAGGTCGATCTCCGCCGGGCTCTTGAGGGCCATCTGGCGGTCGACCGCAGGAGAGACGAACAGAACCTCCAGTTCGGAGCTCAACGGGTACGGACGGTAGCCGGCCACCACCGGGTAGCCGTCGTGATCGACGCCTACCCGCGACACACCACGGCTGCGCAGGTCGTCCGCCAGCAGGCGCATCGGGTGGGCTTCTCCCGGGTACTCGGGGTAGACGATGAGCCGCTCGACCTCCGCGGTCTCCTCCGCGTGCTCCCTCTCCAGACGGGGCACCAGGAGGGCCCTCTCGCCACCCCGCAGCAGCACCACGCCTATCGGCCGTTCGGTCGGCAGGAACACGAACCCCGTGTAGTACTGGACGTACTGGTCGTCGAAGAGGATGATGGCGTCCAGCTCGGCAGCCACGAAGTCGAAGGCGCGCCGGGCTCGGTCCCGACGCTCCGCCACGCTGATGGGCGGGGCCGGCGAGAGACCCTCCCCTGCCTGCTCTGCGCGCCCCGATGCGGTCACCTTCCGCACTCCTCGTATGTCCCGATCAGCGTTAGACAGAGATACCTTGCGTCGCCGCTCCGGTCGTTCATGTCCCTTGCCGCCTTCCCAACGCCAGCGAGGCCAGTAGCACGAGAGGAGCGAACGCGGCCCCGGTCCAGGTGGTCGCTCTCGCCAGGTCCAGTATCCCCATGCTGCCCACGAGGGCCCCCAGCGCGTAGCCCGAGTCCCGGAAGAACCGATATACGCCCAAGGCGGTGGCCCGCTTCTCGGGCGCGCTGCGATCAGCGACCGAGGCGATCAGCACCGGGTAGGCCATGCCGGTGCCGAGGCCCAGCAGAAGCGCCGCCAGCAAGGCCGTCCCGTACGCCGTCGCGCCCGCCAGCACCAGCAGCCCCGCCCCCTGGCACACCATGCCAGCTACCACCAGCGGTCGCCTGCCGATACGGTCGGACAGGGGGCCGAAGAGGGGCTGCCCCACCGCCCACGTCAACGGGTAGAGACCTGCTACCAAGCCGATCTCGGCCAGGTCGAAGCCCCTAGCGGCCAACATCAGCGGCAGCGACAACCACACCAGGCCGTCCTTGAGGTTGGTAGCGAGCCCGAGCAGGCTGGGAACGCCAATGCCGGGTATCCACCGCAAAGGCGCTGGCTTGGACGGCGGGCTTGTCTCGGGTGCCCTGAGGGACAAGGCGAGGCCCGTGAGCGCGAAGGCGACGCCCATCAGGAACGGCCACGGGCGCAGCCCGAACTGCGCCGCCACGACGCCCGTGAGGAAGGCCACGACGCTGACGCCCAGGTAGCCGGCGAACTCGTTGATGCCGGCGGCGAAGCCGCGCCGCCTGACCGGCATGAGGTCCACCATCATGTTGAGCGTCATCGACCAGGTCAGCGCCTGACCCACCCCCAGGAGGAGGTTGGCGAAGACCACGACCTCCCAGGTCGGAGCCCAGGCCAGAAGCGGGGCCACGGGCACGGACACCAGCCAACCGAGGACCAACACCCGCCGCCTGCCCCAACGGTCCGCCGCCGCGCCCGCGAGCAGGTTGAAGACCGCCTTCGCGACGGCGAAGGCCACTATGAAACTGCCGATGGCCGCACCGGCCCGCAGCCCGAAGTCCTGCTCCGCGAGGATGGGAACGACGGTCCGCTCGAGGCCCACCATCGAGCCCACGAACACGTTGACAGCGGCCAGCAACCAGAACGGCCCCACCCCTGCCCTACCGTCCAGCGCCGGCGCCTGGCGCGGAAGCGCCGTCTGTGACCGCGTCACCTGCAAGCGAACCACCCGTCCGCGAGTGGCCCGTGCCCCCGGCACCCACGTTCTGACTCGGGCGAGGATAACTGCCCGCGGCCGCCCATCTATCGCCACCCGCACGCTCCGAATCTGATATCACTTGCTCATTCGCATCGTCGGCAGTTGTTCGTCTAGTGCTCGTGAGAGGTGGGACCACATGCGCGGATTGACGAAGCTCGTTCTCGCTATCGCTCTGTTCCTGGCCGGTTCGGCCCTGGCCCAGGACACGTTCCGGATCGCGATCGGCGTCGACGCCGACTCGCTCGACCCGGTCCAAGGGACCACGACGACGATCGACAACATCGTCGACTACATAGCCCAGACGCTCATCGGCATCGACGAGACGGGCGCCCTCGTGCCCCTTCTCGCCACCGAGTGGACCACGGCTGACGATGGCCTCGCCATGGACCTCACACTGCGTGAGGGCGTCACCTTCCACGACGGCACGCCACTCACCGCCGACGTGGTGGTGTGGAACTTCGACCGCCTCCTCGACCCCGAGGTGAACGTGCCTCGCCGTGGCCCCTACGGTCCTATCGAGAGCGCCGAGGCCGTCGACGACCTGCACGTCAGGCTCCACCTCACGAGCCCGGCTCCCTACATGGCCGGCGCGCTCACGCAGTCGACGGCCGCGATCATCTCGCCGGCGTCGGTCGACATGGAAGGCAACTCCTACGCGAACATCACGCATCCGGTGGGCACCGGCCCTTACCGCTTCGAGTCGCGGTCGTTCGGCGAGAACATACAGGTGAGCCGCTTCGACGACTACTGGGGCGAGCCGCCCTACTACGAGCGCGTCGTGTTCCAGATCGTGCCCGAGGCCACCACACGCGAGAGCCTTCTGCTCGCCGGCCAGGTGGACATGATCATCCTGCCCCCGGCTTCCGACATCCCGGCGCTGGACGCGAACCCCGCGGTCGAGGTCGTGTTCGGGCCCAGCAACCGCACCATCTTCATCGTGATCAACACGACCAAGCCCGGCCTGGACGACCCGCGCGTGCGCCAGGCGCTCAACTACGCGGTCGACAAGCAGGCCATCGTCGACGGCATCCTCTTCGGCGCCGCCGACGTCATGGACGCGCCCATGGCCGAGAGCCTGTTCGGTTACGCCCCGCAAGGAACCTACGAGTACGACCCGGAGCGGGCGAGGGAGCTCCTCGCCGAGGCCGGTATCGAACCGGGCGATCTGACCGTGGACTTCATGGCGCCCACGGGCCGCTACGTACAGGACTTCCCGGCCGCGCAGGCCATCGCCAACTACCTGTCCGAGGTGGGCGTCACCGCCAACGTCAGGACCATGGACTGGCCCACGTACGTCGGCACGATGGTTCAGCCCGTCGAGCAGAACGAGACCCAGCTCCACCTGCTCGGCTGGGCGCCTGCCTTCATGGACGCCTCGCAGCAGATGCTCCAGTTCCAGACCTCGCAGCACCCGCCCGCGGGCCTGGCGACCTCGTTCTACTCGAACCCGGAGGTAGACGACCTCATCGCACAGGCGAACTCCGCTACGAACCCAGAGCAGCGCGCTGACCTCTACGCGCAGGCCGAGGAGATCATCTGGCAGGACGCGCCGTGGATCTTCCTGTGGGTCCAGCGCTTCCCCATGGTGCACTCGGCCGACGTCACCAACATCACCGGGCTGCCCAACGAGAAGTTCTACGCGCTCTACGCTCACCCGGCCGACTGAGGCTGGTGGCGGAGCGGCAGGCGCGGGAGACGGGATGTCTTCCGCGCCTGCCTCCTTTGGAGGCCCCCGCCTTCTCCACGCCGGTCACCGGACGCCGAGCTCGGGGCGGGTCTAGGTGACCGCCTATGTCGTCCAGCGCCTCCTCGGCGTCGTGGTGACCGTGTTCTTCGTCGCCATCACGGTCTTCCTCATGGTGCGGCTGTTGCCGGGGGATCCGGCACGCGTGATCGCGGGCGTGCTGGCCTCCCAGGCCGACGTCGAGAGGTTGAGGGACAGGTTGGGCCTCGACGAGCCTCTCTGGCAGCAAGGCGTGATCTTCGTCTCGGGCCTCGCCCGTGGCGACCTAGGGACGTCGGCCAGGACCTCGAACCCTGTGACCAAGGAGATAAGTGCCCGCTTCGGCGCGACCTTCAAGCTGGCGCTGGTCAGCACGGTCCTCGCCGTCCTGATCGGGGTGCCGCTCGGAGCCTACGCGGCCACCCGGGCCGGCCGTGTCGAGGACCTGTTGGTGTCGACCGTGGTCCTCTTCGGTATCTCCATGCCCGTGTACTGGCTCGGGCTGATGCTGATCCTGTTGTTCTCCATCCGCCTTCGGTGGCTGCCCGCTGCCGGCGCCGAGGGGGCGCTCGCCGTGGTGCTCCCCGCCGTAACGCTGGCGTTCTTCTCGATGGCCTTCATCGCCCGGATCACCAGGTCGTCGATGCTCGAGGTGCTGCACCAGGACTACGTGCGTACCGCCAGGGCCAAGGGCACCAAGCCCCGGTCCGTCGTGTGGCGGCACGCCCTGCGCAACGCGCTGGCGCCGGTGGTGACGGTGATCGGCCTCCAGTTCGGAGAGCTGCTGGGCGGCGCGATCTTGACGGAGACCGTGTTCGCCTGGCCCGGGTTGGGCAGGCTGCTGGTGGACTCGATCTTCGCGCGCGACTATCCCACGGTCCAGGGCCTCGTCATCGTGTTCGCCCTGTTGTTCGCGCTTGTCAACCTGGGGATAGACCTCTTCTACAGCGTCATCGACCCACGGGTGCGCTATGGCTAGGCCGGCCGCCGTCGCGGCGTTCGACGAGGCCCCTCACAGCGTCTCACTGGGTCGGGACACGTTGCGCCGGCTGCTGCGCAGCCCCAGCGCCGTCGCAGGGGCAGTGCTGGTGGGCGTCCTGGTGCTCGCCGGCGTGCTGGCCCCCTTGTTGACGCCGCACGACCCGGTCCAACAGAACCTGCGGGCCGTCCTCCAGGCTCCGTCGCTGACCCACCCGCTAGGCACCGACCAGCTAGGCAGGGACATCCTGGCCCGCATCCTCTTCGGCGCGCGGCTCACCCTGTTCATAGGAGCGTTCGCCGTCGTCGTGGGCATGGTGCTGGGCGTGCCGCTGGGCATCGTCTCCGGCTTCTACCGTGGGACCATCGACATGGTGGTCCAGCGGGTGATGGACCTCATGCTGTCGTTCACGTCGTTCCTGCTCGCACTGACCCTGGTGGCCCTGCTGGGAGTGGGCTTGACCAACGTGATCGTCGCAGTGGGCATAAGCACCATCCCACGGTTCGCCCGCCTGGTGCGCAGCTCGGTGCTGTCGATCCGCGAGGTGACCTACATAGAAGCCTCCTTGGCGCTGGGGGCCCGTGGCCGCCGCGTGTTGTGGCGGCACGTGCTGCCGAACTCCTTGGCCCCAGTGATCGTGCAGGCGACCCTGAGCATGGGCGCCACGATCCTCACCGCCGCGGGCCTGGGGTTCCTGGGCCTGGGGGTACAGCCGCCCACGCCCGAGTGGGGTGCGATGCTGGGCGAGGGCCGCAACTACATCTTCACGCAACCGTCGGTCACGACTTTCCCGGGCTTGGCGATCTTCCTGGCGGTCGTGGGCTTCAACCTACTGGGCGACGGTCTCAGAGACGCGCTGGACCCGCAGCTGCGCGGT
>JBDZWC010000003.1:0-17036 GCA_040256005.1 Deinococcaceae bacterium | reverse complement strand
CTTCAACCTACTGGGCGACGGTCTCAGAGACGCGCTGGACCCGCAGCTGCGCGGTAGACGCTGACTGGCACGCCCTACCAGGCACGCACGGCTCATCGAGCCGCTAATGTCTACGGCATGAATCGACTAGTCACCCGCCGGACCGCCGTCCTCGTGCTCTGCTTCGCACTGCTGGTACTGGTTCTCGCGGCCTGCCTCCCGGGCGAGAACCCTGCTGTGCACACGGCTCCGCCGGACGCCAGGCCGGCTGGGTTCTTCCGCGGGGTGTGGCACGGCATCGTCGCCCCGTTCTCCTTCGTGATCTCGCTGTTCACCGACAGCGTCAACGTCTATGAGGTCCGCAACAACGGCAACTGGTACGACTTCGGGTTCGTGCTGGGGGCCGGCATCCTGTTCGGAAGCGGCGGGGCGGGCGCCAGACGCAGACGACGCTGAGGCAGCTCAACTAAGCCGAGACCCTGGACAGGCTCGTGACGTAGGCCTCGACGGTGCGGACGCCGAGGCGCTTGAGCACCGAGACGCGGTGGTGGCCATCCGCCACGTAGTACTCGCCGTCCAGCTCGTACAGGTCGACCGGCGGCACGCCTTCGGGGCTGTCCACGGCGACCATCACGCGGGCCCAGCGTTCCTCGTCCCCGTCGACACGTGGCAGGAACTCCGCCGTGTAGTCGTTCGCCCTACCTAGGCTGCCCACGATCTTGTCCACCTCGACGTCCATCAACCTCGGCACGCCCCTCGTATTAGCGGTCGGAGCACCGCTCCCGCCGTACTCCAAGGCGTCCGTCAGCGAGCACAGCTGGGCGCAGCGCCGGAGCAACCTGGCGCTGAACGCGCGCCAACGCGCCCGCGCATGGGCCCTTCGGAACGCAGAACGGGCCGCTACAAGCCCCTGCGTGCCCTGTAGTGAGTGTGGGAGCATCGCGGTCCTTTCGAGCGACAACAGCAGAACCGGCTCTTCTGAATCGATTCTTCTCTGAATCGATTCAGTATGTATGCTGACTGCGTGGGTGTCAAGGACCTGGCCAGCGACAAGAAGGTGACGCTCAAACGCATCGCCGACGAGCTGGGCATCGCGACATCCACGGTGTCGAACGCCTACAACCGGCCGGACCAGCTGTCCAAGGAGCTGCGCGAGAAGATCCTCGACACGGCCCACAGGCTGGGTTACACCGGGCCCGACCCGGCGGCCAGGAGCCTGCGCCGTGGCGTTAGTAACGCTCTCGGCGTCGTGTACCCCAGCCAGCTCTCTTACGCCTTCACCGACCCGGCGGCAGCCCTCTTCATCCAGGGCATCGCGCAGCAGGCCGAAGAGGAGGGCTTCGCGCTCGTGCTCATCGGGATGCACGGTGACGTAGAGACCGCGCCGTACGCCTCGGCCAACGTCGACGGGCTCATCGTCCACTGCTTCGCCGACGAGGACCCTCTCTTCGACCTGGCCCTGTCACGCAAGCTTCCCGCCGTCATGGTGGACAACTCGGGAGTGCCCGGGTACTCGCACGTCGCCATCGACGACGAAGGCGGCGCGCGGCAAGCCGCGGAGCACCTGCTGGCCCTCGGCCACAGGCGGCTCGGGGTCGTATCGATGGAGATGGACGTGGACGTCGTGGGCGGGGTCGTGGGTCCCGAGCGGCAGGCAGCGGTCGGCTACGCCTCGGTACGGGCCCGCTTGGCCGGGTACCGGGCAGCGGTCGAAGCAGCGGGGCTCGCCTGGGATCGCGACGTGATCGTCTACGAAACGACCGACAACCGCCCCGTAGACGGCGCCGAGGGGGCGGCAGCGATCTTGGCGACCGAGCCGCGCCCTACTGCCGTCCTCGCCATGAGCGACCAGCTGGCCTTCGGGGTGCTCGGCCACGCGCGCGACGCGGGGCTCCGCGTTCCCGAGGACGTGGCTGTGGCAGGTTTCGACGACCTACCGCACGCAGCGCGCACCACGCCGCCCCTCACGACGGTCCATCAGCCAACCGTCCTGAAGGGGAAGGAAGCCGCGCGGCTGCTCATCGCTCAGCTGCGAGGTGACGAGGCGCCCACGTCCGTGCTGCTGCCCACCCACCTCGTGGTGCGGGAGAGCACCGTAGGGTCACGGCCCCGGGACGGCTAGCACCTGCCCAGGGGTGGCGATCGAGGAGGCGAGCCTGGCCGCGGCCACGAACCTTGGGTCGCGCCGTACCGCTACCCTGAGGCACATGGCTCAGACGATCCGACCGGCCTTCAGCGACTGGCCGCGACTCAACGACGCGTTGATAGAACTGGTCTCGAGGCTCTCGCCCGAGCAACTGCTCACGCGACCTTCCCCAGAGCGCTGGCCACTCTGGGCTACGATCGGACACCTGGCCTGCCAGCGCGTCTTCTGGCTCTGCGACTTCGCGGGCGAGCCCGGCAAGGAGACGACCCGTTTCACCAACGCGGCGTACGACTGCCCGGGCGATGACGATCTCGTCAACGTGCTGGGGCCGGCGGAGCTCGCCGAGGCGCTGGACTCGACGTTCCGGATCATCGATCGTTGTCTGGACACCTGGACGGTCGAAGGCCTGCACGAGGAGCTGAGGCGCCCGACGTGGGGCGAGGATTGGGTCCACACCCGTGGCTCGGTGATCCAGCGCGTTCACACGCACGACGCCTGGCACGCCGGCCAGGTAGCGCTGACCTTGGGCATGGCTGGGCTTCCTGGGCTTGACGTCTGGAGCTGAGGCCAGTTCGTCGCGAGCAGGCGTTCGACCTCTCCCACGGCGCGAAGCGGCGGGGATCGAGGCACGAAAAAACCGCGCTGTCTAGCGCGGCTGATATCTTCAAGATACCCCCGTATGCGGCATTCGTCAAGAGGATGCAGAGATCCCGTACTGAATGGGCTTCTTATGCCCTCGAGCGCGCCAGAAAGTGGGCGATCCCGCCGCGATCGTGCCGTGATCGTGACGCGCTAGCGCCTCAGCGCGGCAGCGCGCCCGTCCCATCGAGGTCGTGGTCGCCTCCGGCCCAGGAGGATGTTCCAGAACCCGAGGAGCAGCAGGACGAGCGCGACGCCGAGCGTCAGTGGCCAACGCATCCAGCGCACGACGAACGCGACGATGGCGGTGATCGCAGCAGCGACGGCCTCGGGGCTCTTGTAGACGGTCTTGGCGGCGGTGATGATCAGCGGCTGCCTAGTCAGCAGAGCCCTTCCACCACGTTGCAGCGCCAGCCGCAAGCCTGGCGGACCGTGGCGCAGCGCCTCGACGTACAGCGCCTCGTCTCCCAGCCGCGCCACCGTCTTGCCGCCCCACCTGAGGCCGAGCAGCGGGTTGGGGGCGGCCTCAACGAAACGGGCCACCGCGGAGAGGTCCGCCGGGTCGTCGATGTACTGCAGAGCTCGTGTCGCCTTGGCCGGGCCGACCTTGAGGCTGATGCGGCCGGCGTCGGTAAAGAACCCCGCGAGGGGCCTCCACGCACGCTCGCGCGCGAGCCTGACGACGGTCCGCGCGAGACCGTCCGCCAACGTCCCGGCTCGGCGCGCCGCCTTGAGCAGCGAGGTCCCGGCGCCGAGCTGCGGCGTCAGCGTGAGGGCGATCCCGGCGGCCGACAACGCGACGATCACCTCGTCGGTGTCCTCGCCCCGGAACCAGGCGATCCCCTGGCGGGTCAGGTCGCGAACGTCGCCGAAGACCACGAGGTCGCTCGCTACCGCGCAGCCGAGGCCCACGCCGTCGTCCGCTCGACCCGTCCAGACGCCGCCTACACACCGCGAGAACACCGCGCCGACGCTGTTCCATGCCGCGTTCGCTTGCGCCAGCACCGCCTCGCATCCGCCGGCCTCGGCGAGCTCGATGGCGTCGAGGTGACGACCGGCGGCCAGGGCAGCCTCGGCCTCGGCGCAGTATGGGTAGAGCGGCAGGGCCTCTATGTACGGTCCGCCGGCGTCGAGCCACAGCTTGCCGAGCACCAGGCCCAGCCCAGCGAGGACGAATACGGTGCCGAGGAGGCTGCGCAGGAAACGCCTCACGCCCACGCCGACATCATGCCGTCGCTCGCGGTGCCATCGGCAGTACGGTCATCGCCCGAAGTCTAGGGCCGGTGGGCGACCGAGAGGCTAACCGGCCGGAGGGCGAGCGGCCCGGAAGTCGGTGAGCACCGCGTCCAGCGGCAGTCGCCGGCGGCCGGCAGGCACTTCGCTCGCCTGGCCGTAGAAGAAGATCCCGACGACCTCCTCACCCGGGTCGCGATCGTGGCCCAGGAGCGGCCAGAAGCCCTCGTGGCGCCAAACGGAAGCCGTCGACCACTTGCTGGCCACGCCCTCCGACCAGAGGTGAAGCATGAAGTTCTGTGCGGCGCAGGCGACGGCGGCGAAGTCCTCGCGCCTGGTCACGGCGTCGGCATCAGGGGCCGAGCGCACCGTGAAGACGACGACGCCAGGCACCCCCTCCCACTGCGCGCGCTTGAGCGCCACCTTCTCCGGGCCGGAACCGCCGCGCTCCAGCAGCTCGGCGTTCAGGCGCGCCAATTCCCGGATGCGCTGGTCGTCGAGCAGGTAGAACCGCCACGGTTCCGTGTGCCTGTGGTTCGGCGCCCACCTGGCCGACTCGAGCGCTTCCCTCACCACCTCGTGGTCCTCGATGACGCTGCCGGCGAGTCGCGGCTGGCTGACGCTGCGCCGGGAGCGCAGCACTTGAACGGTCTGGGGCATGGTGATCATCTGGCCCCTTGCTAACACGGCTCAGCGCCCCCCGGGCGTGCCCGCGATGCAGCCGCCGGCCCTGTCGCCGATCCCAAGTGCCGGCGGGCCGGCGGCCGCTGTACTCGCCGGGTCATTTGTCCCGCCGTTCGGGCACCGTCAGTCATATATCTGGACGTGCATGTCTGAGTTGGAGGTTCTCATGCACATAGGTTCGCCGGCACTCACCACGGGTCGAGCGCTGGAGAGACATGACAGGCGATAGCGCGAGCGTCGCGGGGAACGGCAAGGCGCGTACGGGCGACCATAGCCGACCCCTCGCCGTGACCAAGGCGCGGCTCAACCCGGTTGCCGACCGGGACACCGGGGCGACGAGGCTGATCTTCGCGTACCTGGCCTGCGCCGCGGCCTGGTTGGTGATCGGCACGTTCATCGGCGAGTACCTGGGGATCAAGTTCTCCTCGCCCGATATGGACCACCTGCCCTGGCTCTCGTACGGTCGGCTGCGGCCTGTCCACACCAACACCGTGTTCTGGGGCTGGTCGTCGCTTGCGCTCATCGCGCTCGCGCTCTACGTGGTCCCCAAGACCAGCAACCGGCGTCTGTTCTCGATCCCGCTGGCGTGGACCAGCCTGGTGCTCATAAACGTCGCCGTCGTGGTCGGCGACATCTTGCTCATGTCCGGCATCAACAACGGCGGTCAGGAGTACCGCGAGTACGTGTGGCCGGTGCAGGCGGTGTTCGCGCTCGGGGCGATCCTCGTCGCTTACAACCTCATCCAGACGATCGCCAAGCGCGACGTCGAGGAGATCTACATCTCGAACTGGTACATCGTCGCCGCCTTCCTGTGGACGGCGGTCGTGCTGGTTATCGCCTACCTGCCCTTCTACCAGACCAACCCGATCAGCGAGTCGGTGATCCAGGGCTACTACATGCACATGGGCGTGGGCATGTGGTTCACGCCGCTGGCACTGGGGCTGACGTACTACTTCCTCCCCAAGCTGCTCAACAAGCCCATCTACTCGTACTCGCTCGGGGTGCTGGCCTTCTGGACCCAGATGGTCTTCTACACGATGATCGGCGCGCACCATTTCGTGTTCGCGCCCACGCCGTGGTGGATCCAGACGGTGGCCATCATCTTCAGCGTAGGCATGCTCGTGACGCTGGCAGCCGGTACCGGCAACTTCCTGCTGACGATGCGCGGCAGCTTCCGCACGGTCGCCCGCAGCTACTCGCTGCCGTTCATCCTGGCTGGGGTGCTGGCCTACTTCTTCTGGTCGGCTCAGGGGTCCCTAGAGGCGCTGAGGACCTTGAACCTCGTCTGGCACTTCACCAACTTCACCGTGGCGCACAGCCACCTGACCATGTACGGCTTCGTCGCGTTCCTGATCTGGGGCGGCGTCTACGGCCTGGTGCCGATGATCACCGGACGCGAGCCCAGGGCCCTGCTGGTCGGTGTCCACTTCTGGTTCGCGCTCGTCGGCCTGGCCTTCTACGGCACGGCACTGATGATCGGCGGGACCATGCAGGGCATGAGCTGGCTGTCCGGCGCCCCGTTCATCGAGAGCGTCAACACGATGGTGCCGTTCTGGCTGTGGCGCGCCGTGGGCGGCAGCCTGATGTTCCTGTCGCATCTCGTGTTCGCCTACAACCTCTGGACCATGCGCCCGGCGACGGCCCCTGCCCCGGCGCAGGCGCCGGTCGCGGCGGCGCAGGCGCTGTCATGAACATGCACAGCAACCACCGGCTCCTGTTCTCCGTCATCTTCTTCGGCTTCATAGCGCTCTCGATGATCATCGCGGTGGCTCCCGCCATCGGCGTCGAGAACAGCATGCGCCCGCTGCCGAACACGACGCCCATGACCGAGATCGAGAAGCGGGGCCTGGGCGTCTACATCGCGGAGGGCTGCGTCGCCTGCCACACGCAGCAGGTACGCCCCCTCGAGATGGACGAGGTCTGGGGACGGGCCGCCGTGCCGGGCGACTACGCTCATGTAGAGCCCCTCGGGCCCCTCAGCCCCTACGCGCCGGCGCTACTGGGCTCCTCTCGCACGGGACCCGACCTGACGAACGTGGGCGCGCGCCAGGCCAGCGAGACCTGGCAGTACATGCACCTCTACAACCCTCGCATGGTCGTGCCCGACTCCGTGATGCCCGCCTACCCCTGGCTCTTCGAGGTGGTGGAACAGGCAGGCGCCGACGACGTGGTGGTTCCCGTGACGGGCGCATTCGCCCCGGCGGCCGGCCAGGTCGTGCCCACCCCAGATGGCGAGGCACTGGTGGCGTACCTCCTCTCTTTGAAGCAGGCGCCCCTGGTCGTCTCCACCACGGCCGACCATGGCGAGGGGGGAGCAGGGCATTGACGTACGTCGTGGCCTTCGCACAGACCCTGGCGACCAAGGCGGCGGACTTCGCCACCGCCACCGAGGGACATCACGCGTCACCGTCGGGCTGGCTCGACTACGCGATCGCGGGCGTGGGTGCGGTGATAGTCGCGTACGTCATCTACTTCGCCATCGACCACGTGCTGCGCCCGCGTGAGGCCTCCCCCGACCACATCAAGCGACGCATCCTCGAGGAGCGAGGCTGACATGGAGGCAGTAGCGAACCCTCATAGCAACCGCATAGACGTCTTCCTGGACGACGACCCGACGCCGCTGGCCAGCTACAGCCCTCCCCTACGGTTCGAGCTGGACACCACCCAGTTGGCGGACGGCCGCCACACGCTACGCATCGAGGCCTACGACTCCAACGGCACCAAGGGCGTGAAGACGATGACCTTCACCGTGCGCAACGGACCAGGCATCGCCGTCAGCGGGCTGAGGGAAGACGACGTGCTCGAGGGCACGGTGCCGGTGCTCGTCAACTCGTTCGGCGGCGCCGTCGAGAGCAAGTGGGAACCCTCCCGAGCCGAGACCCCTTCGCCCGCTCCCACGTGGGCCTGGGTCCTCGTGATCCTCCTGGTGGCGTACGGCCTGTACTACGGCGTCCAGCACTGGAACCCGCCGCCCGAGGTCCTCGCGGCGACGGGTCGGGCCGAGGCGGGGGCGGTCGCGGCTGCCCCACCGGCCGCTGGCGCCGCCACGTCCGGCGACGTGTCCGCGACGGGCGCAGCGGACGGCTCCGCCGACACGGCACAGGCGGGCGCCATCGACTTCGACAGGGAGCTGGGAGCTGCGGTGTACGGCACCAACTGCGCGCGCTGCCACCAAGGCGACGGCAAGGGCTTGCCGGGCGTGTTCCCGCCCCTGGCAGGTGATCCTGTCGTGACAGCCGACGACCCGACGGAGCACATAGACATCGTTCTGCACGGCCTTCAGGGCAAGGAGATCGGCGGCGTGGCGTACGTCTCCCCCATGCCAGCCTTCGCTGACCTGTTGACCGACGAGCAGATCGCCGCCGTGGTCAACCACGAGCGCACCAGCTTCGGCAACGACGCGCCCTTGGTGACGCCGGAGGACGTCGCGGCCCAGCGCTGACAGCGAGCCGCGCGCTCAACGAGGCTCCGGCCCTTCCAGGACCGGGGCCTCGTCTTCTCGCTGGCGACTCACCGACTCGGGCTCCCGGCGTGAAAGCCGCCCGACCCTGAGGCAGCGAAGCTTCCTATAGTCAAAGTCATGCTGTTGAGGACGCTCGGGGGGCTGCGGCTCGAGGGCGCGGCCTTCGGCAGGCCGAAGCCGCTACTGTTGCTGGCGTACCTCGCCATGGAGGGCCCCAGGGACCGGCGCTTCCTGAGCAGGCTGTTCTGGCCGGCTGCTCCGGCACCGATGACCAACCTGCGCACTGCGCTCTCGCAGCTCAACAAGGGGGCTCCAGGGGCCGTACGGAGTGACGCCGCGAGGCTGAGCACGGCCCTGGAGGTGGACGCCAAGGCCGTGCTGGACGGCGCCTCGTTTCGGCTCGAGGGCGAGTTGGAGGACGTCTACCCTGGCCCTTTCCTCGAGGGTGTGCACCTCCCCGACTGGGGCGCCGAGCTGGAGGAGTGGGTCTTCTCCACCCGCGAGCTAGTGGCGGAGACCGTTCGGTCGCAGGTACTCGATCACGCCGAGGAGCTGGCACGGCGGGGGCAGGCGCAGCTCGCAGCTAGGAGAGCCGAGCAGGCGTATCGGCTCCCGGGCGCCCCCGAGCCCACGCCGGAGACGCTGGATCGCGCCTACGCCCTGATGGTCGCAGGTGGCAACGCCTACGCAGCCAAGCTGAGGGCAGAGGCTCTCGAGTACGGCATCGCTCTCACGGAACCGGTGAGGGATGTCCCTACGCTTCCCGCTGCCAAGCTCGGCGGGCGCGCACCTCACAACCTGCGCCATCGCACCACGTCCTTCGAGGGGCGTGACCTCGAGCTCCTGGAGCTCGCCAGGCTTCTCGGCGACCAGGCGGTACGCCTGGTGACGCTGCTGGGACCGGGCGGAACCGGCAAGACGTCTCTGGCCCTGGCGGCGGCTCAGCAGGAGCTGGAGGCTGGCACCTTCTCAGGCGGTGTCTACCTGGTGTCCCTGGAAGATGTGTCCGGGCGACCGGAGCTGCCGTCGGCGATCGCCGGTGCCCTGGGCCTCGAGTTCGACGGCGACGGAACCACCGCGCTGGCGGAGCTCATCGCGGACCCGGACATCCTGCTCGTGCTAGACAACTGCGAACACCTCGTCGGACAGCTCGGCCTGGTCACTGACCTTCTCTCCCACTGCGCCGGCCTCACGGTGTTGGCCGCCTCGCGCGAGCGCCTTCACCTGCCGGGCGAGCAGCTGTTCCCTGTTGACGGCCTGCCCTTCCCTGACCCTGAAGAGCAGATCGCGCCTGACGCCAGGTACCTCGACTCGGTCCGGCTCTTCGAGAAGCGGGCCAAGCGCGTAGACCTCGGGTTCGTCCTGGACGAGCAGAACCTCTCGTACGTCGCCAAGATCTGCGCAGCCGTCGAGGGGTCGCCGCTCGCTATAGAGCTAGCAGCTGCGCTCGTCGGGGTCCTGACTCCCGAAGAGATCGCCGCTGAGTTGACCGAAGATCACGACGTGCTGAACGCGCCGAGCCTCGCGGTCCCTGACCGTCACAGGAGCCTGCGCGCCACGTTCGAGCATTCCTGGAGCCTGCTCTCGCCGTCGGAGCATGCGGCGCTGGCGGCGCTGGCCATCTTCGCGGGTGGGTTCAGCCGAGAAGCGGCGTCCCACGTCGCTGACCTCACCATCCCGATGCTCTCCGCGTTGATCGACAAGTCCCTCGTGCGCGCCCTCGGATCGGGAAGGTACGGCTTGCACCCCCTGGTCAGAGGCTTCGCGCTCGAGAAGCTCGAGCTATCCCCGGAACGGGCAGCACGGGTGAAGAAGGCGCATGCCGAGCACCTGATCCAGCTAGCGGCCGAGCCCAGCAGCCGCACGCTGGACACGGAGAAGGTATATGCCGAACGCGAGAACTTCCGCGCCGCGCTCGCCCGCTCAGCGCGAGAAGGAGACTGGGACACGGCCGTGCGGCTGATCGCCGCCGTCTGGCCTGTCTGGCACGACAGAGGAGATTGGCGCGAGGCGCGCGCATGGCTCGAGCGAGCCGTGCACGGCTACGAGACGTCGCACCAGCCCGATGAGCGCGCTCCAGGCGTAGACGGAGATCCTCGTCTGGAGCGAGCGTTGGCGGAGGCCCACCGAGGGCTCGCCGTCATGGCTGCCAACCAGGGAGACCTGTCTCTCGCCGAAGCGCAGACGAGGGCAAGCCTCGAGCTGAGCGAGCGCCTCGGCGACCGGGAGCGCGTGGGAGCGATGACCAACCACCTGGGCGTCATCGCGTTGCACCGAGGGGACTACGGCACCGCCAAGACCCTGTTCACCGAAGCCCTGGCGATCAGGCGAGAACTGGACGACCGGGAGGGCGTCGCCGCCACTCTCAACAACCTGGGTGCCATGGCCGGCCGAGCGGAGGACATCGAGGCAGCGGAGCGCTACTACGCCGCGAGCCTCGCCATCTTCCGAGAGCTGGGCCACCGGCGGGCGATCGCGCTGCTGCTCAGCAACCTGGGCGACGTGGCGGAGTACATGGGCGACTTCGCGAAGGCCGAGGGGTTGTACGAGGAGAGCCTCGAGATACATGAAGAGATAAATAGCAAGGCAGGCGTCGCGACCTGCCTGGCGCGGCTGGCGGCGGCCGCCAGGAGACGGGGCGACCTCGCGAGGGCAGGCACCCTGTGCCTGGAGGCGCTCGAAGGGTTGTACGACCTGCACGACCTTGAGGCCATGGGCGAGTGCCTCAACGAGCTCGGTTTGATCTTGTCGGCCGCCAACCGCCACGAGCCTGCGGCCACAGCCTGGGGAGCCATGGAGTCGCTGCTGGACTCGGCCGGCTCGACACTGACGGGCGCACAGTCGCGCGAGCACCAAGAGGCCGTCTCCTCCGCCCGTGCCGCCATGAGACCCGAGTCGTTCAGGCGCGCCTGGGAGGCAGGGGCTCGGTTCTCGCCGGATGAGGCGTTGAGCTTCGCCTCACGAGTGGCCCTGCCGGCCCCGGCAGGCGAGCGAAGCTGAGCGGGCGGTGGGGGCAGGGCGCGGATCCGGCAACAAGTAAGTAGGTCAGGATTCCGGCGGGTAGGTGACCTTGGTGCCCTCGACGCGCGCGAACGGCGTGAGCCTGTGCGGGGTGGCCTTCATCTCGGACATGATGTCGAGGACCGTCACGCCCCTGGCGAGCAAGGCGTCACCGATCAGCGACCGGTGGCAGCGCCATGGCACGGCCTCGGAGCACATGATGGCGACGGCGTCCGACTCGGCGCGCTCGACCAGGCCCCGGACGGCGGCTTCGAACTCGTCCGTCTGCATGTGGTCGGCATAGCCCCGAAAGGACGCGTTGCGCCATGCCCCGTTGGGGCTGTCGGCCCTGGGCTTCCTCAAGCCGCCCAGCTCCTTGACCCAGTCGTACGCGATCCCGGCAGCGGGTAGGGACTCCGCGAGGGCCGCGCCGGCGAAGTGCGGGTAGCGCCGCGACTTGGGCACCGTACGTACGTCCACCAAGGACGTCACGCCATGGGCCTTCAACATGCCGATGAACTCGTCGAGGGACCGCGTCGAGTGACCTATGGTGTGGATGGTCGGTTGGCCATCGCCGGCTAGCTCACCCATTGCACCAGCTGGTAGACGAGGCCGTTGGGGTCCTGCATCTGGAAGTACCGCTCGCCCCAAGGCTCCGTCTCGATGGGCGTGACGATGTGAACGCCCTCGCCGCGTAGTCGCTCGTAGTGCTGGTCGATGTCATCGACGACGAAGACCACGAGAAGTCCTGTGCCCGCGCTGCCAGCGATGCTGGCGGGCTTGAAGGATCCCAGCCCGGTCCGGAGGAAGATCAGGTTGAATCCGGCATCGTCCCTGGTCAGGGAGACGAAGCCGTCGTCCGCCATCTCTTCGTCGAAGCCGAGGTGATCCCTCGCGAACCGAGCAGATGCCGCGACGTCGGGAACGTTCAGGGACAGCGCCGAGCGTGTGATCTTCACGAAGCACTCCTCTCGCTAGGGGCGATGCTACGTGAACTCCGGATAGCTGACATGGTCGCGCCCGGCCGGCGAGGTATATTACTCGCTCCGATGCCACAGACGGGCATGACGATCCAGCGCGGCGTTGCACCCATGCGCCCTTCTTCTCGCGAAGTCGCTGGCGGCAAACGGTACGGTGACCCGATGGTCCGCACACTCGCACAGAGGCTCGCCGCCGACAGCGGTCCCGTACCGCTCCGGCCCGAGCGGCGTGGCCGAGGTGCTGGAGGGTGAGCATAGGAGTCGACCTGGAAGCGGTGAACCGGCGTTTCTCGCAGGCCGGCCCTGCCGAGATCGTCGCCTGGGCGCACCAGACGTTCGGCGCCGGGTTGGTGATGACGTCGTCGTTCCAGACGCAGAGCGTGCCGCTGCTGCACGTCCTCGCCCGCGTCGCCCCCGAAGTGCCGGTCCTCTTCCTCGACACCGGCTTCCACTTCCCCGAGACGCTGGAGTTCCGGCACGAACTGGCGACCAGGTTCGGGCTCACGGTCCGCGACCTGCGCAACGAGTTGGGTCACGACGGGTTCCTGACCCGGCACGGCGAACTGCACCGCACGGACCCCGACGCTTGCTGCTACCTGAACAAGGTGGCGCCGCTCAAGAAGGCGCTCGCGGGCGCTAACGCCTGGATCACCGGCATCCGCAGGGACCAGACGGCGCAGCGTGCCGGCGTACAGGCGGTCTCCCTCGAGGACGGCCGCTACAAGGTCTGCCCCCTCGTCAACTGGACGGACAGCGACGTGGCCGCCTACATGCACAGGCACTCGCTTCCAGACCATCCTCTGTTGCAGCGCGGCTACCTGTCCATAGGATGCGCGCCGTGCACGCGGCCGGTGACGACCGGCGAAGACGCCCGCTCCGGTCGCTGGTCGGATTCGAACAAGACCGAGTGCGGCCTGCACCTGCCCACCGTGGACCCTTCCTGACGGACGACGGCCCATGAGCGCGATCCTGGTGACCGGAGGCTGCGGCTACGTAGGCTCTCAGCTCATCCGCACGCTGGCTGAGCTGGCCCCAGGGCGCGAGGTCCGCATCCTCGACAACCTGCACCGGGACACGTACCGGGCGCTCATGGACCTGCCGGAAGGCGCGACCTACAGGTTCCTGCACGGAGACGTCCTGGACCGCGCCATGTTAGGCCGCGCGTTGATTGGCGTAGACACCGTCTTCCATCTCGCCGGCATCGTTCGCACACCCATGACGTTCGAGAACCCTGCATGGATGCGGCAAGTGAACCAATGGGGCACTCAAGGGGTAGGTGAGGCCGCGCTGGCCGAGGGGGTGAAGCGGTTCGTGTTCGCCAGCTCGACCGTCGTATACGGACCAGGTGGCCCTCATGACGAGAGCGTCACGCCGCGCCCGGTGGGGCCATACGCCGAGAGCAAGGCAGGCGCCGAGCACGCACTGGCCAGCTTGGCAGCGCGTGGCCTCGACGTGCGGGTCGTGCGTCTTGGCATGGCTTACGGATACGCGCCTGCGTTGCGCCTCGACGGCGTCACGAACCGTTTGGTGTTCCAGGCCGCTACCGGCAGGCCGGTCACGGTCTACGGAAGCGGAGTGCAGAGGCGCCCCTTGATCCACGTCGAGGACGCTGCCCGCGCGCTGGTCCACGTGGCGGGTCTCGAGCCGCTGGGCAAGGCTACTTTCAACGCCGTGAGCGCCAACCCCACGATCCTGGAGCTCGCCGAGTCCATCGTTAAGTCACACCCCGGCGCCGAGCTGCGCTTCACAGACCAAGACGCCCAGACGCACCTCAGTTTCGAGGTGGACGGGTCGGCTCTGCGAGCGACTGGCTGGCGACCGACGGTCGATCACGGCGCAGCGATCGGTGCCCTACTGACTAGGTTCGGTGGGCTGGCCGGCAACGATCGCAGCTGACGTAGCCGCGAGTAGCGAGGCCGATGAGCAGAGCCCTAGACCCCGAGCAGACCAGCCATCTGGCGGTCCTCCATGCGGCCGTTGCGGAGGCCGCGTTCAGGGCAGGCGCCAAGTCCGTCGGCCTCGTGGACCTCACGCAGACGCCGGGCATGAACCTGGAGCTCGGCTCCGTGGGCGTCACCTACAGCGACGGCGCCCGACGCGGGGACATGGAAGCAGCGATCCAGCTGACGTGCCGGGTGGTCGGGGACCGCACGGTGCCCGACCGAGACCTGCCGACGATCGGCGCCAAGCTCACCGCCGCCTCCGTGGATCGCCTTCCCAGCAGCCTCGCAGAGGTACCCGAAGCGGCTCTCCCTGTCGTCATCACCGCTTGGGCGTTGTCGCGTCTCGAGCGCGAGGACCGGCTGCGGTTCCTCGACTCGCTCCAGGACGCAGCCGCGCGCAGGACCGTCGCATGGGTCTCCATCGAGGGCGTCGGTGTCGCTCCAGGCGTGCCGACGCTCGGGGACCGGCGCGCCTCTGGCCATAGCATCATCGGCGTCGCCTTACTCAGCCGCTCGAAGCTGCGCATCGAGGCGGTGGGTCGCTGCTGGTCCCGCGGCAAGGTCATCGAGTGGCTCGCCGACTGACGAACGGTTTGGCCAGCCGCTCTGGTACACTCGCGGCGCGACCGATGATGGTGGCTAGGGTTCCGCCGCGACTACCGCACGAACGCGGGCCTGGACCGAGCGCCGCGTGACCCCGGAAACGGGCAGCATCTGACGGGATAGAAGCCTCGAGGAGACAGGTCGGCACGCCGCAGCGGTGTGCCGTCACGTCTTAGGAGGAGCATGCCTTCGTCCCATGTCCGTGCCATGCTGCAGGCCCTGTTCGTCACCTTCCTGTGGTCGACGTCTTGGGTCTTCATCAAGATCGGCCTCGAGGAGATCCCGGCGCTTACCTTCGCTGGGCTGCGCTACGGCCTGGCGTTCCTGGTCCTGCTGCCGCTACTGCTGCGCATAGACGTCAGACGCGCGGTGAGGACGCTCTCCCGCGGTGAATGGCTGCTGCTTGTAACGCTGGGCCTGGTCATGTACACGCTCACGCAGGGAGCGCAGTTCCTGGCCCTCGACCGCCTGCCCGCCCAGACGACCAGCCTCGTCCTCAGCTTCTCCCCCGTCGCCGTCGCCTTCCTCGGCATGGCGGCGCTGCGTGAGCGCCCCGCGCCACTCCAGTTCCTGGGGGTGATCCTGTTCCTGATCGGAGCGGTCACCTTCCTGTACCCCGCCTCCTTCCCGCCAGGTCAGGTCGTGGGCCTGGTCATCGCGGTCGCCGGTCTCCTGGCGAACGCAGGAGCGGCGGTGCTGGGCAGGCACGTCAACAGGTCGACATCCCTTCCCGCCGCGACCGTGACGCTGATCAGCATGGGGGTGGGCTCCGTCGTCCTGCTGGGGGTGGGCATGGGCACGCAAGGGTTGCCCGTCCTCTCGCTGCGCGGGTGGGCGATCGTGGCATGGCTCGCCGTCGTGAACACGGCCTTCGCCTTCACGTTCTGGAACCTCACGCTGAGGAAGTTGTCCGCGCTGGAGTCGAGCGTCATCAACAACACGATGCTGGTCCAGATCGCCGTCCTGGCGTGGGTCTTCCTCGGCGAAGGGCTAGGTGTACGGCAGATCATCGGGCTGCTGCTGGCCACGGCGGGCACCCTCGTGGTTCAGCTCACTGGAGCCAGGGCGCGGCGTCGAGAGGCTCAGCGCCGGGCAGCTTGAGGGGACCCCGCGCGCGACTCCAGGACCGCCTCCGCGAACGCCTGCCTCTCGTCGAGGAGCGGCGCGGGAGAACCCCTCAGGTACCTATCGAAGAAGGCCACGGTGTAGGCCTTGATGATCCCGTGCGCCCGAGCGACGTCGATGGGACCCAGCAGGCCCAGCACCCGCAACGGGATACGGAGGAGGAGCGGGGCGTCGGTGAGGTTCAGGTGGAAGGTGCCGTGCGTGGATAGGAAGTAGCCGTCGCCGGCCAGGTTCGTGTACAGGGAGCGCATCGTCTCGCGGTGCAGGTCGATGTCCGCCTCCGACCAACCGGCCAGGCGCAGTGACTCGTCGTCAGCCAGCTGCAGGAAGGTGGGTTGCTCCAACCCTGCTGCGATGACGTCCGCGGTCACCGGCGCCTCCATGAACATGCACGCGCCCAGCCTCTCGTCTAGGTGGCACGCTTCCGGGCCCACGATCGCACCCAGGGACACGCCGATCAGACCTACCCGACCAAGATCGAGCGCGCCGGTGAGGACGCCCTCAGGGTCCGCGCGGTTGACGTTCTCAAGTCTGTCCAGAGCGAACGACGCGTCGCGCGCTAGGTACGGGATGATCCCGTCCTCGAGCGTTCGGCCCCTCAGCACCGGTGCAGGGTCGCTGCGACGGATGCTCTGCAGGATGGCCGGCCAGATCTCTTCCTTACTGATGCCCGTGACGCGCCGCCCGTCCGGGAAGGTCAGCGAGGCCGCGGTGTAGGGCTGGTCCAGGGCCACGACGACGTAGCCGTGCGAGACGAGCTCCTCGACCTGGTAGGTGTTCATCTGCCTGAAGCCGGAGAGCCCCTCGAGGAAGACGACGACCGGGTAGCGCGGCTCGACGGTCGCCACTGGGGCACCGGCGACCGCGTTGGTGGTCACCGAGGTGAGGCGACCCGAGAGCCAGTCCGGCAGGTTGACATGCAGGAGCCAGGCGACCCAGGTGGTCAACGCCCCCGCGTCCCGCATGTAAGGAGCGCGCGGGGCGTCTTCGCGTGGGATGGCCGGGTACCAGACCTGGACCATCAGCTCCCGCCTGTCCTCGGGATCGGTAGTGAACAGCTCGGTTCGCCCGTCGTCTACCCAGTGGTACGTGACCGTGCCGATGGCGTGGGGACCGCTGGGCGGCGGGAACCGGTACTCGGGTAGCACCAGTGGCAGGGCGATCGAGACGAGCAGTACCAGCGCTCCGAGTCCGATAGCGAGGCCGGCCACCGCTCCGTTCACGCCAGTGTCGGCCGCAGC
>JBDZWC010000157.1:0-5113 GCA_040256005.1 Deinococcaceae bacterium | reverse complement strand
ATGAGGAGCTCGTCAACCGCGTCCTGGAGATGCAGGACATGATGCGCGAGGGGCTTGCCGTCCGCGACTCGCTGCATGCCGTCCTCAACACCGTGCTCAACGCCAAGGCCGATGAGGTCGCACGCTTCGCCGACGCGCCGGACGCGTCCCTGGACCCGGAGGAGCTGGAGCTGAAGAGGGCCTGGGCCGCCGCGCGCCACGCCGTCTCGAACCCGATGGGCGCGGCGCGCAAGCGCGCGCAGGCAGCAGCGGCCAGCTAACAGCGGAGCGACCAGCCGTCGGCTGTGGCCGCATCGACCAGGCGTCGCGCCCGCCGGTCAGGCGCGCCAGTCCACCTTCGACCACTCCTCGCCCAGCTCCTTGGCGAGCGCCTCCAGCAGGGTTCGGGTACCCGTCTCGCGCATCTTGAGCCCGTCCGACCCCTCGAAGAACGCGACCGACTCTGTGAAGGTCAGTAGCGTGCCGCCACGATCAGGAGAGAAGGCGATCGTCACCAACGAGGCGGAGAACGGCGTGCCATCGTTCGACATCGAGTACGCCAGTGCGATGCGCCGCCCCTCACGTATGTCGAAGAAGCGCGTCTCGTTGCTGATCACGCCCAGCTGCACGGGCGCGTTGAGAGCGTTGAAGCTGCCGTGCTCACGGCCGCCGACGCGGAAGTCGAGGCCGTAGTCGATGACCTCGAACCCTTCGCCCTCGGCGAACCACCGGCGCTTGACTACCGGGTCGGCGAAGGCGTTCCAGACCTTCTCCGGGCTCGAGCTGTAGCGCCTCTCGATCGTGAAGCTCTCGTGGACCACGGTCTCGTTGACAGCCTGCACCGCCATGTCGAACCTCCCGTCGCGCGCTCTCACTCCTCGCGCGAGCCTTCCTCGCCCAACACCTGAGCCAGGCGATCCAGCTTCCGTTCCTGCTCCCGGCGCCGTTCGTCGATCCAACGGCGGGCCGTCTCCAGTCCCGACTCGTCCAGACGGCAGACGCGGACGCGGCCCTGCTTCTCGGTGGTCACCAAGCGAGCCCGCTCCAGCACCTGTACGTGCTGAAGGACGGCGGCGAGCGTTACGCCGAGCGGGTCGGCCAGCGCGGACACCGACGCGGGACCCAGCGAGAGCCGTTCCACGATGGCTCGCCTGGTGCTGTCGCCGAGGGCATCGAAGACCGTCCCAGGAGCAGAACGCTGAAGCATGGACTAAAGCATTGCTCAGCGGGTTCGAAAAGTCAAGTGAAGACTAAAGTGACCTGAGCCCGCCTACCCCACCGCGTTCAGCCTCCGGCCGCCGTACGCCCTAGCTCCATGACGGCCGCCTCGCCGACGCGTCGCAGCGCGGGCAGCGACGCGATGGGCCTAGCGCCGAGCTCGAGTAGCACGTTCTGCACCTCGCCGTGGTGCTCGTAGTAGAAGACCAGCATCGCTCCGGCCTCGATCTCGGACGCCAGCCTCCGGAGCGCACCGCATGCGTCCGGCACGGTCTCGCACGGCTTCTGTGGGGCCAGTCGTGCCAGCTCGGCGCGGACGATGGCGGCGACCTCACCGGGCGTCCTTCCCCTCAGGTCCGCGTCCTCGCGTACCAGGATGCGATCGAACGAGGTGGCCGCCACGCCGGCCGCCTCCTGAATCACGTCGTCTCGTCTGTCCCCGGGCACGCCGATGATGGCTATCACCGGACCGCCCCACGTGTTCCCCAGCTCGGCCGTCGCTCTGAACGCGGCAGGGTTGTGTCCGTAGTCGAGAACGACGCAGCCCGCGCCCAGGGCGTAGAGGTTCGCGCGGCCCGGGTTGTGTTGGGCGTTGTCGAAGCTGCGCAGCCCGCCGGCCACGACCCCCGCGCCGTACCCCAACGCCATCGCCCCCGCGACCGCGGCCAGAGCGTTCTCGACCTGGAAGCCCGGCCCGTTCGCCAGCATCGGGACCTCGGACAGGCGCGCGATGACGCTCCTCTCGCCCCCTCGCTCCGTCACGATGGCTCCGTCACGCACGGTGTAGCCCCTGCCACCCGTGGCGACGTGCTCCCTGTACCGGTCGGAAGCGCCGGACACGGAGTAGTACACGAGGCTCAGCCGGGAAACGTCCACCCTCTCCAGGTCGGCCATGCCGGCGGACTCCGGATCGTCGGCGTTCAGTACCAGGGTGCCGCCGTCCCTGACCCTCTCCGCCACCAGGGACTTGATCCACACCAGGTCCTCCACGTCCGTGATGCCGTCCTGGCCGACGTGGTCCCGGGTCACGTTCGTCACGATCCCCACGTCGGACCAGTCGTAGCCCAGGCCCCGTCTGAGGATCCCGCCGCGCGCCGTCTCCAACACCGCAGCGGTGACCGAGGGGTCGGACAGGACCGCCCGCGCTGACGCCGGGCCGGTGTTGTCCCCCGGCCGCACCAGCTCACCGCCCGAGTAGACGCCGTCGGTCGTCGTCATGCCGACGTGCTCGCCGGCGCCCCCTAGGAGATGGCCGATGAGCCTCGTGACGGTCGTCTTGCCGTTCGTGCCCGTCACGGCGCAGATGGGCACCCGCCCGTCCTGCCCGTCAGGGAACAGGTGCGCCACGATCGCATCGCCCACGTCCCGAGCCCTGCCCTCGCTGGGGCTGACGTGCATGCGCAGGCCGGGGGCGGCGTTCACCTCCACGATGCCGCCGTCCATGGGCAGCGCGATGTCGCTGGTGACGAGGTCCACGCCGCACACGTCCAAGCCCACGATCTGGGCGGCGCGCTCGCACGCCTGACAGGTCTCGGGATGGATGTCGTCGGTGACGTCGATGGCCGTGCCGCCCACCGAGAGGTTGGCGTGGCGCTTGAGCACCACCGTCTGGCCCGGTGCCGGCACGTACTCGAGGCTCATGCCCACCTCGCGCAGCCTCTCCACCAGCTCGTCGTCGACGATGATGCGAGTGAGTGGCCGTTCGTGGCCCTCGCCACGCAGAGGGTCGGAGTTGACCTTCTCGATGAGGCGCTCCACCGTACTGCGGCCGTCGCCAACCACCTGGCAGGGCCGCCTCTCGCTTGCGCTCACCACCTTGCCGCCGACCACGAGCACCCGGTAGTCGCGGCCCGGCAGTTGACGTTCCACGATCACCCGCGGCGCGTAGCGCCTGGCGAGCTGATAGGCGCCGAGCAGCCTGACGGGCTGCTCCACACCTACTGTGATGCCTTTGCCCTGGTTGCCGTCCAGCGGCTTGACGACCACCGGACCGCCCAGCTCGAGCAGGGCCTCGAGGGCGCCGTCGAGGTCGTCCGCCACCCGGCCGTCTGGCACCGGCACACCCGCCTCCCTGAGCAGGTGCTTGGTGAGGGCCTTGTCCGAGGCGATCTCAACGGCCACATGGCTCGTCGAGCCGGTGATCGAAGCCTGGATCAGCTGCCGCTTGGCGCCGTGCCCGAGCTGCACCAGGTTCGCGTCGTTGAGCCGTCGACATGGGATGCCGCGCCGCTCGGCCGCCCGCACGATCGCCAACGTGCTGGGGCCGAGGTCGTTGGCCCTGGCTGCCGCCTCGGCCTCCGCCAGGAGAGAACCGACGTCCGTCGCCTCTCCGCGTAGCAGGCGCTCCACCAGGTCCACGGCGCCGACGAGGAGCCGCCGCATCGAGTGCTCCGATCGGTAACGGACCACGACGCGGTACATGCCGGGCACCTCGCTCTCGCGGGTCTTGCCGTACGTCACGGGCGAGCCTGTCAACCCTGCGAGCTCCAAGGCGACATGCTCGACGATGTGCCCGAAGTAGGTACCCGTGAAGAGGCGCTGGACGAAGCCGCCCTCGCGTCCCAGCCCGCAGTGGTGCTTGCGGAGCCCCGGCAGAAGCGCGAGCAGAGCCTCGTTGAACCCGGTGTACTCGCGGCTCTCCCTGGCGTCCAACTCGTCGAGATGGAGTTCCATCACCAACACGGGCCTGGCGTGGTAGACGCTCGGCCCATCGAGGGACCTGATCCCGGCTATGCGCAACTTGGTTCCTCCACGGCGCCTGAGTTCCCTGCGGCTCCTTGAGCGAGCTGCTTGGGTTGCCCTTCCTCTTGCGCGCCAGTAGCACGTTTGTAGTCGCGCCAGCCATGAAAAGCGTGCGGCTAGCCTAGGCTTCCGTGAGACGGCGGCCCCTGAGCGGGGGTCTGCCTGCCGGCCACGCGGCACGCCCCATCACACTCACTGGCCGGCGGAGGGACCCATGCCAGAGCGCTCCAGGTCGAGACGTGGTCGCCTCCTCCTGGTCGGCGGTTCGGAGCGGCGCGATCCCTCGCTCGAGGTGCTGTCCCACTTCGTCGCGCTCGCCGGCGCCGAGAAGACCAAGGTTCTCGTGGTGGCGGCCGCCACGCGCGAGCCTCAGCAGCTTCTGCCCGAGTACCGGCGGATCTTCCACCGGCTGGGCGCGGAGGAGGTCTGGACCAACGCCTTCCAGGACCGCGCCGCCGGCGAGAAGCAGCCACTGTTGCGTCACCTCGAGGAGGCGACGGCCGTCTACTTCACGGGCGGCGACCAACTGCGGCTGACCATGCACGTGGCCGGCACCCGGTTCGGCGACCTGCTACGGGAGCGGCACAACGCCGGTGACTTCCTGGTGGGCGGCACCTCCGCCGGCGCGGTGGCCATGGGCAGCGTGATGATCCTCAGCGGCCCAGGCGGCGGCAGCGTGCGGCGCTCGGACGTGCAGGTAGGACCCGGCCTAGGCTTCATACGCGACACCATGGTCGATACCCACTTCAACGAACGCGGGCGCGTACCTAGGTTCCTGACGGTCTTCGCTCAGAACTCCCAGGTGCTGGGCATAGGGCTGGACGAGAACACGGCGCTAGACGTCAAGCTGGGCGAGGAGTTCAGGGTCCTCGGTAGCGGTGCCGTGACGATCTTCGACGGCCGGGTCAGCTTCTCCAACGCCGCCGACGCGGGCGACCACGACATCATCGCGCTGTCGGGCGTGACGGTACACGTCCTGCCACGCGACTACGGCTTCGACCCGGCGACGATGCAGATCGTGCGGCCCATGAAGTGAGTGGCTGGGCTGAGCGGGATGTCTTCGGGGGCGCCTGGGACGGGCCGCACAAACGAAGGCCCGACCGAGGAACCTCGTCCTGGTCGGGCCTTTCTGGCTCGGCGGGTAGGATTCGAACCTACGACCAATCGGTTAACA
>JBDZWC010000041.1:0-21458 GCA_040256005.1 Deinococcaceae bacterium | reverse complement strand
TCTTCGTGGCCCTCGGGCGCATCCTGGAAGTGCCCATGATGCTCAGCTTCCTGCTTCACTCGCAGCTGCACGTGGGGCCCTCGAACAGGCTTGCACTGCACGAGCAGCTTCTTCTCCGGATCGAGGCGGGGGATGGCGATGGGGCTCGTGACGCGGTCTTGCAACTGTTGTCTAACGTTGAGGACGACGTATCGCGCTTGGTCGCGGAGTAGCTATATGTGGGAGGTCACGAGAGCGGCAGCCGCACGAACTCGAAGTCTGTTCGGTTGAAGTCATCGCCCTTGAAGACGACCGGTCTTCCTTCCCGTTTGGCGACGGCGTAGGTGATGCAGTCGCCAAAGTTGAGCCGTGCCGCATGCCCTTGGCCCTTGCCGTAGCGCGCGTAGGCGAGCTTGACCTCGAGAGCATGGTCGCGCTCGAACGGCACGATCTTGACGCCAGGCCGGTCGACGAGCTCTGTGACGTCTCCGCTATGGAACCCTTGCTTCGCCCCGAACACGATCTCGGTCTCGAGGATGGTCGGGGCCGCCACCAGCAGCTTGGTCTGGGCGGCGAGGAACTCCACACACCGCTCGGCGCCCTCCTCAGCGAACAGGACATGAAGCAAAGCACTCGTATCGACGATCATGAGTAGCCAAGCAGCTCTTCTTTTTCTTCCTTGGTCGGAGCCGTGCCGCGATTGGCGCCCAACCGCGGCCAGACGCTGGTCCTCACCCAGTCGAGGGTAAGCCGCGCCTTGGATTCACCAGTCGGCGCGGGCTCGCCGTTGGGCTCCTCGGCCTGGGCATGGCACTGGCGACGGCGGTGTTCCCGCTGCTGATTGGAGGGCACCGCAGCGGGTCCGCTCATCCTTCGCTCTGGGCTTCGATGCCGTTAGCAACTACACGACCGTGATTCCGGCGTGCGCGGTGCTCCCGCCTTTAGTGATGCTGTACGCCCCGTTTCACCGGACGTTCAGGGCTGATGGCAGTGAGGATTGAGGCATGGAGACGCGCGTAGGTATCGAGCTTCGGTCAGAACCGCTAGGGCACCGGTTGTCCCAACCGCATCCACGCCTGCATAGACTTCACGGCTTCTACAGTTGGGTAGTCTCTAATGTCGCACGACGGGGTAGAAGCAGATGGCTTTGAGAATCGACTCATAGTCCTCGTCGAACGGAAAGTTGACGAAGCCCGAGGACGCGTAGGTGGGGTTCACTACTGGTTGGCTAGTCCATGAGGGGCTGGAGCTCCGACAATCCGACGGGGCACGGCACGCCGGGGACCTATGTGACGAGGTGCTGCAGCAGGTAGACGATCGCCGGCAAGGTGAGCACCGCCGAGAAGGTCGCGAGGATGACGGTCCCCGCGACGTCCTCGGCCTTCACCTCGTATTCGATCGCCAGGACGAACATCATCACGGCGGGCGGCATCCCACCCAGCAGGGTGAGGATCGCCAGGTCGATGCCCGTCGCGCCCACCAACGTCCCCGCTATCAGCGCCACGCACGGGCCGACCAGTAGCCTGAGCGCCGCGCCTAGCACGCTCACACCGCTGGGCAACCGTACCCCGGTCCGTTGGACCTGCATGCCGAGCGCCAGCAGGACGATGGGGATCGCCGCGCCACCCAGCAGCTCGATACCGCGTGATAGTCCGGTCGGAACCTCGACGCCCGCGAGGTTCGTGACGAGCGCGGCCACGGCGGCCCACAGCACAGGCAGCTTGAGGATCTCGGCCGAGCGGCCGCCGTCCGGCCGGCGACCGAAGCCGGTCAGGACGAGCGGGGCCACCGAGTAGATGAGTACCGAGGTGAACACGAAGAGGATGAGAGCCCGGTGCAGCCCCGGCTCGCCGAAGGCGAAGAGCGCCACCGGCAGCATCAGGTTCGCGGCGTTGCCGAACACACTGGTGGCGACCAAGCCACGCCGCTCCGTTGGCAACAGACGCCATGAGACGAGCCATGCGACCAGCCCCATGGCGACGAGGAAGATCGCGTAGCCGGACAGTAGCTGGGCCACGTTGCCGAGCTTGACGTCCGTGTCGTAGATGCTGTCGAACACAAGCGCAGGCGTGGCGGCATAGAGCGCCAGCCGGTTCACCTGGGAGAGCGCGGGCTTAAAGCGCCAGCCGAACAGGACCCCGACGCCAACGACGAGGTACGCGGGAACGACCACATCCAGCAGGGCGATCAGCACCGTCGCTCACCATTGCATACCGGCATACCGTGTGCTAGTTTTGGCTCCACAGCCATATTCATCGTCCGGGGATCGAGTAAGGGGTTCCGAATTGACGAAGCCTGCGCGATCGCAGCCGTCTCCAGTGGTTCGGCAAGGAGGTGTTTCCGAGTAGGACCATGCCTCGGGCAGCTCCCGTGTCAGCGCGGGCCCGTCGTTCTCGTCCGTCACAAGCAATCTATGCGGAGGTAGATCTTGACGAAAGGTAGAGCAACCTCAACTCTCAGGGCCGCCGGTCTGGCGGCCATCATGTCGCTCGCCGCGTTCGCCGCGGCACAACCAAGTGAGGGTAACCTTCGTGTCGCGCTCGCCATCGCGGACTCGGCCTCGCTCCATCCCCACATCGTCACGGCGAAGGAAGACCGCGGCATAGTGGCCACGATCTTCAACGGCCTGGTCCGCTTCGCGCCCGGCGACATGGCGGCTCCTTTCCAACCTGACCTCGCCGAGAGCTGGTCGGCGTCGGAAGACAGCCGCGTCTGGACGTTCAACCTTCGTGACGACGCGATGTGCCACCCGTGGACCAACCCCGCGACCGGCCAGTCCCATCCCGGGTACCAGCTCACCGCAGCCGACGTCGTCTTCTCTTTGCAGTCGGCGGCTGACCCGGCCACATCGGCCTACTCGGGTAGCTACCTCGGCATGACGTTCGAGGCCGTAGACGACCTCACCGTGCGCATCACCTCAGAGGACCCGATCTCAGAGGTGCTGTTCCTGCCCCTCGTCGCGAACGACTCCGGCGGGCTAATCATGTGCCAGCAGGCCGCCGAGGACCTGGGTGATGACTACCAGACGCACCCCGTCGGTACGGGTCCGTTCGTCTTCCAGGAGTACGTGCCGCGCGAGGGCGTCGTCGTCACGCGCAACCCTGACTACTTCCGTGATCCAGCGCGGCTGGAGCGCGTGACGTTCACGTACATGCCCAGCGAGAGCAGCCGCAAGTTCGCCCTTCGCAACGGCGAGATCGACGTGATCTCGGGTGCCACGCAGGACTTCGTCGAGGAGATGAGGACCTACTCCGGCGTCGTGGTCGACGTGTACGGCCCGGGCCAGACGGTCCAACTGCACCTCAACATGACCAAGCCGCCGTTCGACAACCTCCACGTCCGCCGTGCTTTCATGGAGTGCCTCGACCGCGATACCACCAGGGCAACGGTCGGGATAGACATCACGGAGAACATCTACACGTTGGTGCCGCCTTACATGCCCGGCGGGATGACCCTCGAGGAGGTCCGCGCCCGCGAGGCAGAGGACGGTAAGTCGTACGTGTACGGCCGCGGCACAGAGGCTGCGAGGGCTGAGCTTGCACAGGCCGGCTTCCCCGACGGGGTCTCGGTGTCGGCGACCATGACGGCTCGCGAGGACTACCAGTCCTACGCGACCAACGCCCAGGCCCAGCTCGCCCAGTGCGGGATCGACGTGGCGTTCCAGACCGTCGACCACGCGACCTACGGTTCGTACCGTCTGGGTGATGCCGAGCCGATAGTCGCTTACAACGTCATGCGACCGACCGCGGACGTCTTCCTCACGCAGTTCTACCTGTCAGCGTCGATCGTCAGCATCGGCACCAACCCCAGCCTCAACTTCTCGCATATCGGTGCGGTTGACGCCGACGGTGACGGGCAGGTCGACAGCGTCGACGACCTCATCGAACAGGCACGCGTCGAGACGGACGTCGAGGAGCAGGTGCGCCTGTGGCAGGAAGCGCAGCTGCTGGCGAACGAGTGGGCCGTGATGTGGCCCGGCTTCGGCTTCAACTTCGTGGCCGCTCGCGGCGAGAACGTCGAGTGGGGCTACGAACTGAAGTCGGTCCTCGCGGGCTTCCCGCTCATCAACGAAGACACGGGCTTCGCAGAAGACTAGGCGAACGAGTAGCGGTGTCGACGGGCTCGGCTCTGTCGACACCGCTACCTCTCACTGGGCTCGAAAGGCTCGCACTTGCTGACATACGCATCCAGGCGACTGCTGCTGGCCATCCCGCTGCTGCTCGTCGTCGTCACGCTCTCGTTCTTCCTGGTGAGAGCAGCCCCTTCCGACCCGGCGCAGGTCCGCCTCGGCGCTTACGCCTCGGAGGCTGCGATCGAGGCGATGCGGGAGGAGATGGGCCTCAACCAGCCGATATGGAACCAGTACATCGACTACATGTCCGGTCTGCTCAGGGGCGACTTCGGTCGCTCGCTGGTCAACCAGCAACGGATCACGCCCTCGCTGACACGCGCTCTCGTTCACACACTGCAGCTGACGCTCGCAGGCATGTTCCTCGCCGTCCTGCTCGGCATCCCTTCCGGCGTGTGGACCGCGCTCGAGAGGAACCGGCCGATCGACTATCTAGGTAGGACGCTATCTCTCATCGGGCTGTCGTTCCCCAGCTTCTTCCTCGGGATCCTCCTGATCTTGCTGTTCTCGATATGGCTCGGGCTCTTCCCCGTCGTCGGCGCCGGCCAGGCGGGCAACCTATCGAGCATCTTGCGCCACCTCTTCGTGCCAGCCCTGACCCTGGGTCTGATCCAGGCGTCGTACATCGCGAGGGTCACGCGCTCGTCGGTCCTCAACCTCGTCTCCGCGGACTTCGTTCGCACCGCCAGGTCCAAGGGGGTCCGGGAGCGCAAGGTCGTCTTCAAGCACGTCATGCGCAACGCCGCCATCAGCATCATCGGCCTCATCGGCCTCTACGCCGTCGTGCTGATCGGCGGTTCGCTGATGGTCGAGATCGTCTTCGCCAGGCCCGGCCTGGGCCGCATGCTGATAGGCGGCCTCGAGTCCCGCGACTACACGGTGCTCCAGTCGGTGCTCGCCGTGTACGCAGGGTTGGTGGTCCTCTTCAACCTCCTGACGGACCTGGTAGTGGGGGTGATCGATCCGCGTGTCGAGTATGCCTGACACCACCACTGCCGCCCAGCAAGATGCCGGCAAGCGACGCAACGCCAGTCGGCGCCTGCGCACCTTCCTCAAGAACCGGACCTCGATAGTCGGTGCTGTCATCACGCTGCTCCTGGTCCTGGTCGCGGTGTTCAGCCAGTGGCTGGCACCTCACGACGTGCTCAAGCAAGACGTCTTCAACCGCTTCACCTCACCCTCCGCCGACCACCTACTTGGCACCGACGGTTACGGGCGCGACGTGCTCTCGAGGGTCCTGGTGGGGTTGCGTATCTCCCTGACGGTCGGGGTCCTATCGACGGCCCTCGGGCTGGTCTTCGGCACGATCCTCGGCACGGTCGCCGGGTACTACAGGGGCCGGGTGGGCGAAGTGATCATGCGGTCAATGGACGTCGTGATGTCGTTCCCTGGCGAGGTCCTCGGCGTGGTGATCGTCATCGCCCTCGGCTCGGGGCTCTGGAAGATCACCATCGCCGTCGGCCTCCTACTGATCCCCAGGTTCGCCAGGCTCGCCTACGTCCCGACGCTATCGATCAGGGAAGAGGCGTTCGTCCTCAGCGGTAAGGCGCTCGGGATGAGGGACCTGCGCCTGCTGACCATGCATGTCGTTCCCAACATCTTCAGCGAACTGCTGGTCATGGCGACGTTGTGGGTCGGCACAGCCGTACGGCTCGAGGCGAACCTCAGCTTCCTCGGCCTGGGCGTGCCACCACCTACGCCGACGCTAGGGAACATGGTCAGAGAGGGCGTTGACAGGATCGCTGTCGCACCTTGGCTATCGCTCTCGGCGGGGTTCGCGATCATGCTCGTCATCTTGGGCATCAACACGTTGGGTGACGGCTTGCGGGACGTTACGGACCCCAAGCTTCAGGTCTGAGTGGCTACGGCCGGCTTCGGAAGGAGCGATCGATTTGCAGGAGATGTTGATGAAGCGGAACGCGGACAGGATCGTGGAGGTCTGCGCTTCGATAGATCAGGGAGAAGAGGTCCTCATCGTCACGGACTTCAACCTGATGAGCAGCGCCAGGATCCTCGCCCAGTCCGCGTTCGCGCGGGGTGCGAAGGTCACGTTGGCAGCGATGGAGCCACGCGAGATCGACGGTCAGGAGCCGCCGCAGAGCGTAGCCGCCGCCATGGGCCACGCCCAGGTCATCCTCACTCCTGTCACCGTGTCGATGGCTCACACCAAGGCAACGCTGGCCGCCCTGCAGAACGGGGCACGGCTGTTGTCGCTGACCACGCTCTCCGAAGACCTACTGGCGTCCAACGCCTGGCAGGCAGACTTCGTGGCACAACGTCCGCTCGTTCAGAAGGTAGCGGACATGTTCGAGGCGGCCGACGAGGTGCGTGTCACCTCCGCGCTAGGGACCAACCTGGTCTTCAGCGCGACCGGCAGGGCGGGCAACGCGCACGCGTGCGTCGTCGACAAGCCCGGTAGCTTCTCGGCGGCACCCAACATCGAGGCGAGCTTCTCGCCGGTCGAGGGGTCTGCCAACGGCACCTTCGTGGCCGACGGCAGCATCCCGTACCTGGGGATCGGGCTGCTGAAGGAGCCGGTGGAGTTCGAGATCAGGGACGGCAGGGTCACGAGCGTGAAGGGTGGCGAGCAGGCAGACCGCATCAGACAGATCTGGGAAGAGCAGAACGACCCGAGCGTCTATAACATCGCCCAGGTAGCCGTCGGCCTGAACCCTAAGATCGAGCGTGTGGTGGGCACACTCGGCTGCAACTACGACGAGGGTGCCTACGGCACGCTGCATATCGGCATCGGAACCAGCGCGTCGATCGGCGGCTCGGTGCGCGCTCCAACGCACTTCGACGCGTTGATGAACGGACCGACGGTCACCTGCGACGGCCGCCCGCTCCTGACGGACGGGAAGTACGAGCTTTGACGCCGCGCTCCTACACGACTGGCCGCGCACCTCGCGGCGTTGACGACCGACATCTTCGCTCCGAGGAGGGCTGACCGATGGAAGCTAGGAAGGTGAAAAGAGCTGGGGTGATCGTGCCCACCACGAACACGACGTTCGTGGATGACCACGCCAGGGTCCTGCCGGGCTTGCATGGCGCCGGCATAGGCTTCCATTTCGCCCGTGCCGAGTACCCAGGCGTGCTCACACTAGACACGCTGGAAGCCATGGTCGGCACCGCTGTCGACGAGTCACGGAAACTAGCCAGGGCGCGAGTCGACCTGATCGCGTACGCATGCACGTCGGGCAGCTTCCTGAAGGGCGTCGCCTACGATGCAGACGTCAAGTCGGCACTCCGCGAAGCAGCTTCCGGCCTGCCCGTCGTCACGGCCGCGTCGGCCAGCGTCGCTGCGCTCGAGGCGGTCGGCGCTTCCAAGATCACGTTCCTGAGCCCTTACCCACCAGAGGTGCATGCCCGCGGCGTCGCCTACTTCAGGGAGGCAGGCTTCGACGTCATCGCAGACGCGACGCTTGGGCACAACGAGACCAAGTTCATCGCCGCTTCCGACACGGCCACCATCGAACGTCTGGCGACCGAAGCGGTAGCACCCGGCTCGGAGGCAGTGTTCATCAGCTGCACGAACTTCCCGGCGTGGCGGTCGATCCCACGACTGGAGAAGACGCTCCAGCTACCGGTAGTATCGAGCAACCAAGCAGTGTTCTGGGACATACTTGGCCACTTGGCGCCAGAATCGAGCATCGGCGACAGCGGTTTCCTGTTCGACAGGAGGCATGGGGTCCTTGCGCCTTGATACCGCCGCCTACTACGACTCGGAGGGGATGATCACGATCTCAGGAGCACCGACCGACCACGTTCGCGACGCAGGGCGGCGTTCAGGACACTTGCACCTGGCGGTAGGGGTCGTCCGCGCAGGTCCCGTCGGCTCCGGTCTCCTGTGAGCGCCAGCAACCCGGAGTACGCGGTCCTGGGCGACGAGCCCATACAGACCACGACCATCAAGGACGAGGTCTACCGGCGCCTCAAGAGCGTGATCATCGAAGGCGACCTGCGGCCCGGCCAGAGGCTGATCGAGGGCAAGCTCGCCGTCACGCTCAACGTCAGCCGCACCCCCCTGCGCGAGGCCATCCAGGTCCTGGTCCAGGAGCGGTTCCTCGAGCGGTTGCCGCAGGGAGGCGTACAGGTAGCCAACATCTCGCAGCGGGACATCCGCGACCTGAACTCCGTCCGGTCGGCGCTCGAGGCGTTGGCAGCCAAGAACGCCGCCCTGAACGTCGCCAAGGGGGCCGACGGCCCGAATCGCGAACAGCGCCTCGCCGAGCTCGACGAGGTGATCGCGCAGCTCTCCGACCTGACGATCGAGGACGAGACCATCGAGTTCCTTCAGTTGGGTAGGCGGTTCCACCGTCTCATACACCATCTGAGCGACAACCCGCGCTGCAGCGAGATTCTCCAGCACGTCATCGACTCGATGGAGAGGTACCGCGGGCTCGTGCCGAGGAGCCGGAACCTCGCGGCCGTCGAGGAGCACAGGGCGATCGCCGCCGCCATCAAAGCCGGCGACGCCGAGGCCGCCGAGAGCTTGATGCGTGACCATATCGAGAGCGCCGGCATCATCTACGAGACGACGCTCGTCAAGCAGACGCTCGCCGACCACGAGGAGCCGGTCTAACCGACCTCCCGCTCGAGCCAGGCGTGCAGCTTGTCCATCCCGGCCACGATGCTGTCGTACGACGTCGCGTAGCTGAGCCGCACGTGGCCCCGGCCGCCCGCCCCGAAGACCTCGCCCGGCACCGCCGCGACCTGGGCCTCGTCGAGGAGACGCGATGCCAGCTCCATGCCAGAGCCGACGCTGGCTGGGAGGCGCGGGAAGACGTAGAAGGCGCCGCCGGGCTCGACGACCTCGACCCCAGGCATGGCCCTCAACTTGGACACCAACATCCGCCTGCGGCGATCGAACTCCTGCCGCATGTCTTCGACCGCCGTCTGGGGCCCCTCGTACGCGGCGATGGCACCATACTGGAGGAACGTCGGGACGCAGTTGGTCGTGTACTGGTGCACCTTGACCAGGGGTGAGATCAACCTGGCCGGCCCGGCCGCGTAGCCGATGCGCCACCCGTCCATCGCGTACGCCTTCGAGAAGCCGTTGATGGTGATCGTCCGCTCCGCCATCCCGGGGAACGTCGCGATCGAGTGGTGCTCGGCACCGTCATAGACGAGCTTCTCGTAGATCTCGTCCGAGATCACGAGCAGGTCGTGCTCGCCTGCAAGGCGTGCGATCTCGGCGAGCACCTCGCGGCCCCAGACGACGCCGGTAGGGTTGCTCGGTGAGACGAGCACGATGGCCTTCGTTCGCGGCGTGATGAGCCCGGTCAACCGCTCTATGTCAGGGGCGAACCCGTCATCGGCGCTCAGTGGCATGGCGACGGGTGTGGCGCCCACGAAGTCCACGCCATGCCAGTACGTGTCCCACAGAGGGTCCGGGACTATCACCTCATCGCCAGGCTCGAAGAAGGCGAGCAGCGTGAGCGCGATGGCCTCCTTGCAGCCCACGGTGACCACCACGCCCGTCGCCGGGTCCACGTCTATGCCGTTGTCGTTCGCCAGCTTCCTCGCGATGGTCTCGCGCAGGGGCTCTATGCCGCGGTTGGGCGCGTAGTGGACGTGGCCAGCGTCTAGAGCGGCCTTCGCAGCGTCCTTGATGTGTTGCGGCGTGTCGAAGTCCGGGCGCCCGATCTCCATCCGAGCGAGCTGAAGCCCGCTCGCCTCGAGCTCACGGGCCCTGTCGAACACCTGCCGTATCGAGGAGAACGGAACCGAGTCCGCCCGTGCCGCCGTGAAGGCACGCACCGCGCCGGCAGGGCTCTGACCGCCGGCAGGCCTCACGATACGAACCCCATCTCCCGGTCCTGCTGACGTGCCGCCGGGTCTCTCTCGGCAGGGTCGCCGTAGCCACCACCTCCAGGTGTCCGCAGGAGCACCCGGTCCCCCCCTGACCAGGACGTACTGGCGCTTGGGGTCGACACGCTCGCCGTTCACCTGGATCTCGCCCGTCGCACCGTCCTCACCGCCTGCGATGCCGGGTGCCGGCGTCTTCGTGCGCTCGGCCAGGAATGAGACGGCTACCTTCCGGTCCGAGAGGCTCTCCACCAGGATCTCCTGCCCGAGGCCCCCTCGGTACCTACCGTCTCCACCAGAGTCCGGCCGCAGCCGCTTGTGGTGGAAGCGCAGCGGTGCGATGCGTTCGCAGACCTCGATCGGCGTGTAGGAGACGTTGCTGGGCCAGCTCAGGCAACTGACCCCGTCGGCACGGTAGTTGGCCCCCATGCCGCCGTTGAAGAAGAACATGTTCGCGAACGGTCTGCCTTCCTCGTCCACGCCAGAGTGGTTCATGCCCCAGAGCGGCGACCCGGCGCCCGCAGTCACGGACTCCGGGATGACGTTCGCCAGGGCCTTGAAGATCAGCACGGGCAGGTAGTGACCGACCAGGACCCGGGAGCCACCGGCAGCCGGGAACCGTGGGTTGAGGATCGAGCCCTCCGGCGCGGTGACCGTGAAGGGCCTGAGCGTGCCCTCGTTGTTGGGCACGTTCGGTGACACCGCGGTCTTCAGGCCGTAGGCCGTGTAGGCGAACGTGTAGCACATGGCCACGTTGATCGCCCTGTCCACCTGTGGCGAACTCCCGGTGAAGTCGATGGTCGCCTCTTCGCCGTCGATTGTGTCCTCGACCTCGAGGCGAACCGGGACCTCGAGGCCGTCCGTCTCGAGGGCCGCCCTGTAGCTGCCGTCAGGGATCTCACGCAGCGCCTGGCGCATGGCTCTCTCGGAGCGCGACTGGATCTCGAAGGCGAGCTCGTCGAGGGTATCGAGACCGTACTCGCTCATCAGACCCAAGACCCGCTTCTCCATCAGGTCGAGGGCGGCCAGTTGGGCCCACAGGTCACCGACGACCTGATCGGGCACGCGCACGTTCTTGCGGAGCAGCTTTATCAGCGTGGTGTCCAGGCGGCCCTCGTCCATCAGCTTCATGATGGGGATCTGGAAGCCCTCCTCGAACACCTCTCGGGGCTCTGGCGACCTGATCTTGCCACCGATATCTGGTGCGTGAGCCGTGCTGGCCGCGAACCCGACGAGCCTGCCCTGGTTGAAGATGGGCTTCGCGACGGAGATGTCAGGCAGATGCCCGGTGCCCTGGTAGATGTCGTTCGTCACGTAGACATCGTTGGGGCGGATCTCGTCAGCGGGGAACTCGGCCAGGAAGTGCTTCACCGTCCTTGGCAGCGTGCCGATGAAAGACGGGATGCTCCTCGTAGCCTGGACCGTCGAGTCGCCATTCTGGTCTGTCAGGACGCACGAGAAGTCGTGGGACTCCCGCACGAGGGTCGAGAACGAGGCGCGTACAAGGGCCGCTGCGGCCTCGTCAACAGACGAGGTGAGCCGGGTCCACAAGACCTCGAGGGTGGCGGCGTCGAAGCTAGACACGGTTGACCTCCTTACCTACTGAGCCTGCCGGTTCCACGCGACTCGCGCCGGGCATGCTGACGACGATGTGCCCTGCTGGGCGAGCTCTGAACGTGGCCCCCGGCCCGATTACTAGTGTCGACTCCGGCTCCTCGACTATCGCCGGGCCCTCGTAGTCGTGGTCGGGCGTCAGGCTGGCGCGATCGAGTACCTGGGTGTCTAGGTACGATCCGGGCCCCGGGAAGTAGAGGGGCCGTCGCCCCTTCAGGGCGTCACCCGCGTGCCTGTCGCCGGCAGCGAAGTCGATCGTGTTGCGAGTGATGGGCGCCTGGACCTCGACCCTGAGGTTTACGAGCTCGACCCTGACGTCTTCCGGCACTCGCGAGTAGAGCCGGTTGTACGTGCGCAGGAACGCATCGGCGATCGCGTCGTGATCGTCCTTCGTGTAGGGCCCGGCCGGGAGGTCGACGACCACGTCGAAGCCCTGTCCACGGAACCGCATGTCGGCTCGCCTGTAGACCTCGAGCTGGTCGAGCAAGGCGCCAGTTCTCGCGATCGCCTCCTTGCCCTGGGCGATGAGCTCGCCGTACGAGGACTCGAGCTCGTCCCAATCGAGCCCGTCCAAAGGCGCCCCGAAGGTCTTCACGTAGTCGACGCGCGCCGGGGCCATTAGGAGCCCGATGGCGGAGCCGACGCCGGCAGACGGCGGGCAGATCAGGCGCGGGACGCCGAGCTTATTCGCGACGTAGTAGGCGTGCACCGGACCTGCGCCGCCGGTCGCCAGCAGCGTGTAGGAGCGCGGATCGCGTCCCTTCTCGGCGATGTGCACGCGGGCGGCGCCGGCCATGCGCTCGTTCACCACGTCGTGGATACCCCAGGCGAGCGCTTCCATGTCGAGACCCGATGTTCCGGCGAGCTCCGACATGGCCCGCCGAGCGCCTTCCAGGTCGATGCTCATCCGGCCCCCAAGGAAGTAGTCGGGGTTGAGGTAGCCGAGTATGAGGTCAGCGTCGGTCACGGTCGGGACCGTTCCCCCGCGCCCGTAGCAGACGGGCCCGGGCTCGGAACCGGCGCTCTCGGGGCCGACCTTGAGCAGGCCGAGCTCGTCCAGTCGCGCTTCGCTCCCTCCGCCCGCGCCGATCTCGATCAGCTCGACGGTCGTGATCTTGAGCGGTATCCCGCTGCCCTCCGCGAAGCGCTTCTCGCGCGCCGCTTCGAACTCGTACGCAATCGCGGGTTCACCGTCCTCGATCGTCACCGCCTTGGCGGTGGTGCCGCCCATGTCGAACGCGAGGATCTTCTCCTCAGCGTCCCGGGCTCCGAAGAAGGAACCTGCCAGCGCCCCAGCGGCGGGTCCGGACTCCAGGAGGTTGATAGGGAACCGCTGCGCCTCGTCCGTCCCGGTCAGGCCGCCGTTCGAGAGCATCAGGTAGAGAGGAGCGCTGATACCTAGACCCTCGAGACGCTGCTTCATGCGCTGTAGGTACTGCTCGGCGAGGGCTTGCACGTAGGCGTTCGCCACGGTGGTAGCGGCGCGTCGGTACTCGCCGATCTCGCGGTTGAACTCGTGTGAAGCGGTGACGTAGACCTGCGGGAACCGCTTGCGGATCGCCTGCACCGCCCGACGCTCGTTGGCGGGGTTGACATAAGAGTTCAGTAGGCAGATGCCCACGCTGGTTATGCCCTGTTCTATGAGAGGCTCGAGCCTCTCGACGAGCTCGCCCGGGTCTAGGTCGACGATCACGTCGCCGTCCGCCCCCACCCGTTCGGTCAGGCCGATGCAGTGTGGCCTGGACACCAACGGCTCGGGCTTCCGGATGAAGAGGTCGTACAGGTCGTACTTCCGCTCGAGCCCGATCTCGAGGGTGTCCTCGAACCCCTCCGTCGTGAGGAACGCCGTCGGGGCCCCCTTGCGCTCGATCAGCGCGTTCGTGAAGAGGGTCGTGGCGTGGACGACCCTCGTGATCAGTTCCGGATCTACGTGGTTCTCGCGGAGCAGCCTCTCGACCCCGATCGCCACGCCCTCCGACGGCTCCTGTGGCGTAGTCGACTGCTTGACGATGAGGTGCTTCCCGGTGGCGTCGTCGTACAGGACGATGTCCGTGAAGGTACCCCCGATGTCGATACCCAAGGCGAGGTCACTCATCAGAGCTTGAGGCGTCCCTCCTCCATGACGACGATGTCGTCGACGACGATCGTCGGGGCGTTCAGTACGAAGTCGAAGTGGCTCGGCGCCTTGACGTTGCCGCCCAGGGTGTCGCTCGTCCCGATGCCGAAGTGGCAGGTCGTCGCCACGCCTTCGTCGTCGAGCATCCGGCCGGTCAGTCTGGCCTCAGGGTTCATCCCGATCCCCAGCTCGGCCAGGTGGTACACGTTCGGGTCCCCGAGGCTCTCCCACTTCTCGCGAACCGTGGCCGCCGCCTGACCTCCCTCGATCGAGACGACGCTTCCGTCGACGACCTTCAACACCACCGGCTCCTTCAAGAGACCGATGCCGAGGTAGGGGATGCTCGCGTCGCAGACGATCACTCCGCTTCCGGTGACAGGCGACACGGGAGCTTCGATGTCAGGTATCGGATGAAACTGACCAGCCCGCACAACGCCGGTCTTCGCGTGGGGGGTTGCCTTCCTACCGGATATGTCGAGGACCATGTCGGTGCCGATCCGAGTTCGAACCGTGACCCTCGACCCTTCGTCGAACACCTTCGCCACCTTAAGGACCGTCGGTTCGATCGCCCGGAAGTCGGCGTCGATGCCACCACCCAACAGCATCTCTGGCACCCACTGGGTCAGGGCGGCGACGCGGGCGCCACGCTTGCAGGCAGCCTGGACGGCATGCGTGTGCGTGATCGACACCTGCACGGCTGCGAAGACCACGTCTGCCGTCACGAGGGCGGCTCGCACCTTCTCGGGCGGCTCACCCGAGTCCGTCTTCGCGTCCTCCACCTCGAGGATGGTCGGGACCCCACCGACCTCGCGCGTCGCGTCTGCCAGAGCAGCCGCGATGACCCTGCTCGTCGAGCTGTCCCTGACTATGAGCACGCGTTCGCCCGGCTGTACGTCTGTACAGATGGTCACGAGACGACGCGCTCCGTAGAGGTGATCGTGCCTATTCATTTCCATCTCCGGCCCGCTCCTTCTCCAACTCCAAGCCACTGCGCTTGGCGATGCCAACGTACTCATCGCGGTCCTTCTCGCTCAACGCCGAGGCCGGGCTACGGCATACCTCCGTCGAGAAGACTCCGCGTGCCCGGTAGACGTACTTCCTGAACGCCAGGCCGATCCCGGGTTGGAACTCGTAGCGCAACAGGTCGACCACCTCGTGGAACGCCTGGGCAGCACCGTTCACGTCGCCGGCCCTGTACCGCCGATATATGTCGACGAGTACCTCGGGGAACGCGAACCCGGTCATGATCCCAGCCGCTCCACGGTCGAGCTCTTCGAGGAAGTACTGTCCGCCTAGGCCACCGAAGGCGCCAATCCCGCCGCTCGTCCCTTCCATCACCTTGGTCAGCTTGGACAGCGGAGGCACGTCCTCCTGTTTCAGGTAGGGCGCGTAGCCCTCGGCGTTGAGGCGCGCGATGAGGGGGACGGACATCGTGATCCCGAACGAAGCCGGATAGTCGTGGAGCACCACAGGAACGTCCACGCTCGTGGCGACAGCCTTGAAGTGCTGGTAGAGCGCCTCGTCGTTCTGAGGGGCTATCGGCGCGACGAGCACGGCGTCGGCACCGAGAGACGCCGCCGCCTGTGCCTGCTCGATGGCCCCCGCGGTGCCCAACGCGCGCACGCCCACGCACACGCTTAGTCGGCCCTGAGCGGCGTCGACGACGGTACGGACCACCTGGTTGCGCTCGGCCTCAGCCAGCTTGTGAGCTTCGCCAAGGAACCCGAGTATCGCCACGCCGTCCGCGCCAACCTGGACCATAAGCTCTATGAGCCGGCCCATGCTCGCCGAATCCAGCCCGCCATCGTCGGCGAACGGCGTAGGCAGGATGGGGATGACCCCCGTCAACTTCCTCACGCTGCTCAATCTCGTCTCCTTACCCCACGAGCACTTGCCATGCCTTGGCGACTACGCACGGTGCCTCACCGTTTCGGCCCTGGTGTCCATGCTCGCGAAGGCCTCCACCGCCTGGACGCCGAAGTCGACGATCCTCCGCAGGTACTGCCTGCCACGCTCACCGTCGATGACATGTGGGTTCCCCTTGGTGCCGGTGTCGGAAACGTCCTTCTCGTCGAAGTAGAAGCTGAAGCTTGCCTGGCCGAGCCTCAGCTCCGTTGGTGCAGTGGCGCTGTGCCCTTGCAGGTCCTTCCAGGCGTCCTCGGTGGCGAGGTCCATCCGCATGTCGCTCTCCGCGAGGGCCATCGCCATCGAACCGACCGGTTCGGAGCCGTGACCCCAGCTCTCGACGCCACTGCCGTACAGGTCGCGCCCCAACGCCTTCCCGATGTTGTACGGGAACACCCTGGCAGGAACCACGCCGAGCTCGTCACGCAGCTCCCAAGCGACATGTTCGACGACCGAGGCGTTGCCCAGGTGGTTGTCGACGAACATCAGGTGGGTGAAGCCGTGGCGGACGAGCGAGACGGAGACGTCTTTCAGGTACGCATGTAGCGTCGAGGGACGGACCACGATCGTCCCCGGGAACCTCCCGTAGAACTGGGAGCACCCGAACGGGACCGCAGGCAGGTGAACGGCATCGGTGCGCGCCGTCACCTCTTCACAGAAGTGGTCGGCGACCATCAGGTCTACACCGGTTGGCGTCTGATGGCCGTGCTGTTCGATGGCGGCCACGGGGACGAGAACCACGGTGCGGTCTTTGGGGAGCGCCTCGACTTCCTTCCATGTCATGCGTGCGAGTGCGGTCTTCCTAGTTGCAGTCATGGTTCAGCATACGGTATGCAGCATGCAGCCGCAGGCTTACCGTCCCCCCGGTCCGCTTGCGGCTACACCCATCCCTGTCGAGATACGGGCGGGGCGCCCGACCGCCCGCCGGTCGACTGACAGGGACCGGAGCGACCCGCTCCCGAGGAGGGATCTCGATGAGGTACGTTCTTGAACCCGGTCCACGCCCGTCGGTGTCTGTGCTGGGCTCGGACGCGAGGTTTCCCGTCCGCAGGGTCTACTGCGTGGGCCGCAACTACGCGGACCATGCCAAGGAGATGGGCCACGACCCGGGCCGCGAGCCACCGTTCTTCTTCTCGAAGCCGGCGGACGACCTGGTGTCAGGCGTCTCGGTCCTCGACTACCCAAGCGGTACCGCCAACTTGCACCCAGAGGTCGAGCTCGTCGTGGCCATCGGCGAAGGCGGGGCGCGCATACCGACGGCCAACTCGTTGGACCACGTGTTCGGCTACGGGGTCGGGCTCGACATGACCAAGAGAGACGTCCAGGAGGAAGCGAAGCGGCTGCGCCGTCCATGGGACATGGCGAAGGGGTTCGACCGCTCCGCCGTCGTCAGCGAGCTGGCTCCGGTCTCGGATGTGGGTCACCCGACCACCGGTTCCATAACCTTGAGCGTGAACGGTGAGGTCCGGCAGGACAGCGACCTGAGCCAACAGATCTGGTCGGTCGCCGAGGTCATCGCTCACCTGAGCGAGCAGGTGCTCCTGGCGCCCGGCGACCTGATACTGACCGGCACGCCCGCCGGCGTCCAGGCGGTCGAGCGCGGCGACCAGATCAGAGCGACTGTCGCTGCTGTAGGACAGCTAGACCTCGTCTACAGATGAACTAGGGGCCACTTAGACCGGACCGCGCAGGTGAGCGCTCTCCGGCATTGCTTCCGAGCACGCCGGACCCTGCTGCTGAACCCTCCAAGCCCTCATCCCCGCTTCCCCCTCAACCGGGTCCCTAGTCGGGCCCGCGCGCACGGCTTACCCGTCCGAGCCTCCTCGCGGTCCGCCGAGCGCGTCAGCCACAGCCCGACGTTGACGCCCAGGTACCTGAGCGGCTCGGGCTCCCAGCGTCGTCAGCGGTGCCGCCCCCACAGCAAGAGGCTGCGGCCGGTCTCGTGCCCCGACACGAGATAGGCCATCGTCCGACCGGCGAGGTTCGCAAGCGACATGGTGCGTTATTAGGCCACGCGCACCCTGGGGATAGCAGGTGAGTCAGCAGGTTCGCCCTCCCTAAACTTCATGTGAACAGCGAAGCGGCCGTCTCACAACTCGGCTGGCAGAGGGGATCAATGATTGACCCAGAGTGCAGCGCATCAGCTCTCCAGTACATCCGGTGCGGCAACGCACGACTCGCCAGCCTGCATCTTGCTGGGTGACAGGAATGGTCAACATCGGATACCTAGAACCTCCAAATGCAATCGGGCTCCCCGTCGACCTTTGCAGTTAGAGCGCGGACAATGAGACAGTGCGTATGACGTTGGCCTGGCGTTCGACAGATAGACTGTGCACACCCTCGATTGAACGGAGCGCAGACTACTTCCGATTAGCGACTCGGGCCGAACAGCATTCCCGCGCCGGCTCCCAGAACGATAAGGTTCACGGGGTGCAAGCTGTGAGCGAGAGTTAGGAAGAGGCTGGCGGCCGCCAGGGCCCATCGTGGCCAGTGGGCGCCGATCTGACCCAGCCCACCAAGCGCGCTTGGCGCAAAGTCCCAGGCGACCAAGAGAAGCAGCGCGACGACGACCGGTCGGATCCCGGTGATCGCTGCGCGTAGTGTCGCGTTATCCTTGGCCCTCATCACGGCCTGAGCGACGAGCAGGAGCACGACAAGCGTTGGCACCGTCGCCCCGAGCAACGCGGCCACGGCGCCTGACCAGCCTGCTAGGTCATGGCCCACGTCCATCGCCGGCTTGGTCGCTATGGCCCCCGGCAGCGCGTTGCCGAAGGCGAACGCGTCCAAAAAGGCGTCCGGGCTGAGCCAACCACGGAGCTAAACGACCTCGCTGCGGATCAGCGGGGCCCGAAGGCGACGTCAGTCCCAGCAGGCCGGCTAGTGCACCCGGTACGCCCGCAACGCGGCGGCCGAAGTGACCGGCCAGGTTGATTGCGATGGGCCCCGTTAACGAGCTGGCGACGGCGTAGAGTTCCATGAATTCCTCGTCGCTCGTCCATCCGTTAGCCTTGACTACCTCGTTGCGGATCAATGGGATCATCGAAGGTCCACCCCCGAAGCCGAAGGTCCCTACGCGGGCGAAGGCGATGAAGAGTCTCCACAGCCGCAGAGGCAGAGGCGGCCCGGGACGGCGATTTACTCGCGCGTCGTCGGCCACTGCGTCAGGCGCCTTAGGCTCCAGAGCTACGTCGCGCGCGCTCAAGCTAGAGGGACTTGACCATCCCTCCGTCAACGAGCCACGAGCTGCCCGTGACGTACGAGGCCGCGCCGCTGCACAGGAACGCTCCGACGCGGCCGAACTCGGCCGGCTCCCCGAGCCGTCCCAGCGGGATCGCCGCTATCGAGGCCTGCCTGACCTCCTCTACGGACTTGCCCTGACGCTTGGCGGCCGCGGCGTCAAGCTCCTCGATGCGTTTAGTGTGGATGCGCCCCGGCGACAGCACGTTCACCCGGATGCCTTTGGGAGCGAGCTCACTGGCGAGGTGCTTGCAGAGAGCGTTCACCGAGGGTCTGAACACGTTCGAGAGCAGCAGATTAGGGATCGGCTGCTTGACGCTGGAAGAGGCGAGTGCGAGGATCGACCCCCCTCCGACCTCCAAGTGCGGGACAGCGAGCCGCACGCTCCTAACCACGCTCAGTAACGTCAGCCGATAGGCGTCGTCCCAGTCGTCCTCGGATAGCGCGCTGAAGCCGCCTGGGGGCGGGCCGCCGGCGTTGCACACCAGGATGTCCAGACCGCCAAGCGCACCAACGGCATCAGCGAACAGCTTCTCGAGGCTGGGTGCGTCGCTGACGTCAGCCTCGAAGGCGTGCACTTGTGGTGAGCCTTCAGGACCGGCGATGTCGGCGGCCGCTTCGCGTGCGCGCTCGATCGATCGGCTGCAGAGGGCGACGCTCGCGCCTTCGATGTGGAGCTCGCTCGCAACCGCGAGGCCCAGCCCGCTGCTAGCGGCTAGCACGAGGGCCCGCTTACCCTCTAGATGGAGGTCCATTCTAGTCGCCTCCCAACTCGAGCTGGCAGAACGCGGCCACGCCGCGCAATTCGGCCGCGCTCACGAGGTCGATCTGAGCGCCGGGGGGGCGCAGGACCGAACTTGCGATCGCTCCCCTTAGCCGGTAGACCTCTTTGCGAAATGCTAGGCCAATGCCTAGCTGGAACTCGAACCGCATCATCAGCCCCCTCATGCCGCCGGTCTCTCCGGCGCGACCGGATCGAGGGTTCGCCACCAGCTCAGGAAACGTACAAGCTTGGCCGCGCTCTCGGTGACGATGCGCTCGCCGCGCAGACTGCGTGCCAGGCTAGGGTCGGACATGCTCCTGGAGGGCGGGGTGACGTCGCTCATGTTTAGCGGTAAGAGCACCTCGCTGTCCTCGAAGGCCAGCCCGTTGAGCGAGCCGATGGGCACGACATGGTGGTCGCGCATGCCGTGGGGCTCGATGGCCTCTAGCTCCGACATCTCCGGGAAAGGGTAACGCATGATCGAGCCTATCGGTTCCGCGCCGTGGGTTATGCGAAGCCGTGACCTCCTCTGGTTCGGTTACTGGTGCGGCGAGCGTCACGGCGGAGGGGGTCGCGGCCGGATAGCCGGGGCCGCGCCCGCCGCTCCCACCGTGGTGGACGGCAACGTTCTCCTGCAAGGCACGCTGGTCGCAGCGGCAGACTCCGACGAAGCGATGGAGACGGTCAAGGCGTTGCGCTCCGACCTGGCCTCGGCCGTACAAGGCGCCGTGGCGGTGGGCGGCACCACTGCGACGTCCATAGACACCATCGCCGCCTCCATACGCGACCGCACGCTGATCATCCCCGTCGTGCTGGTGGTCATCACCCTGATCCTCATGGCGCTGCTCCGCTCGGTACTGGCGCCCGTACTACTGATCCTGACGACCGTCCTGTCGTTCGGCGCGATCATGGGTGTCGCCGCTCTCGTCTTCAACGGTCTGCTGGGCTTCCCGGTACCGACCCGGCCGTACCTCTATGCGGCTTCGTGATCCTGGTGGCGCTAGGCATCGACTACAAAATCTTCCTGACGATACGAGTCCGTGAAGAGGCGTTGAAGTTCGGCACGCGGCAGGGCGTCATCCGCGGGCTGATGGTCACGGGCGGCGTGATCACCTCTGCCGGTCTAGTGCTGGCAGCCAAGTTCGCGGCGTTGGCCGTCATTCCCATACTCATCCTCGTTCAGCTCGCCTTCATCGTCGCGTTCGGCGTGCTGCTCGACACCTTCGTCGTGCGCTCGTTGCTCGTGCCAGCGCTGGCGCTCGACATAGGGCCGCGGGTGTGGTGGCCGTCGAGGCTGGCGCGGGAGCCTGCTGTACAAGAAGAACAAGAAGCAAGCGTAGGCGAGCGCTCCGACCCGTCAAGTTATCGCGCGCCTCCAAGTCGCCTGCGGCGCCGCCGTTGAGCAATAGCTCAGGGACGGTTGACGAGCGGCCATTTCCGCCAAAGCAGGTTCCCGAGGCACCGAACGCGCTCCCACTACCCCGGCACCATGACGGACATAGCTCAAGAGAGCGGCAACCGCACGAACTCGAGGTCTGTTCGGTTGAAGTCATCGCCCTTGAAGACGACCGGTTTTCCTTCTCGTTTGGCGACGGCGTAGTCCCACTACAGCCTCGAGCTGCTCCGCGAGGAACCGCGTGAAACTAAGGCGAGATCGTCGGTACCACCTGCCGGCGGTTCCGGCGGTATATCGCGAAGTCGCTATCGACGGTGATCACGACGCACTTGGCGTCAAGCTCCGTCATCCGCACCAAACAGGCACCAGCCAGCGACATCCGTACGTCCCGATACCGTCGCATTAGCGCAGAGACAGGCTCCAGCTCGTCCTCGAGTCTGAACCCGATCTCCACCGCCCCGCGCTTAATCAGTTCGAGTACTGACTCAGGACCGACGTCTATCGTCCTCAG
>JBDZWC010000156.1:0-5129 GCA_040256005.1 Deinococcaceae bacterium | reverse complement strand
CGGGCGCCAACCGTCTCCACGATCTCGCTGATGTCGATTGTTGCGGGGCGGGCGGCGGCGGTGGAAGCCCGGCATGGTCGCCGGCGAACGGCGACGGCCAGCCGCGTCAAGGGTGGCTGGAATGCTCATGCGGGACACGGTCCCGCCCGTACCAGGGCGACGGCTCCTTCGAGTACGGCGTGCTCGGCGGCGTGTGAGGTCCCGCCCGGGCGCCGGTTTCGTGCGCTGCGATGAGTTGCGCGGCGCCGGACGGTCCTACGCGCATGACCTCGATCACCGCGCAGACGCACGCGACGCTTGACGGCGTCATCGACGCCCCGCCCGCCGACGCGCTCTTGCCGTACATGAGCGACGCCGGCCGGCAGGGAGCGCTCGATCTCGCGCTGGCGGCCGACGCGCTGCTGCTCGCGCGCGAGAGCTGGCAGCTCACGCCCGTCGTGGCGTGCGCCGGCCGACGCACCGAAGCAGTGCTCAGAGGCGGCGGGCCAGCAGCGTGGAGTCGTCAACGACGATGACTTTCCCGTCCCGGATCACCGATCGCGCGCGTTGTTCCACGATGAGCGCGTGGAAGTCATCGGGTAGCGCGGGGAGCAGTTGCTCAGCGAGGAACATCGCTCTGTGGCGAGGACCTGCAGCGGGGAGCGCCTGGGCCGGTGGGGCGTGCCCGACAACGAGCAGGTGCCCGCCGGGGGCTACCGCTCCGCAGAGCCGGCGAACGACGTCGACCATTGTGCCCTCGGGTGGGTGGAGGAAGTGCGTGGTGACCAGGTCATACCGGCGTTCTTGGGCGTTGAAGTCTCGTGCGTCGACCTGCCACCAGTCGATGTTGTCGGCCACGCCGGCCCGCTCGGCGTGGCGGGCGGCACGGGCGAGGCCGTTCGTTGAGAAGTCTGCGCCGGTGACCGTCCAGCCGTTCTGGGCCAGCCAGATGACGTCCCCGCCCTCGCCACAGCCCACATCGAGCGCGGAGCCCGGCGTGAGCTTGGACGCCTCGGTCACGAGCTGTGGGTTCGGCGCTCCGCTCCAGACGTCGTCTGTGCCGGAGTAGCGCTCGTCCCACGGCTCGGGCTCGAACATCTCCGTCCTCCGTTGCGCGGCGGGGCGGTCGGCGTGCTCGTGCCCGGGGTTTGCCGCTGGATCGGTCATGCCGGGTCCTCGTTTCGATCGGGGGTTGATGCGGTGCGCATCGCTGAGCGGGGCGCGCGGGCGACAGACGGACACACCCATGCGGCGCACCATAGAACGGCTTTGCTGAATCGGACTAGGATCTTGCCAATGACGCAAGGCACGCCGATCGAGGAGACGGTCCGTCGCCGCCTGCGCACCCTCCGCTGCGCCCGCGGCTGGTCCCTGGATGAGCTGGCCCGCCGCACCAACATCGGCGCGTCGACGCTCAGCCGCCTGGAGACCGGCGGCCGAAGGATCGCCATCGACCATCTCGTCGTTCTTGCCCGCGCGCTGGACACGACCGTCGAGGAGCTTCTGGTCGCCGGCGAGGAAGAGGACGTCGTCATCTCGCCCCGCCGCGACCGCGCCGGCGACACGACCTACTGGATGCTCACGCGGCCCGACGACCCCTCGGGCCGCGTCGTCGTCAAGCAGCGCTTCCCCGAGCACCCACAGCCCCCGAAGTCCCGAACCCACCCCGGACGCGACTGGTTCTACGTCCTCACCGGCACGATTCATCTACGCCTTGGCGCTCGCGAGCTGCTCGTCCCCGCCGGCAAAGCCGCCAGCTTCGACACCATGACCCCACATAGCATGAGCGGCCACAACGGCCCCGCCGAGATCCTCAGCATCCTCGACCACCACGGGGAACGCGCCCACCTGCACGATTGACAAATGCGCACGGGCCTCGCCACTCTTCGCCGAGCACCGCGTACACGCGTAGCGTCGTCCACTCGTCCTTGAACCAGTCCGCCTGAACCAGCCGAGCCTCGCAGCGGAACCCAAGGCGCTCGAAGAGCCGGTGAACGGCGTCGTTGCGATCGTCGGTCTCGGCGTAGATGCGGTGGAAGCCCAGGGCGGTGAAGAGATGATCAGCGACGGTGGCCAGGGCCTCGGTGGCGATGCCGCGGCCCTGGTGCCCTGGCGCGAGCGTCACTCCGAGCTCGTCGGCGGGGCGCCGCGGGCCGCTCAGCGGCTCGCGGCGCTCAGCCGCGCGCTCTGGGCGGTGCTCAGCTTCTGCCAGATCCGTGCGAGCGCCTCGATGTCCTCTTCGTCGAGCGGCTCGATCAGGTACTCGAGGATGGCCTTCTCGAGCGTCCGGGCGACCTTCAGGCTGTAGCGCCGGCCCTCGGGCGTGAAGCTGATCAGCGACTTGCGCCCGTCGCCCTGGTCGGAGCCGCGCTGCAGGTAACCGGCGTCGACCAGCTCCTGGACGAGGCGCGAGGCTCGGGTGGGGCTGACGCTGACGAGCTGGTCGGCGAGCGATCGCACCGACTGTGGCTCGTCGTCGTGGAGGCGACAGAGAATCTCGGTGGCGCTGAACGACAGGCGGTGCTTCTCGCGCAGCTCCCGGTCGACGCGATCGGTGACCGACGCGTGGGCGAACAGCAGGGCGAACCACGCGTCCTGCTGCGCTGGCGTGATCACCTTGGCCGCGGTGTGGCTGGGCCTCGTAGGGGTCGTGCTCGACATCAGGGAGATTATAACGCGAGGCAACTAGCATCAGACGCAGATGTATGCGTGCGCACGCAGTTGCTATGGTGCGGTTGCACGTAACGTGAACCGACGGCCACAGCCCCGATTGGAGGCCCTCACATGGGCACCGCCGACCCCCTGACCCCGCCGCATCCGGCCCACGCTGGACCGGATCCCCACGACGAGAAGCGCTGGTTGATCCTGGTGACGGTCTGCATCGCGCAGCTGATGCTGCTGGTCGACTCGACCGTCGTGAACGTGGCGCTGCCGTCGGCGCAGAGCGCGCTGGAGTTCTCGACGGCGAACCGGGAGTGGGTCGTCACGGCCTACGTGCTCGCGTTCGGCAGCCTGCTCCCCCTCGGGGGACGCATGTCCGACCTCTGGGGGCGCAAGCTGATGTTCGTCGTCGGTGCCTTGGGCTTCGCCGTCGCGTCCGCGGCCGGTGGAGCGGCGCAGAGCTTCACGATGCTGATCGTCGCGCGCGCCGCCCAGGGCCTCTTCGGGGCGCTTCTTGCACCGGCGGCGATCGCCATGATCGCCGTGACGTTCACCGACCCGACCGAGCGCGCGAAGGCCTTCAGCGCGTTCGGCGCGATCGGCGCCGCCGCCGGCGCTCTGGGTCTCCTGCTCGGGGGCGTCCTGACGAACTACGTCAGCTGGCGCTGGAGCATGTACGTCAACGTCGTCTTCGCCGCGCTCGCGCTGTTCGGCGCGGTGACGTTGATGGCCAACAACACCAACCCAGAGAAGCCGCGCCTCGACCTGCTCGGCACGGCGCTCGCCACGAGCGGGCTGCTCGGCCTCGTGTTCGGCGCGGCGAAGGCCCAGACGGAAGGCTGGGGCGGGGCGATCTCGGTGATCCCGCTGATCGCCGGCGGCGTGCTGCTGCTCGCGTTCCTCGCCAGCCAGCGTCTGGCCGCGTACCCGCTCATGCCGCTGCACGTCGTCGGTGACCGCAACCGTGGCTCAGGGCTGCTCGTGCTGTTCCTGGCCACGGTGGCCATCTTCTCGATGTTCCTGTTTCTGACCTACTACTTCCAGGGCGTCCTCCACTACTCGCCGGTCAGGACCGGCCTGGCGTTTCTGCCCCTGCCGGTCGGGATCGTGATCTCGGCGTCGATCGTCCAGGCCGGGCTGGTGTCGCGTTTCCCGTCGCGCGTGTTCTTCGGTGTCGGGCTGCTGGTCGCCATGGCGGGCATGTTCCTGCTGACGCAGATCGACGTCGACACCCACTACTACACATGGACGCTGGCCGGGCTGGCTCTCGTCGGCCTCGGGATCGGCCCTCCGACCGTCGTCGGGCTCGACCTGTCGAGCGCCGGCATCGACGCCGAGGACGTCGGCGTGGCCGGCTCGCTGGCGAACGTCGTCCAGCAGATCGGCCCCGCGATCGGGATCGCCGTCCTCAGCACGGTCGCCGCCACCGCGACGGCGCACTACGAGGCGGGCCATGCCGGTCTCGACGACCTGGCTGCGCGCGCCACCGTGCACGGGTTCACCACCGCGTTCTGGTACGGCACGGCGATCTTCGCCGCGGCCGCCGTCGTCTGCACGACGCTCGTGCGAACCGGAACGCGGACGGGCGCCACTACCGACCCCATGGAGATCGAGGCGCTCGCGAACTTCGAGGCCGCCTAGCGCGAGATCTCCATCGACCAACCAAGCAAGGAAGAGAGGATCATCATGAAGATCACGACACTGGGCCGCGGGTCCATCGGCGGGACGCTCGGGCGGCTCTGGACGCAGGCCGGGCACGAGGTGACGGCGCTCGGGCGCGACGGCGGCGACCTTGGCGACGCGGACGTCGTCCTGGTGGCCGTGCCGAGCGGGGCCGTGCCCGACGCGCTGACGCGCGTCTCGGGGCTCGACGGCAAGCTCGTGCTCGACGCCACCAACCGGATGTCCGAGGCGCCGCCGGAGGGATTCCCGTCGATCGCCGAGTACATCAAGGCGCAGACGGGCGGTCCGACAGCGAAGGTGTTCAACCTGAACTTCGGGAACGTGCTCGAGCAGGCAGGGCAGACCGCGTCCAGGCCGGGCAACATCTGGGTCGGCGATGAGGAGGCTCGCGCCGCGGTGGAGCAGCTGACGCGCGACATCGGCATGGAGCCGCTGCACGGCGGCCCCCTCGAGCTCGCGTCCGTGCAGGAGTCGTTCGCCGTGATGCTCATGGGCTTCGTCGCCGACCGCGGCGAGGGGCTCCTGTACTACCGGTTCGGGCCCCCGCAGTCGTTCTGAGGGTTGTCTTCTCCACCTGCGGCCAGCAGCGAGCGGCCGTAGGTGGAGTGGGCCTCGGGCGGTTGCAGCAGCGACGGAAGCTTCGTGCACTCCTCCCTCCATGAGCGCCGCGGCGACACATCGCTGTCATCAACGGGATGGTGCAGGCCCGCCCGCTCAGCTCCCAACCGCCACGATCGCCAGCGTGATCCCGAGCGCCATGGCCTGGTGGAACGCGACGAGGATCCCGGGATCCTTCGGCTTCAGGT
>JBDZWC010000040.1:14515-21789 GCA_040256005.1 Deinococcaceae bacterium | reverse complement strand
CAGCAGTCGCGGTTGCCGCCACGCCCTGATCACACTCCCGCGGCCCGAGTTCCTGGTCGTGGGCGAGCCGAGCGGGTGGGACCGCTACACCCTTGGCTACAAGGGCCGGGTCTCCGCATGGCTCGAGGCCACCAGGTCCAGCGCCCACACCTCCCGCGAGGAGCCCAGCGCACCGGAACTGTTGCTGGAGGCGTACGCCGAGGTGAGGCGCTGGGTGGAACTGGATAACGCTGGAGCGCGCGGCGGCTTCGACAGGCTCCAGGTGACGCTTCGGGGGCTCGAGTCTGTGGACGACGGCCTGCTCGAGACCTGCAGCGGAGAGGTCGTGTTCAGGTTGCCGCCACGTTGGAGCGCGGTGGACCTGAGCCGGCACCTGCAGGGCATGCCCCTCGGTGCGAGCGTGCGACTCACGCCGATGTCGACCGAGGAGCCAGTCCACGCGGAGAACGCGTCGCCCCTGGCGCGAGCCTTCCGCGTCGCCATCAGGGCGTGCGGTGGCACACCGCGACCCGTCGTCAAGTCCGGCACCTCGGACATGAACGTCGCCGCCGGTACCTGGAACGTCCCGATGCTGGCCTACGGACCCGGCGACTCCGCCCTAGACCACACGCCGGTCGAACGGCTGCCGCTGGACGAGTACCGGCGCGCCATCGAGGTGCTGTCGAGCGCGTTGAGCGAGCTGGCGCGGCTATGAGTGGCTGCGTTCACCCCTCCCGCAGGAAGAGCCTCACCGCGACGTCGTCGGTGACGTCCACGTACGGGTAGCCGAGGTCGTCGAGCACCTCGACGACGGCGCTGCGCTCGGACGGCGGCGCCTCGATGCCGGCCAGCACCCGCCCGTAGTCGGCGCCGTGGTGGCGGTAGTGGAAGAGCGTGATGTTCCAGTCGGGATGCAGGCTCTCGAGGAACCGCAAAAGAGCCCCCGGTCGCTCCGGGAAGTGGAAGCGGAAGATCAGCTCGTCCTTGAGCCCGGCCGCGTGGCCGCCTGTCAGGTACCGGACGTGAGCCTTGGCCGTCTCGTTGTCGCTTAGGTCGGTGACGGAGAAGCCGTCCTCGACCAGTCGCTGGATCAGCTCGCGCTTCTCGCGGTGCCCCTCGCGTAGGGACACGCCCACGAAGATCTGCGCCAGCTCGGGGTCCGCGTAACGGTAGTTGAAGGCCGTGATCATGCGTCCGTTGAGGCACTGGATGAAGCGCCGGTAGCTGCCGGGCCGCTCGGGCATGCCGACCGCCAGGAGGGCCTCGAGCCCTTCGCCCAGCTCGGCTCTCTCGGCCACGTGCCTGAACATGTCGAAGTTCAGGTTCGCGCCGGAGTGGATCGCCATGAGCGCGCCGGCTTCGGCCGCGACGTGGCCGCTATCGCGCGCCGCGTACGCCTTCAGTCCCGCGAGGGCCAGCGCGCCGGCGGGCTCGGCGATGGCGCGGCAGTTCTCGTAGACGTCCTTGATCGCGGCGCAGATGGCGTCTGTGTCGACGGTGATGACCTCGTCGAGGGCATCGCGGCAGAGCCGGTACGTTAGGTCTCCCGCCCGCTTCACCGACACCCCGTCGGCGAACAGGCCGACCTCGGGGAGCGTGACGGGACCGCCGTGCTCGAAGGCCGCCTTCATGGAGGCGGCGTCGTTCGGTTCCACGCCCACGAGCCTCACCTCGGGCCTGAGCGCGCGCACGACGCTGGCGACCCCGGCCGCCAGGCCGCCTCCACCCACGGGGATGAACAGGGCCTCGAGGGGCCCCGGGTGCTGCCGCAGGACCTCGAGCCCGATCGTCCCCTGGCCGGCGATCACGTCCTCGTCGTCGAACGGGTGCACGAAGGTGGCCCCGGTCTCCGCCTCCAGGCGCCTGGCGTGGCCGTAGGCTTCGTCGTAGCCCTCGCCCACGGTCACGACCTCGCCGCCCAGGCGCTGCACGGCCTGGACCTTGATGGGCGGGGTGGTGACGGGCATGACGATGATCGCCCGCACGCCCATCCGCGCCGCGGCCATCGCCACACCCTGCGCGTGGTTGCCGGCCGAAGCGCAGATGACCCCCGCCGACAGCTTGTCCTTGGGGAGGTGGGCGAGCTTGTTGTAGGCGCCGCGCAGCTTGAACGAGTGCACGCTCTGCAGGTCTTCCCGCTTGAGCGTGACCCGTCGCCCGAGGCGCTCGGACAGCCGCGGCATGGGGTCGAGAGGAGACTCGGTCGCGACGTCGTACACCCGTGCCGTCAGCACCCGCCTCACTATCTCGTTCATCCGCAGACGTTAACCGCTACGTGCCAAGGACGTGGCGGGAAGCGAGTCCGGGCGCAGGCGCGCGTCGACCGGCCGCCAGTCGTTTGCGCCTCGTTCACGCCCACGCGGGTACGGTGCAGGCCCATGGAAGAGAGACTCGTACCGGTGATCGGGCGGATCGCTGTGCCGGTGGCCGCCTTCGTCGTCATGTTGGCCGCCTGCGGCGGACCCGGTGGAGCACCCGGCGGCGGTGGCGGACCGCGCGCCACGGTACCGATACCCACGGCCCAACCGCTGGACGTCACGGTGGCAACCGACGACTCCAGGGCGACGACGCAGACGGTGCCCACGGGCGGCGGCACGTTGAAGGCGACAGCTGAGGATGGCACGCAGTACGTGCTCACCATCCCTTCCACCGCCCTGCTCGCCGAGACCACGATCACGATGACGCCGCTCTCAGATGTCGAGGGCGCCCCGTTGGCCGGCACGGCTCATGGTGTGTCGTTGGAGCCTACTGGCCTGAGGCTGTACGACTTCGCGACGCTGGAGATCATCCCGCCGGCAGGCTCCGGCACGCACGTCGCGGGCTTCGGAACGCAAGGGCAGGGCAGGGGCTTCCACCTCCAGCCTCTCCAGCCAGGTGATGGCGTCGGGTTGAAGCTCATGCACTTCTCGGAGCACGGAGCGTTCTTCAGCGAGGTGGGCCCCATCCTCGTCAACGACCCGGTCGAGTTCATGCCTTCGGATTGGGAGAGCGGCCTGCAGCAGATGTTGGCCGAGCTGCTCTTGTCCCAGCGCGAGGCGCAGCTCGCTGGTCTGCCTGGGGATCCGGATTTCGACTGGAAGCTGGAGGCCATCCTGCGCACCTACTACGAGAAGGTCATCCTGCCTCTCCTCTACGACATCGAGTTCAGTTGCGTCCTCGCCAAGCAGAACGCTTCCAAGGTTCTCGGCTGGAACCGCACGGTGGCTTTAGTGGGCAAGGAAGAGGTGTTCGCCGCTGAGACAGCGAACGTCGTCGACGCCGTCCTGAAGGGCGCCGACAAGTGTTGGCAGCAAGCCACCGAGCCGTGCGTTGACCCCGAGAACGCGGCCAGGTTCCAGGAGGTGCTCGAGGCCGCGCGCCTCAACCAGCTACTAGGTGGCGACCCGGCCGAGTACGACCCCTACGATCCCGACCTGCAGTGCGAACTGATGTGGACAGGGACGATCACTTACGACGAGGAGCGGGTGACTCAGATCGACGAGACGGAGGAGGGCACCTGCTGCTACGGCCGTCCCACGAGCCAGCACACGGTCGTGGACTCCGTGTTGACCACGTCCGAGAGCTGGACGGTGACTGGGGGCACCGGCCTCGACTACAGGGCCCTCGCTCACTTCACGGCGGAAGTGACCTACGAGCGCAGCGAGGAGCACTCACACGAGTCTTGGTCGAGCTGCAGCGGGGAGATCGTGCCGTCCGGCGGCGTGGACACTCTTACCGAGAGCGGTTCCGGCTCCACGTCCGCCCCGACCGTGATAACCATCAGCGTCGAGGACGACGGCACCTACTGGGTGTCGGGTGGCGCCGAGGCGAACAAGGTTATGGGAACGATAAGCGGCACGACGACGTCGAGGTTCGGGCCACTGTGCGAGGGAGGCTATGACGAGGATTCGGAGTCGTACTCGTACGACCACGAGTGGGGGACCTGGTCGGCGTACGGCTACGGCACGATCGACCCCGCGAACCCGGGCGTTTTGGCCGGCAGCGAGACGACGGTGGAGGAGTACGAGAACTCGCACGAGGTCATAACGAGGACCGTCACCTGGCACCTGGAGCGCGTCGGAAACGAATGACGGTTGTCGACCGGCCCCAGTGCGCCCTCAGTCAGGTTCAGGGCTCGTTGTCCTCGGCGATGGCTGCGGCCACGACTGCTGCGGCCGCCTGAAGGCGCGCCACGTCGGCCGGGTTGTAGCTGGCGCCGCGCCGTCTACCGGCGAGCTTGACCCGCCCGAAGGCCTTGTCGCCTGCCTCCACGGGCACGCTGAGAGCAGCCTCGCCCTCCCACTCGCCCACTGTGCCCAACGTGCGCGTGCCGGTTCCGGCCGAGAGCTCGGCCGCTCCACCCGTCGCATCGAAGGCACGCACGGCGTGCTCCAGCAGGCGCCGGATCACCGGACCCGCATCGACCCTGTGCAGGCGTGACGTCACCTGCGCCTCGAGGTCCTTGAGCGCGCGATCCGCCCGGGAGGAGTGGCCGAAGCGCTCGTTCACGCCCTTCTGCAGGGCGTCCTTCACGGGTGTCAGGAGCGCGACGACGATGATGCTCGAGACCACCGGCGCCACCCCCGACGAGGCGCCCATGAGACTGTCGAAGAGGCCGCGCAACAGCGTGACCGAAGCGGCGAACACGCCCGCCAGGATGGCGGTCAGCGGGACGTAGACCAGCGTGCGATTGATGATCAGGTCGATGTCGTAGAGCCGGTGGCGCAGCACGGCGTAAGTGAAGGCGACCGGCACCACCAGCATCAGGACATGGTTCGCGATGGAACCCACGAACTCGAAGACCGACCGGCTCTGGAACGCGTCCACCAGCTGCAACGGGATGTAATAGGCGTACTGCACCAGGAACGCCGTCACCAGCCCGTACACCAGCCACTTCGTCTGCTGCCTGGCGGCCGGGTCAGTAGACGCTCTGAAGCGAGCGATCTGCGCGGCCACCGCGGTCCCGAACACGAGGAAGTCGATGAGCACCCAGAACGGCGTGGCCATCAGGGCGTAAAACGCGGGCAGCGGCGCGACCTTGAAGGCGATCCACGCTAGCCCGACCGGCAGGTACCACCGCACCCAGCGCGGCGCGAACCGGCCGTCGGGGAAGAGCAGCAGGACCATCAGCACGGCCACGTGGTAGGCGGCCGAGACCGCGATGCCCGCCGGTCCGCTCGAGAACGTGAGGGCCGCGTTGGCGCGCGAGTTGAAGACGGCGATCAGGACGAGGGTCAGCCATACCAGGGCGGCGACCCAGTTATCCGGCCGGCGCAGCGCGATGATCCCGGCCGGCACGATGTACGCCACCACGAACAGCACCCCCAGCACGACGAGGACCAGGGCGTACGTCCGGGGCGAGATGCCGAGGCGCTCGGCCGCCGCATGAGCCCGGTCCATGCTGACGTCCTCCACCTGCCCGTCGATGTGGCGGACCGTCAGCGTGAGCGACTCGCCGTGCTCGCCTACCAGGCGGGGCACCAACGGCGCGGTGGCGTTGCTCGTGACGAGGTCGCCGTCGACGGCGAGCAGCACGTCGCCGGCTCGCACGCCGGCCGCCTGGGCCGGTCGACCTTGGATGGGCTGGAGCAGCACTCGACCTGTCGCGTCGGGCTCGAGGAGGACGCCCACCGTGCCCGAGCTGAGCAGCCGGTAGCTGGCCGGCACGCCGGCGACGAACAGGGCGGCGATCGCGACGAGGACGACGTACCACGACAGACGTAGCAGAGCAGGGGCCCAGGCGGCCCCGCCGGTAGGGACTTCGGCTCCCGTGGTTCGGACCGCTCTGCGACGGTCGGATCTGGCTTGCATACCTGTGTCGGCGGCGCCGCGCCGCTTCCTGCGCACAGGATATGGGACGGAGGGGCCTCTCTAGACCTTGGTGACGGGCACGCGGGCGCTAGGCGCAGCCGCTAGGCTCCTCGCCAGGCCGCTCGCCCATCTCAGCACCGCAAGCTCCTGGCGGTGGCGTGACAAGAAGCCACGCACCTCCTTGTGCCACCGGCCCACGTACAGCCCCGAACCCACGACAACCGCCTCGTATCCCGCCGGGCCATGCACTTCCTTCGCGGGCTTGACCTCGGCCCCCAGCCCGGCGGCGCGTAGGCCCGATGCCACCGCCTGGGCCGTGTCGCGCGTCGAGCCGAGGCGCGTAGCGTAGGTGATCAGCACCCGCCCACTCGCCATCCCTGCCGTTCCAGGTCGAACGCTCATGAGCACTCCACCCTTCCGGCCCTCCAAGGCTCGATCCAGTATCTGGCTGTCTGATCGGGATGAGACCTGGCGAATGTCCCCATTCCGTGGGCGCGAGCGTGTGGAATCGGGCCTGGTGCCGGATCCTCAGCTGACCAAGGTGGCTAGCTTGGCAAGCGCCTCGGCAACTACGGCGGGAGTCGTCGTTCCGGCGCGCTCCGCTCCGCGGGCGCGCCAATCGACACTCCTCACCTGGTCGGCCAACGCAACGCCATGTATCCCGCTGTCGCTGGGCAGGGCGACCTCGAACGGGTAGCCCTTCGCACGCGCGGTGATCGGGCACACGAGGGCGAGACCCGATCTGTCGTTGTAGGGGGCGGGCGAGATCACCAAAGCGGGTCCGCGGCCCGCCTGCTCGTGCCCCGCGGTCGGCGAGAAGCTGAGCCATACGATGTCGCCGCGGTCCGGCACATATTCTTCCCGGCTCACCACACCTCGTTGCCGACGGCGCTTCCGAACTCCTCTACCTCGTGGTGGTTCGCCTCGGTGATGCCGGCGACCAGGTCCTCGAGCTCATAGCTGGCGGCCGCGACGGGCGCTACGACGAGCCGGCCCTCGTCCACAGACAGTTCGACCTGTGAACCTGGCACCAGACCAGTCTCCAGCGCGAGGCCCTTGGGGATGCGCAGGCCTAGGCTGTTTCCCCACTTCTGGACGCGTCGACGCATACTGCCCCTCGTATCTACAAAGAGTATACATATCGCGGCATACGGACGACGACGCCGGCGTAAGCTCCCGAGATGCGCCTTTTCCCGTTGTTCAACGACCCCGAGGCAGTCGGCGTGCAGACGCTCCTCGACCTCGGTCCTACCCGCGGAGCCCTGCTCCGGGTGGGTAGCGTGCGGCTGGCTCCGGGCCAGCGCGTGCCGGACGAGGGCGTGAGCGTGCACTCGGCGGACGAGGTCTCGTACATCGTCTCCGGCTCCCTGAGCGGCGTCTGCGGCGGCGAGGAGTTCGAGACGGTGGCCGGCGAGGTCTCGCTCATCCCAGCAGGAGAGGAGCACTGGGCCGAGGCGGGACCTAACGGCGCCGAGATCTTCTGGTGCTGGTACGGCGAGGTGACC
>JBDZWC010000040.1:0-14415 GCA_040256005.1 Deinococcaceae bacterium | reverse complement strand
GCTAGGGCACGAGCGCGTCGAGCTCCAGCGTTGGCGCCAGGTCTTCGCCAGCCTCCGCGAAGTAGCCCGTGCCGCCCAGTACCGTTGGCCCGAGCCCGGTAGTACGCAACCTGATCTGGGAACGTTGACGCGCTGCGGCGAGATCGCCCTGCACCAGCGCCGTGACGTCCAGCTCCTGCACGACCGCGACGCTGGAGGTCTCGAGCGCCACGTTCTCCTCGGGAACCGTCGATACGAACGGGTAGATGAACGCCGTTGGCGGGGCGTCGTCGGTGTCGTCGTACGTGACGCTCGCCCGGAAGCCGTCCGGCACGAATGCATCGGCGTTGTGGATGCGGAGCACCGCCTCCTCGACGAGAGCCCCGGGGATCGCCGAGAGGTCGAAGCTGTAGAAGTGGAGTATCGACCAGGTCGTGGTCCAGGTGCAGGCAGCGCCGTCGAAGTGTCTGGTGAAGAGGCCCGCTTCGTAGCCGGCCGAGACGCACCCGTCAAGGGCGGCCTCGCTGGTAAGCGTGCGGCTCTCGCGCACGTAGGCGGGCACGCTCGTGGCCGTGGTCGTCGAAGTGTTGCCCGCGCGGTCCGTGGCTCGGGCACGGTACTCGTGCACGCCGCGCTCCGGCGTGAGGGTGACGTCGGAGGCGCCGCCGGCCTCGGTGTGGACGACCTCGCCTCCGTCCAGTAGCTCGAGTAGCGCCAACGCGACTTCATCTTCGGCCGAGGCGGCCAGGTGCACCTGACCCTCGCCCGCCATCAACGGCGGCTCGTCCGGCGTGACGTTCAGCGAGACAGTGGGCGGCGTCCTGTCTACGACGACCACCTTGGGCGCGCTGTCGAAGACCTGTCCGCCGCGCCGGATGCGAGCGACGAAGGAGTAGCTCGCCTCCGGCGCGGCGCCGACGTCCCAGGTGAAGGTTGGTTCGGTGAGGACCTGGAAGAGAGCGCCGTCCCGGCGGAGTTCCAAGGTGTCGTATTCGCCGCCCACTACGGCGATGTCGAAGGTGACCGAGTCGTTGACGTACGTCGTCGCCTCGAGCCCGACGATGGCCACCTCCGCGGAAGGGGGCGGTGGCTGAGTGCACGAGGCGAGAGCCAGGAGCAAGGCGGCGCAGGCAAGCGCGTTGCGACGGCCGTGGTGAAGGGGCCGGCGAACTGCGCCTGCGGCTCGTTCGAATCCAGGACGCCCAACAGGAACGCCGATCAAGGTGGTGCTCCTCTCGTTGCTGCGTTCTCGAGTTCCGTCGCGTGGCGCGTGGGACGACGATGAGTGAGGTGCGGCAATCCTGAGGCCGGCCGAGATGCTTGTCAAGACGGCCGCATGGGGGCGGTCGGGATGGGTCGTCGCGATGGACGACCGCTCGTGCCGCGCCGTAGTCTGCCTCGCGATGCAGGACGCTCGTGGACCGGTTGGGTACCGGCCAGCTCGACCTGAGGACGCCGACGCCATCGCGCATGTGCACGTGGCGTCATGGCGCTCGACCTACCGCGGGTTGCTCCCCGACGCGTTGCTCGACGGCCTGTCGGTCGAGCCCCGCGCCGCCTACTGGAAGCGCCTGATCGAGGAGCCGCCCGCTCGGGCCACGTACGTCGGCGTGGCTGAGGCGGCGGACGGCATCGTGGGGTTCGTGGGCGTGGGTCCCGAGCCCGACGGTGACAGCGGCTACGACGCCGAGCTGTCCGCCATCTATCTCCTCGCCGAGTTCCAGGGCCGAGGCATCGGCCGGGAGCTCATGCGGCGGGCGGTCGCCCACCTGCGAAGCGCTGGCGCGAGCTCGATGCGGCTTTGGGTGCTGGACGGGAACTCGGCCGAGGACTTCTACCGCCGGCAGGGTGGCGAGCGGGTGGGGGAGAAGCCGATAACCATCGGCGGAGTCGAGTACACGGCGATCGCGTACGGCTGGCGGGACCTTGCGGTCTTGGGTGGTTGATCGCGTCCGGCCAGGGGTCTGACAGGGCCGCGTTGACGCGCCTTTGACGTCGCTTCCCTAGATTGACGGCACCATGAGACTCGAGAACCTGGCTGGTTCGCACGGGGGTAGCGGCGTTCGTAGCGTCGCTCGTCTGGCTGCTGTGTCCGTCGCCCTCTCGGCTGTGGCCTGGGCCCAGTTCGCCTCGACCACCTACGAGACCGGCACAATCGAGCTGAACGTCGCCGGCGAGGCCCGCACATATCACACCTACGCGGTCGAGGTGCCCGAGAACGCGGGCCAGGGCGTGGAGAACCCGCGGGTTCGCGCGGAGCTGGAGCGCATCGCCGGCACGACACAGCACACGGCGACGTGGAACGCGACCGACCCTGTCGTCATGAACGGCGTCGTCCTGTCGCGTCCGTCGGTGCTCTTCGTGACCGTCCACTCCCGGCCGACCGAAGACTCTGATGCGGGGTTGGGACAGCTGAACTTCGAGTTCGCGGTGACCCTCGACTCGCTCCAGGCCGCGGACCCTGACCGGTACCCGCCCGTTGTGAAGCTCTACCCGGAGTCGTTCTCGGCGACCGACTACTACGCGCTCACAGACGGCAGCCTCACCGTGGCAAGGGTGGAGCAGGTGGACGACCTCACCTTGCATGTGGCCGGTACGTTCGAGGGCACGTTCTCGTTCCAGACTCGACGCGGCGTCGTGGAACATAACCCGGACGACACGATCGAGGTGAGCGGCAGCTTCGACGTGTTGCAGGTAGTCGGGACGAAGCCGCTGTCCGAGGTGATGGCCGGGGAGTGACGCGGCGAGCCGCTGGCTCTTGATGTGCCCGGGCGCCTTCGTGCGGGGGATCAAGGGTCTCGACGCGCGCCCCAGCGCCTTCGTGCCAGGACCGAGGGTCTCTTTCCGCCCGGTGTGCCACTACCAACTACGTGCATAGAAAGTGCTGACCTCGTCCTGAAGCTCCCGGTCCCATCGCGATCTTCAGGCAAGCACGGACTTGCCCTATGCAAGAGGTTGGTAGTGGCTTCAGAGCCACAAAGAGGCCTGGGCGCGCAGTCGCCGGCGGCGCCAGCCACCGCTGCTGGTGTCGCCAAGGCGGAACCACCAGGTCCCAAGGCCGATGGCCGACCGGCGAGCCGCTCTAAACCAGGACGCCAAGTGACCGGTTTGCGCCCTAGCATCCAGCCATGGGAATCGGTCGCACCGCTCAGAAGCCCGTCCCGCCGATAGCAGATTGGTCCTTCACCGCCGAGACCACCTCGGGCCAGATGACGGTCCGCCCCCTCACACTCGCCCGCTTCGCGGACATGGAAGAGGTCTTCGGGGAGAAGGGCGTGGCGCGGCAGTGCTTCTGCATGCACTGGCGCCGGCCGGATGGCGGTTATGCCGAGAGGCGGGACAACCGCGACCGGTTCCACGACCTGATAGACGATTCGCGTCCGCCCGGGCTGCTGGGCTACCTGGGCGACAGACCGGTGGGCTGGGTGCAGGTGGGACCGAGAAGCGATTTCCCGACCTTGGGCCGGTCGAAGATCCTCAAGGCCGTCGACGACGCTGACCCCTGGAGCATCAACTGCTTCGTGGTGCGGGTCGGGTACCGCAAGAAGGGCATCGGCTCGGGACTGCTCGCCGCTGCCGTCGAGTACGCCAAGCACAACGGCGCCCGGATCGTCGAAGGTTACCCCGTTGACGGCGTACGCACGACGGCGGTCGACTACTTCACCGGGACTATGCGGATGTTCGCTGCCGAAGGGTTCGAGGAAGTGCTGCGCCGCAACGAGACCAGGCCCATCGTCAGGTTGCCTGTGGTCCCGAGCTAGACCACCCCCTCGGCCCGCACATCTCCTCGCACCGCTCGCGCGCGTAGATCCATGCCGAGAACAGGACAGCCTGCGTACCTTCGTCCACGATGTACGGGTCGTCGCCGAAGAAGGAGTACGTCTCGTAAAGCTTGTCGGCGGTCATCCCAGGGGTGTAAGCGGAGGCGAGGAACTCATCCAGGAAGCGCTTGCAGACGGCGGTCGCTAGCTCGAGGGAGTCGTAGGTGCCCTGCAGGTACGTCTCACTCTCGTCCCTGTAGTGGAAGTTGTCCGCCACGAAGACTTTGTATGGCACGGCTCACCTCCGCGCCTTGACTACGGCGCGACCGAGAAGCGGCAGGCCAAGCGCACCCCGACCAGCTTCCCTCATAATCCAGCATGTTCGATCAATGGGACGACTTGTTGCTCAGCGGAGGGTTCGCGCCGCGAGCCGTCCTCCTGCGCGCGCTCACCCTGGAACAGGTCAGTGCGGTACCCGAAGGCGCGCCGCATAGCATCTACCAGGAGTTGTGGCACCTCACGAAGGTTCTGCGCATGTCCCTGGATGACGGCCGTGTCGTCCTCAACGAGTGGCCATGGGAGGAGCACTTCCCGGCCCAACCGCAACCGAAGGACCACGACGAATGGAAGGCGCTGGTCGCGCAGTACCTGGAGGCCGCCAACGAAGCGGTCGCTCGGTCAGCCGAACCGGGCTTCCTCGAGTCACCTGATCCCGGCTTCTTCGACGAGTACGGTCTGCGGTGGCGTGACGCACTTGAGTTCCTGGCCGTGCACAGCGCCTACCACTTCGGTCGGATCGTGTTGCTGCGGCAGCTGCTCGACACATGGCCGCCCCCGAAGGAGAACGCCGTCTGACCGTTCGCTGCGCTCCCTAGAGGATGATGCGCAGCCGAAGGTTCACAGTGTCGCCCGCCTCGAGTGACTCGGCTTTACGCACCGACGCCTTCACAGGCAGCACGTACGAGGCTGACCTGGTGTCCGGGAAGATCGAGGTGCGCCAGGTGGTGCCGCCGACGGTCACCTCTACCCGCAGCGAGCCGAAGCCGCCTGTCATGCCCCCGAACGCGTCCTTGATGTCCGCGCCCAGCTCCTTGGGCAGCGTGATGAAGTACCAGGCGGCGGGCCCGTCGTAGCGCCAGAGGGGGGCCTCGAACTCGAAGTAGTCGGTCACTGCAGCCAGCACGTTAGCGGATGCCGGACCCGGTCATGGCGCCCACGTGCGCCCCCTCCACGTCGCGCAACAGCGCGGTTCTGTCGTCTACTGCTACATGTCAGCTACGACGCCGCTTCGCTGGGGGATACTGGGCGCGGCCAAGATCGCCCTCAACAAGGTCATCCCGGGCATGCAGAAGAGCAACTAGGGGGCTGTTGCTGATCCCCGACCTGTCTAGATTCTGCGGATTTGTCGACATGTGAGGTTGACGTGTACGCGCCATCACCATATGCTATAGACGTGTCGAAAAATGCTCAATATTTGAACATGTCGGCCGACAGCTGGAAACCCGATAAGCCGTACAACTCGCTTAGGCCGTTGCCTCCCACCGCTGACCTCGAGACGAAAGCCGTACTGAAGGCCTGCATACCTGCTCGCGCGGCACTTGCCGAGCTTAAGAGGGCGGCCGAACTGATTCCAAATCAGGCGATGCTGATCAACACGCTTCCGCTACTAGAAGCGCAGGCGAGTTCGGAGATCGAGAACATCGTCACGACTGCTGACGAGCTGTTTCGATCGCTGCCAGATGCTCCAGGTGCCCCGCCAGCAGTGAAAGAAGCGTTGCGCTACAGAGAGGCCCTTTTGGAGGGATTCCGGGGCCTCGCTGGTAGACCGTTGGGAACGGTGTTGGCCGAACGAGTGGCAAGTCGAATCAAGGGCGTTGAGATGACTGTACGAAGACAGGGCGGGACGGTCCTACTCAACAGCTCGAGTGGAGAGGTCATCTACACACCGCCAGATGGGGAGTCACGCCTTAGGCAGTTGCTGGCGAACTGGGAACACTTCCTCCACTACGCTACGGACGTGGATCCATTGGTCAGGCTTGCTGTAGGTCATTACCAGTTCGAGGCCATACACCCGTTCTCTGATGGGAACGGTCGAACCGGCAGGGTACTCAACAGCTTGTTCCTTGTGGAGACCGGGTTGCTAACGATGCCTGTCCTCTACCTGAGCCGGCACTTCATTCGGCAAAGACCGGAGTACTACGGGGGACTCCACAGGGTCACCTCTGATGAGGACTGGGAGAACTGGGTCCTGTATGTGCTGGACGGCGTACATGAGACCGCAGAGTGGACGCTCGCCAAGATAGAGGCGATTCAGGCACTCCACCAAAATGCCGTCGACTACCTGCGAGCGACGCGTCCGAGGCTATATAGCAGGGAGTTGATCGACGTCATTTTCGAACAGCCGTACATTCGAATCTCGAATGTTGTCGATCGCGGCATAGCCAAGAGGCAGACTGCATCCAAGTACCTGCACGAGTTGGTTGAGCTAGGCGTCTTGCTGGAGGTCAAGCATGGACGTGAGACTCTCTTCCTTCACCCCAAGCTGCTCAGGCTTCTGACCACGGACGACAATCAAGTGAATCCCTATGGCTGACGGAGACTGAGGAGCTGACCAGAAGGTTGGTCAAAGCGCCTCTGCCATCGCCCGAAGCTTCTGGTACGTCTCCTCGCCACCGGGGGCGGCGCGCCTCGGGTCGTCGACGTCCCGACCAGCCAGCAGTTCATCGAGGAGCCTCCGGTCGGCGTTCAACCGCTCAAGCGGCCGGTCTGTAGGCGAGCCGTGACCCGTGATCAGGTACCTGGCGCGCTCGACGTACGGCGCCAGCTTCTCGAGCCCATCAAGGTAGGCGGGAAGGTCGTCCGGACCGAAAGGGAGAGGCAACTCGAAGTCGCTCAACATATCGCCGGCCAGCAGCAGCTCCCGCTCCGGGAACCACAACGCGCCATGTCCAGGGCAGTGCCCGTCGTGGACGATCACCTCGACGTTCTCGTCCGGGCCGTCGGGACCGAAGGGCTCTGGGATCTGGTCGCCCGGGAGCGGCGCGACCTGAGCGAACGTGTCGCCCACTGCCTGCACTAACGGTTCGCCGAGCTGCGCATGGAGATTGGCTCGCTCGGCGTGCGCTAGTTCGACCGTGCGTTGAGTTGCCCACCTAGGCGGTTCCCCATAGCGAGGGTGCCACAACAGGTGGTCGAAGTGCGCATGCGTGCTGAAGCCTGCCGTGATCGTGAGCCCGAGGTCTTCGACCGTGTCAGCCAGGCCCTTTAGCTCATCCGGTGTCCATGCCGGGTCGATGAGGAGGGCCCTGCCGTCTTTGGCGACGATCGTGCTTGCCGTCTGGTAAAGGCGGCTGGTGGTTACCCAGACTTCCGTGGTTAGTTCCAAGAGTTCGCGTTTCGGCACTTTGCCTCCCGTGGCCGACACGGTACGAGGCACCCGGCGTCTCGGCAAGGCGAGACGTCAGGATAGCGGAGCGACCGACGCTTCACAACGTTGGCGAGGCTGTCACGGGGTGGCATTGTCTGGAAGGGCGCAAATACCCGGTGTTATAGCCCTTAATCTAGGGGGACGATTCGAATTGTCCACGAGCCCGTCGCGTTGACCTGAAGGTAGTACTCACCCGCGCGCGGCTGGAATGAGTAGCCGTCACCGGCGCCCATCTGGTTAGCTGCAACGTTCACCAGATCGCCATCCGCCGAGAAGACATAGACCTGGAACAAGTCCCCTGTGGCGACCCACTGGATCTCCCACGCACCGCCAAGGCTGAACGGCCTAGTGTTCTGTGCCCCGTCGCCCTCCAACTGGAGGACGTCCCTGACCGCAACCGTGCTTTGAGCTGGCAACTGAACGACGTGTACAGTCCAAGGACCAACGGCGTTCACTTGCAGGTAGAACGTTCCGCCGCGGGCGTTGAACGAGGCACCGCCGCCGGGACCCATCTGGTTCGCGGCGACTCCTATGAGATCTCCGGCCAGGTCGAAAACATAGACCTGGAAGAGGTCGCCTCCTGCGTCCCACTGAATCTCCCAATTGTCTTCCACTGTGAACGGTCTAGTGTTGGAGAGGCCGTTCCCGGAATACTCGACTACAGACGACTGGCCCAGAGCGACGTTTGCTGCGGCGACGATGATGAGCGCTTGAAGTGCGTGTCTGCCCATCGTCAGACTCCACACACGGCCATGGCGATCCCGAGATCGTCAAGGTCAACCATGACGACGAGGGCGTCGCCACCAAAGCTCTTGTGCACTATAGATACCCGCTGATCGAATGAGTCCAGGAGTACTTCCTCTTCCGAGTTGAACGGTAGATAGGTCTCGTAGTGGATCAGCGCGGTCAAGATGCTGGAGCTGTTCTCCCGGAGGAACACCTCCGGTAACGAACAGAACCGGCCAAGCTGCCGGGCGTAGTCGCTCGCCAAGTCGGCCATGGACTCTTCGACCTGGCCCTCGACCCCGAACGAGCTCAGCTTGTCCCAACCCGGAAACGTCGCGCCGAGCCTCAGACTAGTGTCGGCGAAGGCAGCACCGACTGTTGTGAGTACCAAGATCGTGAACGTGAGGCGCAAGATCGACTCTTTGACGTTCAGTTGAAGCATTGCCAATCCCCCTGAGAGCGCAGCGGCGGTTCAGCCGTGTGTTTCGTGGTCCATATATAGCGCTCGCAATGTCACTACGTTCTTAAGTCGGCGCCGGGGCGGCCGTGCCACGGGATTCCATACGCGTACCTCAACCAACTGCATAGGTGGTGACAGCCACCCACCAACTGGTTCATGCCGTCCAGGGCTTCTTCGTTGCGAGGGCGCAAGAATCCTATATGGATGCTGATCTCACGAGGATCATCGCGGACTTGGGCCGGAGCGGCTCGAACCGGATGACTCCTTCCTCTACCTCGAAGCAATCGCCGCCGATCAGATCGGTGAACCGCATGCCGGCCGAGAAAGGTACCGGCATGTCCAAGTCACGAGGTAGCTCGGTGGCGTTCAGGATTACCAGGGAGACCTCGCCGTCGAACTCCCGGGCGTAGCTCGCTACTCGGTCGTTCCCGAAGGCTGGTGAGAATGTGCCGCGCCTGAGACACGCGTAGCGGCTCCGAACGTCGGCTAGCCGCTGGATATGAGTGCGTAGCGACTCGTTCCACTCGCTTTCCTCCCACGGGAAGGCGCGGCGGCAGTCCGGGTCGTTCTCTCCCTCCATCCCCACCTCGTCGCCGTAGTAGACGACGGGAGCCCCGGGCAGTGTGAACAGGCCGGTGAAAGCCGCTTTCACAAGCTCCTCGTCGCGACGGAACTCTGTCATCACCCGAGCTGTGTCGTGTGTTCCTAGGATGTTCAGCATCCCGAATGAGCTGCCGTTCGGCCTGTGATGGCGCAGCGTCTCGTAGCCGCGGAGGAACGCTTCGCCCGTCAAAGCCCGCTTGGCGAAGAAGTCGACAATGAGCCCTCTGAGCTCATAGTCGGTGACGCCGTCGAAGGTGTCTCCTGTCAAGTACGCACTGGGGTTGCGCCACTCTTCGGCAACCAGATAGGCGCTGGGAAACGCCTCCTTGACGACGCTCCGAAAGCGCCGCCAGAAGTCCGTCTCGATCTCATACGGGACATCCAGACGCCACCCGTCGATGCCGCGAGCCAGCCAATGGAGCGCCACCTCGTGCACGAACCGCTCTACCTCGGGCTCAGAGGCGTTGAGCCGCGGCAAGTAGTAGGCGCCGCCGCAGGTGGCGTAGTTCGGTTGCTCTCCGACCCGCACCGGAAAGTCGTAGACGTCGAACCACCTGCGATAGCGCGAACGCTCGCCGTTCTCCAGAAGGTCCTGGAACGGCGCGAAGCCGAGCCCGCAGTGGTTGAAGACCCCATCGAGGACCACGCGGATGCCCCTGCTGTGGGCTTGCGAGACGAGTTCGTCGAACACGGCGTCGTCCCCCAGTACAGGGTCGATTTCGAAGTAATCGTGCGTGTCGTAGCGGTGGTTCGTTCCCGCTGCGAATATGGGGTTGAGGTAGATCGCGTTGCACCCGAGGTCCTCTATGTACGGGAGGCCCTCGATCACCCCCGCCAGGTCACCGCCGAAGAAGTTCTCTCGTGTTGGTCGCGCCCCCCAATCCACGACTTCTACAGGATCGTTGCTGGGGTCACCGTTCCTGAAACGGTCTGGGAACACCTGATAGAAGATCGCGTCTTGCACCCAATCCGGAACGGTCATGGTCATCCTTTGAGGCCGCCGGCCGTGAGGCCTTCGATGAACCGGCGCTGAGCGAGGAGGAAGACGAGGATGGCTGGGACGATCGTGAGTACCGTCGCAGCCATCAATAGTGTCCAGAACGTGCCGTATTGCCCTTGGAACATCGCCAGCCCCACTTGAATGGGCTGCATGCGAGGGCTGGTCGTCACGACCAACGGCCACAGGAAGTCGTTCCAGGCGAAGAGGAAGGAGAAGACCGCGCTGGCCGCGATCACCGGCGTGGAAAGGGGCAAGGCGATGCGCCAGAAGATCGTAAGTCGGCCGGCGCTGTCGATGCGCGCCGCATCTTCGAATTCGCGCGGGATAGTCAGGAAGAACTGCCTGAAGAGGAAGATCGCGAACGCGCTCGCGGCCCTGGGGACGATCAGCGCTTGGTAGGTGTCCAGCCAGCCGAGGTTGGCGACGATGATGTAGCTGGGGATGAGCGTCACTGGAAACGGCACCATCATCGTGCCGAGCACGACGAGAAAGAGTGTGTTCCTTCCGGGGAACTTGAGCCTGGCGAACGCATATCCGGCCATGCCAGAGAACAGCGTCTGGCACAGCGTTATGCCCACCGCCATGATCGCGCTGTTAAGGAAGAAGCGCGGGAACGGGGCGGCGTTCCATGCCTCCACGTAGTTGCGCCAGTGGAAGTGCACCGGAATCAGCAGTGGCTGCTGGTACAGGGCGCCGGCCGGCTTGAGGGAGGTCGTGATCATCCATAGGAAGGGCATGGACGCTACGAACGCGCCGGCAATTAGCACCAAGTGGATGACGGCCTTCCGCGTGCGCCTAGCCCTCATGGCTTCCGCCTCGCGTCAATCGGAACTGGATCAAGGTGACCACGAAGATAAGGACGAACATCACGTAGGCGATGGCTGAGGCGTAGCCGAGTTCGTGGTAGCGGAAGCCGTACCGATAGAGCAGATGGCCGAAAACATCGGTGCTTCCCAAGGGCCCGCCCGACGTCATCACGTAGACGAGGTCGAAGACTTGGAAGGCGTCTATCAGCGACGTAACCGTCAGGAAGAACGTCGCCGGTGCGAGCAGAGGGATCGTGACGTAACGCAGCGTCTGCCAGGTGTTGGCGCCGTCGAGCTCGGCCGCCTCGTAATAGGTACGCGGTATCCCTTGCAGCGCTGCCAGGTAGATCACGAGGTTGAACCCGACCCGCTTCCAGACGGCGACGATGATCACAGCGAACAGCGCCCAACTCGGATCAGTGAGCCAGGATGGTCCGTCTACACCGATAAGCGCGAGTGACCTGTTGACGACGCCCTGCGACGGGTCGAACAGGTAGCGCCACACGACGCCGGCAGCCACGGTTGGCGTGATGACCGGGAGGAAGAAGAGCACACGGTAGAGGGCGATGCCCTGGATGGGCTGGTTGAGAAGAACGGCAGCCAGTAGCCCGATCACGAGAGCGCAAGCCGTCATGCCTGCCGAGTAGAAGACGGTCACGCGCAGGGAGTTCCAGAACTCCGGCGAGCGGAAGATGGCGCGATAGTTCTCCAACCCGACGGCCTCTTTGGTGGGGCTGATGCCGTTCCAGTCGAAGAAGCTCAGGTTCAAGGACTGCAGCGCAGGGTAGATGTTGAACACCGCCAACACCAGCAACGCGGGTAAGAGCAATAGAAGAGCGGCGGGAAGCTCTGCCATAGAACGCCGGAAGCCGGGACGGACCCGGCTTCCGGCGACTCGGCTCTCGCGTAAAGTCATCCGAACGAAGTGGGCGGGCGATGCCGATCCCAGCGGCTATGTCGTGAGTCTATGGGCCCCGGCACCGCCACCGGTACTACGGCAGAAGCGGCGCGATCTCCGCCGCCGCGGCGTCAAGAGCTTGACCAGGCGTCATACGCTGGTAAACGGCTTCCAAGAGGTACTTCGCCAACGTGTCGGACACGCGAGGGTAGTTCTCGATAGGCGGACGAGCACGAGCGTAGGTCATGGCCTCCACGAACGGCTGAAGCAGTGGCCGCGCGTTAGCCACCCAAGCCTGGTAGGCCGGGTCGTCGGCGACCGACGCCCTTATAGGCATGAAGCCCGTGTTGCGGTCCCATTCGACCTGAACCTCGGTCGAGCTGAACCATTCGATGAAGTCCCACGCCGCCTGCTCGGTGGCGTCGTCCCCTTCGAAGATGAAGACCTGCTCGCCACCCAGGTTGCTGGCATAGTCACCGGCATCCGCCGCGGGGAACAGCGCACTGCCCAGCGGGAAGTCCACCTGCATGGGGAAGAACTGAGTCATCCACGAGCCGTCCATGACCATGGCGGCCTGGCCGCGACCGAAGAGACCCCATGGAGCGATGGTACTGACATCCGACTCGTGCACGAGATCGACCCATGCTTGGAGAGCACGCTCTCCGGCCTGTGAGTCGAATGCCGGCTCGCTGAGATCGTCCGAGAGAACGTCTCCGCCCGCGCTCCAAAGGAAGACCTGCCATTGCCAGCTGGTACCTTCACCGCCGTCCGTGAACAGCTCGTAGCCCCATTGCCCGGTGCGGTCGTGAATCTGCTGTCCGAACTCGACCAGTTCTTCCCAGGTCTGGGGCGGGCGGTTGGGGTCGAGACCAGCCTCCTCGAACAGGTCCTTGTTCCAGAACAGGGCGAGGTTCGAGGCCGTCACGGGCAGGCTGTACCGTTGTCCATCCTTGAGCCCGTAGACCATGGGGCCGGGGAAATAGTCGTCCAGGTCCAGATCGGACGAGGCGATGTAGTCATCGAGCGGCGCCAGAGCACCGCTGTCGATAAGCAGCGGCATCGCGACCAGGTCCGAGATCGCGAAGCTCGGGGTCTGCCTCCCTTGGATTGCTGTCTGCAATCTCGTGATCAGTTCGCTCCCGGGAACGAACACGGCCTCGATCGTCACGCCGGGGTTCTGTTCCTCATACCGGTCGATTAGAGCTTGAAGCGCCTGGCCGTTCGCGCCGTCCCAGTAGTGCCAGAACGTCAGGTGCTGCGCTGTTGCGCCGGCACAGAGCGCCAATACGATCAGGCCGGCGAGGGTTCTACGTATGAACATGATGCTCCTTGAGTCTCCGTCTAGTTGACGTCGGTTGGACCGGAGGCGTCAATTGATCTGAGTAGGGCGGATGGGGTGCGGCTGACCACCTCCTTCACTCGAGCCTCTGACCACCAACGTCGGTTCGAGTTCGATATGTCTGGGCGCGGCTCCGGGCTTGGCCAACCGCGCCAGCACGAGCTCGGCGGCATGGGATCCCATCTGCTCTATCGGCTGGCGAATCGTGCTGAGTCCCAGGTCCTCCGCCCACGGTTGGTCGTCCACGCCGACGACACGCACGTCCAGACCGATCTGCAGGCCCTGCCTTCGGGCCTCGTCGACAACGCCCTTCGCAAGCAGGTCGCAGCTAGCGAAGACGTTCAGGGGTGGTTCGAAACGGGCCAGGACTTGAGCGAGCGCTTCGGCGCCTCCCGTGGGATCGAACGGCACCTCGAGAACCTCTGCATGAACGCGCGGATCGTGACTCTCGACAGCATGCTGGAATCCCTTGTGGCGCTCGATGAACACGCCGCTAGAGAACGTCCCTTCCTGGAAGCGCTCGACCATGACCGCGAACGTGGGGGCGTTCACCTCGAGCAGGTGCGACGTCGCCAGTGCAGCGCCGCGCGCGTTGTCGAACGTCACCGTGTCGTATTCAGCGTGGTAGGCGTCCACCAGGACGGCCGGGAGCGGCGCTGGAAGGCGAGCGTCGGCGAACAGCCAGTCGGGGTTGAGTGACGCCAGGATGAGCGCATCAGCCTGATAGGGAAGAGCCTCGGCCGAGCGATACCTCTCCAGCCTCTTCTCGTTGAGGAGCGGGAACAGCGCCGCATCGTAGTCGTGCGAGGCCAAGGCGTCGTCGATGGCCGTGATCAGGCGGTCATAGAACTCGGTGCCGATCATCGGCATGAACACCGACACGGTCTGGGTCTTGCCGGTGCGGAAGCTACGCGCAGCACGGTTGGGTCGGAATTCGAGCTCGCGCACGGAGGCCAGTACACGTTCTCTCGTGCTCTCCGCAACATCCGGGTAGCCGTTGAGGACCTTGGACACGGTGCTGGTCCCCACCTGCGCGTGCTGAGCAACGTCTTGCAAAGTGACCTGCTTCTTCAAAGGTCTGCCATGTCCCTCTACGGTCCGAAATCGTTTTCGCGAAATCGTTTTCGGCATCTTAGGGGCGGGCGTGCTGTTCGTCAAGCTCCAACTTGCGCGGGGGGTCCGGGCTGCGCGCCTCGCGTTAGACGTTCGAACTGTTGTCTCATCCCTGGCAAAATGACAGTGTGCATCCGCGAGGACTTTCTACCCCTGCGCAAGTCCTGTACTGGTACTTGCATGCGGTCGGCGCCCGCGTAGTGCCAGTCGCGCGTGCCGCGTGGGACTCCGGTCTGGCCGAGAGAGATATCTACAAGGCGATTCGGGACTACCCAGATGTCTGGACCCTTGACGGGCTGAACG
>JBDZWC010000039.1:0-22439 GCA_040256005.1 Deinococcaceae bacterium | reverse complement strand
CCTGGTGCGGCCGCGAGAGCCGCAGCCTGGCGCGCTCGGATGGACCTTCGTCAGCGACATCGCGGTGCGTAGATGCCTCGCGGACACGCAGGTCGTGCAGCGAGCCGACATGCTCACGCCGATCCACCCCGACATGGTCTTCACCTACGTCAGCGGCGAGCTGCCACCCGGCCTCGCCCTGGCCGACGGCGTGAACGGAGTGGCAGCGTCGCTGGGGGCGACGGAGGTCAAGGTCGCCCAGTCCGACGATGCCGTGACGGCCACCTGGCCCTCCGGATACGCGACCTTCACGGCCGCGGCTTTCAAGGGCAGCAGCGTCTACTGCCTCTACGTGCACCAGACGCCGCGCATCTTCAACGCGCTGCTGGAGGCGCCTCCGGAACTGCAGCAGTAGGTCGAGCCCGTCGCCTCGACCTCGACGCTCCGAAGATGTGTGTCCCGCCCGCAACCGGCGGCAGACCACACGAACCAACGCCGTCCCTCGCGCTAAAGTGCCTTCGTGGCGGACACTGGGGGCGACGCTATGGCGCCCGACCAGACGAAGTCGGTCAGGGGCTGGCAGTTCGACGTAGCCAAGCTCGAGAGGGAACCCGGCCCTTCGCACGTCGAGCTGTTCGGGCTGGACGTGGATCACGCTGATTGGTGCCTCGAGCCGGCCAGGGACCACGTCATCCCCGATGACCGTGCGGTGCTTGACGACGGCTTGGCCGCTGCGGTGGAGACAGGGACCTTCGACATCGACGTGCGCGTGACCTGGCCCAACGGCGACGTTCGTTGGATGGCCGTACGCGGTCAGATCCTCTACGACGTGGACGGCGAACCCATCAACGCCTGCGGGGCGACGGTGGACGTGACGGTTCTCAGGCGGCAACGCTCGGCCCAGGCTGCGACCGGGGACCGCCATCGCTTCCTCCTCGCGCTCAGTGACGAGCTGCGCCGCCTCGAGACCGAGCAGGAGATCGCCCGGCTCTCGGCTTCGCTGATCTGCGAGCACGTCGAGGCAGACCGGTGCTTCTTCTACCGCTTCTACGAGGGTGAGGACCGCATGACGGTGGGGCCCGGTTACGCCCGCGGTGACCTCGCGCCGCTGGAGGGCGACGTGAGACGATCGGCCTTCCCCGAGCTGCTGGTTCCTCTCGAGGAGGGGCCCTTCATCGTGGAGGACGTGAACGCCCACACCGGGTTCGACGACGAACGCAGGGCGGGCCTGTTGAGCGTCGGCATCGCATCGTTCGTGGCCGTTCCGCTGGACAAGGGCCCGAACAACCCGGTGTGGGGTATCGCCGTCTGCACCTCCGAACCTCGAGTCTGGGATCCCTACGAGGTCGACATGCTGACGGACGCCGCCGGACGTATCTGGCCGTCCGTGGAACGGGCCCGAGCTCTGGCCGCGCTGCGGGCTTCCCAGGGCGAGCTGGAACGGGCCAACGCCGAGCTCGAGCGCCTCAACCGCGGCCTCGGAAAGGCCGTCGCGGAACGCACCGAGGAGCTCGGCAGGAGCGAGGTCAGGTTCAGGCAGGCGTTCGAGCTGGGTAGCGTCGCGGCCTGCATCACCGATGAGACGGGCGAGTCCGTCATCGAGGTCAACCGCGCCTTCACCAAGCTGACGGGGTATCCGGCCGACCGCGCTCAGGGCGCCACGACCGACCGACTGGGCCTCTGGCCTGACAGCCGGGATCGTGACCGGCTCGAGGCAGCGCACGCCCGGGGCGAACGCTTCGACGACCTAGAGCTCCGGCTGAGGGCCAAGGACGGCACAGCGCGTGACGTGCTCGCTTCGGGCGACCGCATCCGGATCAACGGTTCGTTCGGCTGGCTGCTGAACTTCCTGGACGTGACCGATCGCAAGCGCTCGCAGGAGGAGCTACTGCGCGCCATACAGGAGGTCATGTCGGACACGAACTGGTTCAGCCAACGGCTCATCGAGCGTTTGGCCCAGGCTCAAGGCACCGGCGAGACCCTGGAGGCCGGCGAGACGCTGAGCGACCGGGAGCATCAGGTGCTGACGCGCGTGTCACGCGGTATGACCAACGAGGAGATCGCGGAAGACCTGAAGATCTCCTCTCGCACCGTGCGCAACCACGTGGCCAACATCTACGCCAAGATCGACGTCCACTCTCGTGCCGAGGCCGTCGTGTGGGCCCGAGAGCGCGGCCTGACCAACTGACGACCTAGCTGGTCTGGGTCGCGTCGGGTCCGGCGCCTCGCAACGGCACGAACGCCAGCGCCATCCCGGCGGCCAGCAGGCCGCTCGCCATCCAGAGAGCGGCCGAGACACCGCCGAACATGTCGCCGGCCATGCCGCTCAACGTGGGGCCCAGGGCCTGGCCGGTGGCGAACGCGGCGGTCGACAGGCCCATGGCCCTGGCCCACTCCCCCGCCGGCAGGCGCTCCCTGAACATCGTGGTCAGCGCGGTGATCACCCCGAGGAAGCTGACGCCGAACAGCAGCGCGGACGCGTACGGGACGGCCTTCAGGAGCGGCGCCAAGCTGCTCGCGAACAACACGAACAGGATCAGCCTCAGCGACCCGGCGCCTCCCAGGCGATCGATGACGCGGCCCCAGGCGGGGCCCGTGAGCATGGCCCCTACTCCGAGGACGATCCAGAACGGCGCCAGGGGGACGGCCAAGCCGCTGGTGACGAACGTCATGTAGCCGATGTACCCGGCGCCATAGAGCCCGTAGACGACGAGGGTGGGCGCGAGACCGGCCAGCCCCCCGCTCTCTTCCACGCGACGTGGCTCGGGCTCGCGCAGCCCGGGCGCCGCGGTGACCGCGACGAGCGCCATGAGCAGGCCTAGGCAGCCGAGCAGCCCCCAGGAGGTCCGCCAGCCCACGGCCAGGGGTAGCGCGCCGGTCGACAGGATCAGCCCCACGCCCATGCCACCGAAGTAGAGGCCCATGGCGGTGGCGTTAGCTCCGCTGGCGAGGAGCAGGGCCGCACCGCCCACGAAGACGAGGGCGCCCAGAACACCCTGCACCAGCCGGAGTGCCAGGACGACCGCGTAGGGTGGGCCGAGCCACAGCGCGAGGAGCGTCAGGACCTGGAGGAACAGGCTGGCGTAGACGCCTCTGCGGTACCCGACCACTGCCAGGACCCTGTGGCTCAGGAGCGCGCCAAGCAGGTACCCGCCTGTGTTGGCACTGCCCACCAGGCCAGCTTGCGAGAGGCTCAGACCCAACTCCGACTGCATGAGAGGCAAGACCAGGCCGTAACCGAACCGACCCACGCCGATGGCGGAGCCGGGCGCGAAGCCGAGCAGGATGCCTTTCCGCACCATGAGATGTTCGCACGTATCGCCGCAGTGGGCGCCCCTGGGGCCCCCTGATGACGGCCTGCACCTGGGGCGTAACATGGCCACTGAGGGTGGAAAGGTCGTCCGGCACCACACAGGTAGCCGAGGTCTTCGGGACGTACGCGCCCGAGGACCGTCGGAGCGGACCCTTGACCCCCGGAGCGCACCGTACCGAAGGCAGCGTGCTCTTCGCCGACGTCTCCGGCTTCACCGCCCTGACCGTCAAGCTCGTAGCTGCGCTCGGCAGGCGGCGCGGCGCCGAAGAGGTGGCCCGCCACCTCAACCGGCTCTACGACGCGCTCATCAAGGAAGGCGCCTGTCGCGGCGGCAACGTCATCGGCTTCAGCGGCGACGCGATCCTCTGCTGGTTCCCACTTGACTCCGGGCGCACCGCCGTGGACGCGGCCGGGGCCATGCAACGCGCCATGGCGCCTTTCGAGGCGCTGCAGGTGGCCGGGCTGCCCAACGAGTCCATACGCCTCAGCCTCAAGGTCTCGGTCACGGCAGGACCGGTCACCAGGGCCGTGGTCGGGGACCCGAACGTGCAGCTCATGGACATGGTCGCAGGCGAGACGGTGGCCAGGATCGAGCGCCTCAACGAGCTGGCGGCATCGGGCGACGTCATCGTCGACGATGCCACTGCCGCCGCGGTGAAGGGATGGCTGCGGACCGAGCAGATCGATGAGGGCGCGCATCGCGTGGCGCCGTTCGAGGGACTGTCGGCATCCAGCGCGGACTTCAGGGCACCCCCGGTGTCCGACGACCTCGATCAGCTGCGCCCCTGGCTGCTACCCACCGTGAGGCGCCGGTTGGAGGCCGGCGAGGGCGAGTTCCTCACCGAGCTCCGGCCGGTGGCAGCTCTGTTCATGCGGTTCGGCGGGATCGACTACGACAACGATAGCGAGGCGATCAGCAAGCTCGACGAGTTCGTCAGTTGGGTCCAGCGTGAGGTCGGTGGCGTGGGCGGCTCGGTCGTGCAGCTCACCATCGGCGAGAAGGGCAACTACCTCTACGCGGTGTTCGGCGCGCCGGCCTCGTTCGGCGACGATGCCCATCGCTGCGCCTCCGCCGCGACCAGGTTGAGAAGGGCAGCGTCACGCTTCGACTTCGTCTCCGAGGTCCGCATCGGCCTGGGCTACGGGACGGCCAGGACCGGAGCGTACGGCGGCACCACGCGACGCACCTACGGCGTGCTGGGTCCCGAGACGAACATGGCGGCCCGTCTCATGGGGCTGGCTCCACCGGGAACCGCCTACGCCAGCCCGGCCTTCGTCCGCGCTTGCCGCGACGGCTTCGAGTTCAACCTCGTGATGACGGTGCCGGTGAAGGGTTCGCCGCAGCCGGTGGCGATCAGCGAGCTCGTGGGCGCCGAGGGACGCTCGACCCTGATCAGGGAGGTCTCGGACCGCACGCGTCCCTTCGTGGGCCGCGAGTCGGAGCTGGCCGTGCTCTCCGAGTGCCTGATGAGCGCACGGTTCGGCCGCGGTCAGGCCATCCAGCTGACCGCCGAGGCGGGGATGGGCAAGTCGCAACTCGTCGCCGCCGCGCTGGAGGCCGTGGGTACCGGCGACCTGGAGGTCCTGTCGGGTGCCTGCCAGCCGTTCGAGGGCGAGGCGCCGTACCGAGTCTGGTCAACTGTTTTCAACGACCTGCTGCAGCTCGACCGCACCGCGCCTCCTGCGGCTCGCGGCGCGGCAGTGGAAGCGGCCGTGGCCCGCATCGATCCCCAGCTGGCGCCTCGCGCTCCGTTGCTGGCGCCGGTCCTCGACCTCGTGATCGAGGAGAACGACCTGGTGGCGTCGTTGGGTCCGGACCTGCGGCCGGCCTCCCGCCTGGACCTGCTGGTGTCGTTGCTGCGGGAACGGTCTTTCGCGCTGTCGGCGCTGGGTCGCACCCTCGTCATCGTCCTAGAGGACGTGCACGCCATCGACCCCCTCTCACGCGATCTGCTCGAGGCGGTCGCCAGGTCTATCGCGGACCTCCCGCTGGCGCTGGTCACGGCCGGACGGCCCGGCTCGTCGGTCGGCGAGCGGTCCAAGGCGCCGTTCCTGACCGGGGCGGCGCAGGTGCTGCTCGGACCGCTCCGTCCCAGGGAGGCCGAGGAGCTCATAGCGGCGGAGCTCAGCGCCCGCGAAGCGGAGCCGCTGCCCGAGGACGTGTTGCAACAGGTGCTCGAGCGCAGCGACGGCAACCCACTCTTCCTCACCGCACTGCTCGACGAGCTGTTGAGCCGAGACATCGGCGGGCTGTCGTTCGGGGAGACCGAGCTCCCGCAGACGCTGCAGGCCCTCACCCTCGCCCGCCTGGACCGCCTAGGCGAGCAGGAGCAGGTGAGCCTCAAGGTAGCCAGCGTGATCGGCCGCGAGTTCCTCGTCGACTGGCTGCAGGCATGCCGGCCCTCGCGTGCCCGCGATGAGCTCCTCGGCGACCTGCGAGCGGCCACCAGGGCGACGATCACGAACCTAGTCACGGAGGCGCCGTTGGTTTTCGGCTTCGTCAACGCCATCACCCACGAGGCGGCCTACGAGAGCCTCCCCTACTCCATCAAGGCCGACCTGCACGGGCGTCTCGCTCGCTACGTGGAGACCGCCGTGGCGAGCCCCGATGACCCTCATCTCGACGAGCTCGCCTTCCACTACGACAGGTCCGACGACCTCCCGAAGCGGCGCGAGTTCCTCTGGCGAGCCGGGCTAGCCGCCAAGGCGAACTACGCCAACGAGACGGCAGCGGCGTACCTGACCCGCCTACTGGCCATCGTCGACGGAGCCGGGGTCATCGAGCCGCTGCTCGCACTCGGCGAGGTGGAATCGTTCAGCGGCGACAACGAGCGCGCCGAGGCGAGGCTGACACAGGCGCTCGACACGGCAGCCGCGGAGGGGCAACCTCTGGCCGAGGCGAAGGCTCGCCGCCTGCTGGGTGAGCTGCGCGAGCGCCAGGGCGACCACACCGCGGCCCGGGACCTGCTGGAGGCGGCGGTCAAGGCGCTCAGGCGCCTGGAGCAACCGGACGAGCTGGTCAAGGCGCTCCTCGCGCTGGGCGGCAACGTGCTGTGGCATCTGGGTGCCTACCCGGAAGCGACGGCCATGCTCAAGGAGGCTATGGCGGTGGCGACGGAGCTGGCGGACGCCTCAGCGAGAGCGCGCGCCCTACACGGCCTGGCCAACGTGGCTCTCTACCGAGGCAAGGCCGACGAAGCCGAGGACCTGTTCCGCCAGAGCCTGAGCGTCAGGCGTGAGGCAGGCGACGAGCTTGGCGTCGCGAACGCCCTCAACAACCTCGCCGTGATCGCCGCGAACGCCGGGCGCAACGCCGAGGCCGAGGACCTGCTGCGGGACAGCCTGGCGATCAGGCGGCGGCTGGGCGACGTCGCAGGCACGGCCGTGGCCCTCAACAACCTCGGCTTCATGGCCGCGGAACGTGGCGACGCCGAGCAGGCCAAGCGCCTCTACGAGCAGAGCCTGAACTCTCGCACCAGCCTGGGAGACAAGCTGGGCATGGCGGTGAGCCTCAACAACCTCGGCGACATCGCCAGGTCGAGCGACGACAAGAGCGCCGCACGCGACCTGTACCTGCGCAGCCTGGAGCTGGCGCACTCCATCGACAACCGCAGGGAGGCCGCAACGGCCCTGGTGGGGCTCGCCGCGGCGACAGGCGACCCCGTGCAGGCGCTGACCCTGTGCGCCTGCGCCGAGAACCTGCTCGAGTCGATCGGTGCGGCCCCGGATCAGGACGTCGGGCGCACCTTGACCGAGGTGCGCGAAGACGCCGGCACGAGCGTGGACGAGGTCGCGCGCGAGCGGGCGGCGAGGACGGCCGCGGGACTGGGGTTCGCGGAGATCGTCGACCTGGCTGTTCGGGGCGGCGGCAGGGTCACCGACCGGCAACCCGCGTGAGCATTGTGCACGTCCTACACGTCCGAGGCCATATCATCTGTCGAGCCTAGGGCGTTCTACCTTCACGTCTTCCAGCGCTCACCGCGTCGCCGCTTCGACGGCGTGGCATTGGGAGGTCTGGGATGTTCGAGAAGTTCCAGTCAACACGGCGGGCCGTGGGCGGCGCTCTCGGAGCGATCGTCCTGCTGCTCGTCGCCACCGCTTGCCAACAGGCCTCAGAGCCGACCGCCGACCAGATGCTCAAGGAGCTCCAGCCGGGGGTGCAACTGGCCGCCTCGTTCACGCCAGACCCTGCCCTTCGCGCCCGCTACCTGCCACCCATAGGCAGCACCTCGCAGCTCGTGGGCGAGTTCGCCAACGGGCTCCCGGTCGAGGTGGCGGTGTTCGCGCTGTCGTCCGACGACAGCCATGCCATCGGCACCGCTCTGCGCACGTTCGTGATGGAGCCGGGTGGCGTACTGAGCCGCAACGGCGACACGTATAGGTTCAACTGGCCGGTCTTCGCACCGTCAGTAGCCGAACGCATACGCGTCGAGATACGGATGCCCGGCTCCGGTGAGCAGCCGGTCTGCAACGACTACGAAGGTGAGTGCCTGGGGTACCTGAACGTCAGGATCGTCGAGGAGGGCGGCAAGGGCCGGGGTGGCGGCAGCAGCGACACCATGATCACCGTTTCGTCTGGCAGTCGCCTCGACGTGAGCTTCAAGGTCCTCGTCGCACAGAGCCTAGAAGAGCTCGCGGCTCTGTCCGGCCATGGCGGCCTGGACCCAGAAGCGCTGAGCTGTCCGGCCAACGAGGCCGCGTTGCCCAGCCAGGGTCTGCAGGCGGTAGGGGCCGGTCTACAAGCCGTGGGCGCCGGCCTGCAGGCCGTTGGCGCGGGCCTCCAGGCGGTGGGCGCAGGGGGCGGCCTGTTCGCAGCTCCCCTCCAGGGCACAAGTAGCCTCGCCGGTCGCCTCGTCACGCTCGGCGACCTCGCGGACCGGCTCGATCACTTCGACAGCTCGCTTGCCAAGTCGGGCAAGGACAGCATCAACACCGTGATCCTCGTTCTGGACGACTTCGGCGGCAGGTACGAGTTGCCTTCGAACTTGCTTGGTGACGACCTGGACGCGCGCCTGGCCGGGATCGACCCGGAGACGCAGACCCTCGGATACGACTACAGCCATGGAGCCCTGGTCTTCCACCAACTTCGGACGCTGCTCGAGGACCTGCTCGGTAAGGGCAAGGTCAGCAAGACCAGCAACCCGTACTTCGTCGAGTTCGGGTCCAAGGGCAAGGTCAGGCTCCAGGCCGTGGACGCCCGGGACGCTTCCGGACTGATCGATACAGACAAGGCCACGGCCGCTCTGCGCGACGCCATGGACAACGCCTACAGCGCGGGTTATCGCGTCGCGGTCGTGAACATGAGCTTCTCGATCGTGCCGTGCACGGTGCTCCAGGACTTCAACGACCAGGACACCGGCGCTATCACCTTCGAGCAGTACGTACAGGCGCTGCTGGCGCTGAACGGCGTGTCAGCAGGGAGCCAGACGGCTCAGACCTTGAGTGGTGCGATCCAGTCTCCCGTCGAGGCCCTGGACGACTCGCTGCTCGACCTGCTCGAGTGCCCCACCTTCAAGTCCGGTCAGGCCTGCGGAGCCGGCTTCCAGAGCTTCGTCAGCGTCGCGGCGTCCGGCAACTACGGCCTGGAGTTCCCGTTGTTCCCGGCTGCGGCCCCGGGTGTCATCAACGTGGGGTCTCAGAGGTTCGAGAACGGTTTCAGGGACGAAGCGTCGACGTTCTCCAACGCTGCTGACGTTCTCGCGGCCGGCGACGTGATCCTGTTGCGGAAGACCAAGGTGAACGCTCTGGCGTACATCGGTACATCGTTCTCGGCCCCCTTCGCCTCGCTGTTCGTCGCACTCGACCAGCGCACCGGCAGCCCCACCTGCGCGGCGGGCGACTTCGCGTCTGCTGGCAGGACGCTGCCTCAGTTGGCTGACGGTGGGTTGGCCAACCTCCCACTGCTACCAGGTCTCACGAGCGACGGCGACCCAGGAGGCAGCGCCGTTCACCAGTACTGCCTGGCCGGCGACTGATCGATGCAGGGAGGCGCGGGCCTCGATGACCCGCACATGAAGCTCGCGGCGAGCCGTGCCAGGCGCGGCTCGCTCGCGAGCGACGCGGCCGCCGGCCTGGTCGTGGCGTCCGTGATGATCACGATCGCGGTGTCGGTGGGCACCCTGCTCACCGCGGTGGCGGGACCGGAGTTCGCCGCCCGTGGCATAGGCCTCGCCATCACGAGCGCCCTGATCGCCGTGCTCGTCGTCCTGCTCCGGCGGGCGGCCCCCAGCTCGATCCCGACCGCGCAAGACGCTCCGCCCGCCGTGCTGGCGGGCACCGCGGTCGGCCTGGTAGCGGACATAGGCACCGGGGGCCAGGTGGCGTACGCCACGATGATGGCGCTCAGCGCGCTCGCCACCCTAGCCACGGGACTGGTGTTCATGGCGGTTGGTTGGCTGCGCCTGGGCCGGCTGGTCCGGTACCTGCCCTACCCCGTCATGGGCGGCTTCCTCGCCGGTACCGGGTGGCTGTTGCTGCAAGGCGGGCTGACGGTGATGGCAGGCCGGTACGTTGACGTCGCGCACCTGGGCCAGATGATCGACGGCGGCTGGCTCTACACGGTCCTCCCCGGCCTGGCTTTCGCGGTCGTCCTCATGGTCGCGGGCCGCAGGATCTCGCATCCGGCGGCGAACCCACTGCTCACGGTCGGCGGCTTCGTCGCCTTCTACGTAATCATGCTGATCGCGGGCGGAGACCTGCCGTCGTGGCGGGCGGAGGGTCTGTTCATCGGCGGTGCAGCCGGAGGCAGCCTGTTGTTCGGCTTCCGACCCTCCGACCTGTCCGCCGTCGACTGGTCCGCGCTGGCGGCACAGCTGCCGGTCGCGGCCACCGTGCCGGTCGTGGCTCTCATCGCTACGCTGCTCAACATCACCGCGACGGAGCTCGAGGTCGCGGACCGCATCGACCTCGACGAGGAGCTGCGGTCTGCCGGCATCGGCAACCTGGTCGCCGGGGCGTTGGGCGGGAACGTCGTCTACCACTCCGTCTCGCTCGCCAGTCTGAGCCGCCGGATCGGGACCGGTTCTCGACGGACCGTGATGATCGTGGCCGCCCTGCTCGTGGCGGCGCTGGCGTTCGGAGGAGGTGCGGTCCAGTACCTTCCTCGGCCCGTGGTGGGTGGCATCGTGGCGTTCCTCGGCCTCGAGTTCCTCTACCAGTGGCTGTGGGACATGCGGCGGCGACTGGGCTCCGTGGAGTACGGGATCGTCGTCGTGATCCTGCTCGTCGTCGTTGTCAGCGGGTTCCTGCAAGGCGTGGGGGCGGGGCTGATCCTCGCCGTCCTGCTCTTCGTCGTCAACTACGGCCGCGTGGACCCCGTCCGGTACGCCGTGACCGGGACCGAGCTGCGCAGCCGCGTCAGGCGCCGGCCCGAGGAGGAAGAGGTGCTGAGGCACTCGACCCACGCGGTGCTCGTGCTGCAGCTGCAGGGGTTCCTGTTCTTCGGCACCGCCGTCAAGGTGGCGGACCAGGTCGAAGCCAAGCTGAGGTCCGGTGCCGTCAGGTGTCTCGTCCTCGACCTGGCCAGGGTCACCGGTCTCGATGCGAGCGGGACGAGCGCGCTGCTGAACCTGACGAAGAGAGCGACCTCCAGCGGCGCCGTAGTGGCGCTGGCCGGCCTGCCAGCCTCGCTGGAGCGCAGGCTCCGGTCGGGTGGCGTGTTGGTGACCGCCGGCGTGGAGGTCTACCCATCGGTCGACGCGGCCCTGGAAGCGGAGGAGGCGCGGATCCTCTCCGAGGCCGGTGTGAGCTACTCGCCCACCGAGGCCTCGACGCTCTCCGACGTCCTGGTAGGGAGCGGAGTGGACGCCGGGACCATCGAGCGCTACGCCGAGCGCGTGGCGCTCGCGGCGGACGAGGTGCTCATCGAGCAAGGTGCGCCGGCCGACGCCATGTACCTCATCACCTCGGGGCGGGTGACCGCCGAGAGGGCGCGACCGGGCCTGCCTCCCGAGCGGTTCGAGACGATGGGCAGGGGCAGCATCGTCGGTGAGGTGGGCCTCTTGACCGAGAGGCCACGAGCGGCCACCGTCAGGGCCGACACGGCCGTCGTCGCCTACAAGCTGACCCGCCAGTCGTTGGCGCGGCTGCAGGCCGAGGAGCCCGCCACGGCGGCGTCGCTCTGGGCCTGGTCGGCGCGGCACATGTCCAGCCGTATCGCGCACCTCATGGCCACGGTCGATGCGCTACGGCGCTGACGACACGAAGCGGGCTCACTGCCGCCAGGAACCGAACCGAGCTCACTGCCGCAGGAACTCGAGCGTTGCCGCCTCGTGAAGCTTGAGCTCGCGGCGCCGGCTCTTGCGAGCGCGCGCCAGCGACTCCTGATAGGCCGTGTCGAAAGCGCCCGCGAGGAAGCGGTCGATGAGCGCCGGATGGACGTAGGACTGCCGACACACCGCCGGCGTGTTGCCCAGCGTTTCCGCCGCGGCGCAGATGGCCTCGTTGAGCGCCTTTTTCAGCTTCGCCTCGCTCAGTTCCGCCGCCGCGCGCGCGGACAGGCCGGAGGCGTGCAGCGCGGCCGCCGTCACGACGGTGCCGCCCCACGTCCGGAAGTCCTTCGCCGTCACGTCGTCGCCGCTCACCGCGGCCAGGTACTCGTTGACGTCGCGCGAGTCCACCGTCTGGCTGGCGCCGTCCGCGTCCAGGTAGCGGAACAGCTCGTAACCGGGTAGCTCCTGGGTGTCCCTCACGACGGCTGCGAGCTCCTCGTCGACGAGCGTGAGGGCGTGCTTCTCGCCCGACTTGCCGATGAACCGCAGGTCGATCTCGGAGCCGTTGAGCCGCACATGCTTGCGCCGCAGCGTGGTCACGCCGTACGAGCCGTTCTGTTTGGCGTACGCGGGGTTGCCTACCCGGATGAGCGTGGAGTCGAGCAGCCTGACGGCCGCGGCCACGAGACGGGTGCGGTCCAGGGTGCCGCGCCGCAGGTCGCGCCTGACGCGCCGGCGCACGCGCGGTAGCACCTCGCCGAACGCCGTCAGCCGCGCGAACTTCGCCGCGTCTCGCAGCGCGGTGAACGCCGGATGGTAGATGTACTGCTTCCGCCCAGCCTCGTCCCTGCCCGTGGCTTGCAGGTGGCCGTCCGGGTGCGGGCAGATCCAGACCTCCCGCCAGGCCGGCGGGATGGCCAGGCCCGCGATGCGTTCCCGCACCGCAGGGTCGCTGAGCGTCTCACCCCCGACGCCGCAGTACTCGAAGCCCTTGCCCCGCCGACGGCGCGAGAAGCCCGGATCGCCGTCCTCAACGTAACGGAGGCCGGCCGCAGCGGCGTCGTCCCGAGGGTCGGTCCTCAGCTCGGAGGCCACTCCGTTCCCACTGCTCGACATGTGCCCCAAGCTAGGGCCGCCGGATTAGAACGAGGCCAGGTCCAGACGTCCTGCCCGTGACCGGCGTGTCACACCCTGGCCGCTACGTCGTAGTCCGGTGACTGGTGGCGGAAGTAGGTAGCGTACAGCTCGGCGTAGTGGCCACCCTGGGCGATCAGAGCGTCGTGGGTGCCCTGCTCGATGACCTCGCCGGCCCTTAGCACCAGGATCCTGTCGGCTCCCTTGATCGTCGACAGCCTGTGTGCGATCACGATGGAGGTCCTGCCGGCCAGCACGACCTCGAGTCCCTCCTGGATCTGCGCCTCCGTGAGCGGGTCCACGCTGGCGGTCGCCTCGTCGAGGATCAGGATGCTGGGGTCCTGGAGCAGCACCCTCGCCATCGCGATCAGCTGCCTCTGGCCCATGGAGACGCCGCGACCACCCTCTCCCACGTCGGTGTCGAGCCCGTTCTGCAGCGCCTCGAGCCAGTCACCCCCGCCGATGCGGCGGGCCACCGCCACGACCTCATCGTCGGTCGCTGCAGGGCTGCCGTAGCGGATGTTGTCGCGCACCGACCCCGAGAACAGGAACGGAACCTGCTGGACGATCCCCAGGTGCTCCCGGTAGGCGGACAGGTCGAAGTCCCGGATGTCGGTGCCGTCGATCAGGATGCGGCCGCCCTGGAACTCGTAGAACCGGGCGATGAGCTTGCCGATGCTCGACTTGCCTGCGCCGGTGTGGCCCACCAGCGCGACCGTCTCCCCCGCCTCGATCGAGAGGTCGAAGCCCGTGAGCACGTCCTCCTGGTCCGTGTACCGGAAGTCGACGCTCTCGAAGTCGATACGGCCTCGCAGGCTGTCGGGCTTCAGCGCCGCGTTCTGGTTCACGCGCGGCTCGGCGTCTATCAACGCGAACACCCGCTCCGAGGCCGACAGCCCCAGCTGGAACTGGCTCCAGAACGAGGCGATGCTCGTGAGCGGGAACCAGATCAGCGCCAGCGCCTCGACGAAGAGGAACCACTGCCCCGGCGTGATGGCCCCACCCAGGAGCCTGTTACCGCCGAAGTAGACGATCAGCGCGGTGCCTATGCCCGAGACGAGGCCGAGCACCGGGAAGATGGCCGAGAAGGTGAGCCCCTGCATCAGGTTGTAGCGGTAGGACTGGTCGTTGACGTCCTTGAAGCGGTCGTAGACGGCCTGCTCCTGCCGGAACGCCTTGGCCACTGCGATGCCCGTGAGCGACTCCTGCACGTTGGCGTTCACGTCCGCGAGCACCCGCCGCGCCTGCCTGGTAACGCGTCGGGCGATGCGCCGGAATGCCAGCGCCACGCCGACGACGACGGGAGCGATCGCCGCGGCGAGCAGGGCGAGGCGACCGTCCACGTAGAAGAGGACGCCGAAGAGGATCGCCACCTGCAGCAGCTGGCTTATGAGGTTGAGGGAGAGCGTGACCACCTGGGAGAAGTCCTGCGTGTCAGACGTGACGCGGCTGACCACCCTGCCGGTCGAGAACTCGTCGTAGAACGACATGTCACGCGCCATCACCGCGTCGAAGGCGTCGCGGCGCAGCCTGAGCACGACGTCGCCTACCGAGCGCGCCGACAGCCACTGCCTCACGAAGTTGAAGCACCAGGACAGGACGGCGGCGCCGAGGAACGCCGCGACCAGCCCGCCCGTGCGGCGCCATACCCCGCCCGGATCGCTGGCCTCCTGACCGACCCTGTCGATCGCTACCGACACGATGATGGGCAGTAGGGCGTCCAACGACGCCACCATGAACACGGCCAGGCCCGCGGCGAGCATCGCGCCCGCGTACGGCCGGAAGTACGCGACGATGCGCCGGAGCAGCTGGACGTCCGAGTACTCGCGGTCGTAGGCCTCGGCGGCGAGGCCGTCCATGATGAAGCCCATCAGTCGAACCTCGCGAAGATCCGGCGGTAGAGGTGGTTGCGGTCCAGCAGCTCGTGATGCGTGCCCTGGTCCACGAGAACGCCGCCGTGCACCACCAGGACCAGGTCAGCCTTCCTGATCTGGGACAGGCGGTGCGTGATCATCAGGGTCGTCCGTCCCTCCAGTACCTTGTTGATGGCCTTCTGGATCTGGTCCTCTGTCGCGCTGTCGATGGCCGACGTCGAGTCGTCCAGCACCAGGATGCGAGGGTCGGTGAGCAGCGCGCGGGCGATGGCGAGTCGCTGCCGCTGCCCGCCAGACAGCGTCACGCCGCGCTCGCCGATGACGGTCTCGTACCCGTCGGCGAACCCCACGATGAAGTCGTGGGCTTGGGCGGCCTTGGCGGCCTGGATGATGTTCTCCCGCGTCGCGATGGGCCCTAGCCCGAACCCGATGTTCTCGGCGATGCTCCGCGAGAACAGGAACACGTCCTGCTCGATCACCGACACCTGCGAGCGGAGCGAGGCCAGGTTCCAGTCGCGCACGTCGACGCCGTCGATGAGGATGCTGCCGGCCGTGACGTCGTAGATGCGGTTCACGAGCCGGGTGATCGTGCTCTTGCCCGAGCCCGTCTGGCCCACGATGGCCACGGTCTGACCGGACTCGACCCGGAAGCTCACGTCGCGCAGGGCGTCCTTGCCCTCTGAGCTGCCTTCGTAGGCGAAGGTGACGTCGCGGAACTCGATGGCGCCCTCCACCCTGCCCGAGTGGCCGCGCTCGTCCACCTCCATGTCGACCTCGCTGTTGATGAGCTCGAGGATCCGCCTGGCGCCGGCTAGGCCCATCTGCACGAGCGAGAACGTGAAGATGGATATGAAGGCCGGGAACCTCAGCGCCGCGAACAGTCCCATGTACGCCACGAGCTCGCCGGTCGTGATCTCGCCGAGCGTGAGCAGGCTCACCCCGTGTGCGAACCCGCCGGCCACCGCGATGCCGATGAGCAGCAGGGGCAGGTAGCGGGCCTGGACCAGACCTTGCCTCACGAACAGGTCCCTCACGGCGCGCGCGTTCCCCTCGAACTTGGCCTTCTCCTGTCCTTCCTGCACCGTGGACTTGACGACCTCGATGCCGGTGATCGTCTCGTTGAGGCCCGCGTTGAGCAAGCCGAAGCGCTGCCTCAGCTCTCCCACGACCGGGTTGAGCTGCCGCATGTAGGACCGCAGCGCGAAGCCGAACGTGACGATGAAGCAGAGAGGCGAGAGCAGCAAGCGTGGGTCGATCGTCGCCATGAACACGAGCGGCACCACGAGGCTCATCGCCGACTCCGAGATCAGCGAGACGCCCGGGTTCATCATCGGGTTGAGCTGCCTGACGTCGTTCGCCGCCCGTGCCATGAGGTCGCCGACCCGCTGGCGGTTGTGGAACGTCTGGCTCTTGCCAAGGAGGCTCTGGTACAGCTCATCGCGGGCGTCGCGCTCGAGCCTCTGGCCCAGCGTCTCGATCGAGAAGCTCTGGGCGATGTCGACGATGGAACGCGTCACGACGACGGCCAGGATGCTGAGGGCGATGCGCAGTAGCGCGGCCGTGCCCTGGCCGCTGAGGACGGCGTCGAAGGCCCTGCCGGTCAGACGGGGCACGGTCGAGAACAGGACGTTCGTCGCCAGGGCGCAGACGAAGAACGAGACGAGCAGCGGCCAGTAGCGCAGGAGGTGCGAGACGATCCAACGCAGCGGCGTGCGCCTGTCGTAACCGTGCGCACCCTCCACGGCGAACTCGCCCGGGCCCGACCTGTCGAGCGTCGTGCTAGCTAACGTCAACCCCGTCCTCCAGCCGAGCAAGCCTACAACCCTGACCTGGCGAAAAGCCAAGGGAGACGCGCGGTCACCATGCCGCCGGCACCGAGCCGCCACCACTTGACATTTCTAAATCAATTTGATGAACTAATGGCATCGACAAGTGAGCGACGTTCCGGCCTAGTCCGGCACGCGACCTCAGGGAGGCCAAGTGCTCAGGGGCACCAACCTCGAACACGCGCGGGTTCACAACCTGCGCACCGTCTTGGAGACGGTCAGGCTGCATGGGCCGTTGGCGCGGTCCGACGTGGCCAGGCGCTCCGGCCTCACCCCACAGACCGTCAGCAACCTCGTCACCGAGCTCCTGCGCCAGGGCCTCGTGCGCGAAGGCGGCCAGCGCCAGGGTGCCCGCGGGCGCTCCCCCACGCTGCTGTCCGTGGAGCCCAGCGGCGCCATGAGCATCGGGCTCGACCTGGACAGAGGTCATCTCACGGGTCTGCTCGTGGACCTGGCAGGCAACGTCAGGGCGCGCACCTACCTGGAACGCGACTTCCCTTCACCCGAAGAGGCTCTCGACCTCGTCATCGGGGTCGTCGAGAAGCTCGCGCGCGGCGTGGACGAGCGCCGGCTGTGGGGCATAGGGATCGGCTTCCCCGGCCCACTGCGCATCACCGACGGCGTCGTGGACAACGTCATCAACCCGGAAGGCTTCCCCGGCTGGGAGAACGTGTCGGTCAGGGCGAAGCTGTCCAGCCGCCTGAACACGCCGGTGTTCCTCGAGAACAACGCCACCGCCGCCGCCCTGGGCGAGAGCTACTTCGGCGTGGGGGCCGAGCTCTCCAGCTACTTCTACTTCTTCCTGGGCGTCGGCCTGGGCGGCGCGATCGTGGCCAACGGGCGGGCTCACCGGGGCTGGCAGGGCAACGCCGGCGAGCTCGGCTACCTGCCCACAGACCCGAAAGGCGACGCGGACCACCTGGGGCGCCGCTTCGACCTCTTCCGCCTCTACGACCACCTCGCGCGTCACGGCGTGCAGGCCTCCTCCTACGCCGACCTGGCGGCTCTGCTGGCGGCCGGGGAGCCGCTATTGGACCGTTGGCTCGACTCCGCGGCGGAGGGCCTCGCCCCCGCCCTGGTCGCGGCCGAGTACCTTCTCGATCCCGAGGCGATCGTGTTCGGCGGCGCCTGGGAACTCTCCTTGGTGGAGGCCCTGCGCGCGCGGCTCGAGACTCGTTTGCCGAGGCTGCGGTCCTCACTGATGCCGTCCACGACGCGGCTGGTAACCGCCGAGCTCGGCGCCGACGCCGTAGCGCGCGGCGTCGCCACTCTTCCCCTCCAGGCGCTGCTGGCGCCTTTCCCCACCTCGTCGGACGAGCGGCCGGATCCCCGCTCTCATCCGTACGAACACCCGTTGGTGGCGGTCAGATGACCGCCGGGAAGGACGTGTGAGATGGGCAGGAGACTATTGACGGCGGCGCTGGCGATGCTGGCAGGGGTAGCCCTGGCACAGCCGGTGACCATCACCTGGTTCGTCGGCCTCGGCGCCGGCGCGCAACCCGAGCAGAAGGCGGCCCAGGACGCCATCGTCGAGCAGTTCAACGCCGAGCACGACGACATCCAGCTGGAGATCGTCTACGTGACGAACGAGGTCTCGGTCACCACCCTGTCGACGCTCATCGCCACCGGCGAGGCGCCCGACATCGTGGGGCCCGTCGGCGGCGCAGGCTCGGTCGCCTTCGCTGGCAACTTCCTCGATCTGGAGCCACTCATCGAAGCCGACGGCTACGACCTGAGCCAGTTCCCGGATGCGGCCGTCGACAACCAGCGCACGGCCGACGGGCTCATCGGGATCCCGTTCGCCAGCTTCCCCGCGTTCCTGTACTACCGGCCGGCGCTGTTCGACGAGGCCGGACTGGAGTACCCGCCCGCGAACATCGGTGACCCGTACGTACTGGACGGCCAAGAGGTCGAGTGGAACATGGACACGCTGGCCGAGGTCGCCAAGATCCTCACCGTCGACGCCAACGGCAACGACGCCACTATGCCCGAGTTCGACGGCGACAACACCGTGCAGTGGGGCTTCGTCAACCAGTGGGCCGGCGCTGGCGCCGCCCGTCAGAACGTCACCCTGTTCGGTCCCGGCCTGATGGTCGACGAGAACGGCAACGCCCAGATGCCAGACAACTGGCGCGAGGGCTGGAAGTGGTACTACGACGCGATCTGGACCGACCAGTTCATGCCCAACGCTGCCGAGGACGGATCCGACCTGCTGGCCGCGGGCAACCCGTTCGAATCAGGCAACGTCGCCATGGCCCAGTCGCACCTCTGGTACACGTGCTGTCTTTCGGGTTCGGAGTGGAACGCTGCGGCGCTGCCCAGCTACAACGGCACGGTCACGGCGCGCCTCCACGCCGACACGTTCCGCATCATGAAGCAGACCGAGCACCCGCAAGAGGCGTTCGAGGTCCTCAAGTACCTGACCGGTCCCGCCTCCATGGACCTGCTCGCGGTCTACGGCGGCATGCCCACGCGTCCGGATGACCAGGCGGCGTTCTTCGCCACGCTCGACGAGAAGTACCCGCAGGGCGTGAACTGGGACGTCGCGAGGGCGCATGTGGCCTACGCCGACGTGCCCAGCCACGAGACGGCGATGCCCAACCACAACCGGGCGAACGACCGCCTCGACCAGTTCAAGTCGCTGCTCGACAGCCAGCCTGGTCTTGACATCGACGCCGAGATCGATCGCCTCATCGCCGACCTCCAGGTGATCTTCGACGAGGCTCAGTAGGCTCTAGCCAAGAGGTGTGCGGCCGGCCGCCTGGAGGTGGCGGCCGGCCGCGCTCCCCGCCAAGGGAGGACTTCGCGTGAGTGCAGTCTCCGCCGGCACGACCCGCAGGCCCTCGCCGCTCAAGCGCGAACAACGTGTCTGGGGTTGGATCTTCCTGTCGCCGTGGATCATCGGTTTCCTGGCGTTCACGATCCTGCCCATACTCGCCTCGCTCGTCTTCTCGTTCACAGACTTCAAGCTCACCGACCCGGAGGCCGTGTCCTTCGTGGGCCTCGACAACTACCGGAAGCTGTTCGTCGACCCACTGGTGAAGGTCTCACTGGGCGTCACCTTCAACTTCGCAGCGATCGCGCTGCCCATCGGCATCGTGCTACCCGTGGCCCTCGCGGCTCTTCTCAACAGCCGCTGGCTCGTGGGCAAGCCGCTGTTCCGCACGCTCTTCTACATGCCCTACGTGGTGCCCATCGTGTCAGCGATCTTCATCTGGCAGGGCGTCCTCAACGCGCAGACCGGCTGGATCAACCGTATCTTGCGACTCATCGGCGTCACCGGGCCCAACTGGCTCGACGACGTCACCTGGATCTACCCGGCCCTGGTGATCATCGGGCTCTGGGGCATCGGCAACGCGTTCCTGATCACGCTTGCCAGCATGCAGGCTGTGCCGTCTGCCTACTACGAGGCAGCCCGTGTGGACGGCGCCAGCGGCTGGGCGCGCTTCAGGCACATCACGCTGCCCATGATCTCGCCGGTCATCTTCTACAACCTGGTGCTCTCGATCATCGGTCTGATGCGGTACTTCGAGGTGCCGTTCATCCTCTCGAACGGCACCGGTAGGCCCGGCAACTCGACGATGTTCTTCAACATCCACTTCTACAAGACGAGCTTCGTGTTCTTCGACATGGGCTACGGGTCGGCCCTGGCCTGGCTACTGTTCGCGATCACGATGGTCATGACCGGCCTGCTATTCTACAGCGCGCGCTACTGGGTCTTCTACGCCGCCGGGGACCGCGGCTGATGGCCGTCACCCGCGGCCGGGCCGCCGCCTACCCCACCATCGGCGGCTCGTACCTCAACACCGCGCCCAACTACCGTAGGGGCCTCCGCCAGATGGCGGCGTACGGCACGGTCACGCTGTTCGCCTCCATGATCTTGCTGGCGTTCTTGATGCCTTTCGCTTACATGTTGGTGACTTCGTTCAAGGACCGCGACCAGATCGTGGCCAGCGCGACCGGGCCCATAATGCCCGTGGACCCCCTGAGCGTCAGCGTCGACGGGCAGGACCGCACCGTTTACCAGGTGCCCACCGAGGAAGGGATGCGCGAGCTGGCCCTCGTCCGTCCGGGTAGGCGCGAAAGCGTCTTCGTGGCGCCCGACGACCCGACGGGAACCGAGATCACGTGGGAGGGATCGTGGCGCACGTTGGACCCCGTGTTCGTGTTCGCGCCGCGTACGGGCAACTTCGCCGAGGTATGGAACGGGATCAAGTTCCCACGCCTGCTCTTCAACACGGCGTTCATCGCGTTCACCGGGATGCTAGGCACCCTTATCTCTTGCGTGATGGTGGCGTACGCCTTCGCGCGGTTCCCCCTGCCGTTCAAGGGCGTGCTGTTCATGGTGCTCATCGCCACCATCATCCTGCCCAAGCAGGTGCTGCTCGTGCCAACCTACGCGTTCTTCGACGCCATCGGCTGGACGGGCACGTGGCTGCCCTTGATAATCCCGCACTTCTTCGCCAACGCCTTCAACGTGTTCCTGCTCCGGCAGTACTTCATGCAGTTGCCACGAGAGCTCGACGAGGCTGCCATGATCGACGGGGCCGGTCCGCTGCGGGTACTCACCTCGGTCATCGTCCCGCAGTCGTACCCGGTGATAATCGCCGTAGCTCTCTTCCACATCGTCTTCGCGTGGAACGACTACTTCGAACCGCTGCTCTACACCCTCGGCAGGCCCGACCTTCAACCAATCTCCGTGGGCATACAGCAGTTCAACTTCATCTACTCGCAGCAGCCGCACCTCATCCAGGCGACGGCGCTGCTTGGCATGGTCCTGCCCGTCCTGCTCTTCTTCTTCTCGCAACGGTTCTTCATGCGCGGCATCGTGATAACGGGCGTCGAGAAGTGACGCTGGGAGGACGCGAGGCAGCCGCTGCACAACTCGAGGACCAAGCCTTCAGCCTGGGCGTCAACTACTGGCCCAGACGCAAGGCGATGAGCTGGTGGCGTGACTTCGACGCTGCCGAGGTCGAGGACGACCTGGCGCTCATCGCCTCGCTTGGCATGGACCTCGTGAGGGTCTTCCTGCTGTGGGACGACTGGCAACCACATCCTGACGAGGTCTCATCACGCAGGCTCGCCGAGCTGGAGCGCGTGTGCGACCTGGCTGCTACCTTCGGCCTTGGCCTCGACGTCACCTTCTTCGTCGGCCACATGAGCGGCCCCAACTGGGCGCCGCAGTGGTCGCTGGTCGACCGTCGGCACGGCGCCCTGTCGGGCGGCCAGGCACCACGACAGGTCGTCAGCCACGGCGCGCCCGTGGAACTTGGCTACCGCGACCCTTACGAAGACCTGCTCATGCGCTCTGCGGCCGAGGTCCTCCTCACAGAGGTCATATCGAACCTGAGGTCGCACCCGGCCATCAGGCTGTGGAACCTCGGCAACGAGCCGGATCTGTTCGCGTGGCCAGCTGCTGACGGCGCAGGGGACCGGTGGACCCGCGACATGACGGCCGCGGTGAGACGGCTAGACCCGTCCCATGCCGTCACGGTTGGTCTGCACGCGGCCAGCCTGCTGCAGGACAACGGGCTGCGGGTTGACGAGGTTTTCTCGCACACCGACATCGCCGTCATGCACGCCTATCCCATGTACCTGCCGCTGGCGCGACACCCACTGGATCCCGACCTCGTGCCGTTCACGTGCGCGCTCACCGCTGCGCTCTCTGGCAAGCGGGTCCTCGCCGAGGAGTGGGGCGGCTGCACGGCTCCACTAGGTGAGCCGTCGCAGACGTGGCGGTGGAACAGCTACGGCGAGGAACGCGAGCAGTTCATGGCATCCGAGGAGGCGCTGGCTCAGTACGTGAGCCAGGTGCTGCCCCGCCTCGTCGAGGTGGGCGCTACAGGCTCGCTTTTGTGGTGCTTCGCCGACTACCACGAGAGCCTATACGGCTCTCCGCCGCTCGTCGAGTCGCGACACGAGCGCCACTTCGGCCTTGTCAGGCCGGACGGTTCGCTCAAGCCGCACGCCGAGGTGATAAAGGCGTTCGCGGCCACTCGCCCGCGTACGCGCAACGTCAGATGGGACGGCCTTCTGGACGTCACGGCCGACGAGTACTACGCCGCCCCCTACACTCACGCGGTCCGCCTGTACGAAAGGTACC
>JBDZWC010000155.1:0-5383 GCA_040256005.1 Deinococcaceae bacterium | reverse complement strand
CGATCAGGTGATCCACCTCGTCAGGAGCGAGCCCCAGCGCCGTCGCGACGGTGCCGGCCGCCGTCGCCAGCCGCAGCACGCTGCCACCCTCGAAGTCGCCCGTCGCCGTGATGCCGAACCGCGCAGCCGTCGCGCGTGCGACGAGCTCGCCCTCCGCCTCGGTCGCCTGCCGGAAGTCCCGCTCCGTCCAGGCGTAGAACCGGCCCTCTTCACCCTCGGAGTCGGCGTCGAGCGACGAGGCGTAGGCGGACCGCCCGGCGGCCGGTACCTGGAGCATCTCCTCGTCCAGCCAGTCCAGGACGCCGAGGGCGACGCGCCTATAGCGCTCCTCACCGGTCGCGGCGTGGGCCAGCGCGTACGCCTGCATCAGCTGGGCGTTGTCGTAGAGCATCTTCTCGAAGTGCGGCACCCGCCAGGCCGGGTCGACCGAGTAACGGAAGAAACCGCCTGCCAGATGGTCGTACAACCCGCCGTCCGCCATCGCGTCCAGCGCCCGCCTCGCGACCCCTATCGCGGTGTCGCCGCCAATGCTCAAGAGGAAGCCGAGGGCGCTGTGCGGCGGGAACTTGGGCCCGCCCCTGGCGTCGCCGAACCCGCCGTTCGCCTGGTCTTCCTGGGCAGCCAGCGTCCGCAACGCCGCGCTCACCGCCGCCTCCACCATCGTGGCCGTCTCGTCCGTCGCAGCGGAGGCCAGGTCGGGCGCGCCGGCCAGCAACGGCCCACCGATCCGCTCGATGGACTGCCCGATCCGCTCGGCCGAGTCGATCACCTCGTCGCGCCGCTCCGTCCACGCGTTCATCACCGCCCGCAGCAGGCGCGTGAAGCTCGGCATGCCGTGCCTGTCGACCGGCGGGTAGTACGTGCCAGCATGGAACGGCTTGCCTTCCGGCGTGAGGAAGACGCTCAGCGGCCAGCCGCCCGAACCGGTCATGGCCTGAGCGGCCGTCATGTAGTAGTCGTCGACGTCCGGCCGCTCCTCGCGGTCCACCTTGATGCACACGAAGCCGGCGTTCAGCAGGTCGGCCACGGCGGGGTCACGGAACGACTCCCTGGCCATCACGTGGCACCAGTGGCACGACGCATAGCCGGCCGACAGGAACACTGGCCTCTGCGTCTGCCGCGCGGCCGCGAACGCCTCCTCGCCCCACGGGTACCAGTGCACGGGGTCGTTCGCGTGCTGCCTGAGGTACAGGCTCAGCGAGCCTGCCAAGCGGTTCGACATCCCCAAAGCTAACCGCGCCTGGGCGGTGGCTCGGTAGCGACCTGTGGATAGAAGGGTCCCGGCGCCAGCTTGAGGTCTGGCGCCGGGTGCCGCGCTGGTTGTGGTGACGCACTAGATCGCGAGAGAGGACGCGGATCGACGTCCAGCGCTGGTACCGAAGCTAACCGCGCCGGGCTTACGGATTCCTTACACGAAGCTTCCGTTCGGAAGCGGTCGCTCTCAGCGAACCGTGTTCGAGCTTCGGCGCCCGTCGTCTCAGGGTGCCGGCAGGCGTTCCGGGTAGGTGACCAGGCCGGAGCCGCGCAAGAGGCCCGCCATGGCGGCAGAGGCTGCGTCCGCTGCGACGCTCGCGGCGACGTCCTCGCGCACCTCCTCGAACGGCCTCACCTGCTGCGGACGATGGTCGTAGACGACGAGCGCGTGGTAGCCGAACTGCGTCTGGACCGGCCCTGTGACCTCGCCCACGGTCGCCGCTACGACGGCGCTCTCGAAGTCCGACACCATCATCCCGCGCTGGAAGCAGCCCAGGTCTCCGCCATTGGCGGCCGTGCCGTCGGTGCCGTTCTCGGCGGCGAGGGTCGCGAAGTCCTCGCCCGCCTGCGCGCGCTCGACCAGCTCGGTGGCCAGGGCCTCGTCCGCGACCAGGATGTGCCGCGCGCAGAACGTCTCGGGGACCGTGTACTGACCCAGGTCGGCCAGGTACCTGACCCGGATCTCCTCGTCTGACGGCGCAGACTCCGCCCTCAGCGCCTCGAGCACCTGCGTGATGAGGTCAGCCTCGCGGATGATCTGGACGAGGTTCGTTTCGGCGGGGAAACCGGCCTCGGCCAGGGCGGACTCGTACTCGCCCTCCGGCACGGACGCCTTCAGGCCGGCCAGCGTCTGCTGCACGGACTCCTCGTCCGGCGTGAACCCGCGGATGTCCGCTTCGCGCAGCAGCACGAGCTCGGTGCCGCGCTGCTCCAGGTAGTTGGGCAGCAGGCCGCGCAACTGAGCGGCGATCTCGTCCGTGTAGGGGACGCCCTGACCGGCGGCGAAGCTGCGCATGGCCACATCGAAGCGCCACTCGATGTCGCTGAGCCTCTCGACCCTCTCGCCCAGGCGGACGAGCACCGGGTCACCTTGGGCGGGCGCGGGCTCGGTATCGACCTGGGGCGCCTGCGGCTCGGCGGCTTCCTGACCGCTCTGCGCGGCGGCGAGGGGGAGGCCCGACACGAGCAACGCGATCAGGCCGAGCACCGCGAGGCGGCGCCGGCTGTCTATGCGAGGGAAGGTCTTCACGCGCGCAGGGTACTACGGGCGATGCCCGCTACCTAGTCGCTGCCTCGGGCCTTGGCCAAGCGCTGGTAGAGCTCGCGCTGCTCGGCGGTGAGCGTCTCGGGCACCGTTACCCTCACCTCGGCCAGGAGGTCGCCGCGACCGCCGCTGCGCTGTGGCCAGCCCTGACCGCGTAGCCGCAGGACACGCCCGGTCGAGCTGCCCGCCGGCACGCTCAGGTCCACCTCGCCGTCCAACGTGGGCACCTTGACGCTGCCGCCCAGGGCCGCCACGTGGTCGGGCACGCGGATGGGCACCCTGAGGTGGTCGCCGTCGAGGCGCCAGATGGGATGCGGGAGGTGCCGCACCTGCAGCAGCAGGTCGCCGCCGCTGGGCGCCTGACCCCTGAGGCGGAGCTTCACGCCGTCGCGCACGCCGGGAGGGACCGTCACGTCGAGCTGCTTGTCGCCCACGCGGATCGTTGTCGGCCCGCCACGGTAGGCGTCCAGCAGCCCCAGGTCCAGCCGCGCCTCGGCGTCGGCCGGCCGAGGCCTGGTGGCCGTGGTCTGCCGTCCGAAGGCGAACGGGTCGGCCGGCACCCCGCCGCCAGCCGCGCGACCCCCCATCGCGCCGCCGAAGAGGCTCTGGAAGAAGTCGGAGAAGCCGGCGAACTCCTCCGGGGAGACGTTCGTGTAGAACGTGCCCCCCTGTCCGAAAGGCGTGCCCTGCGCGAAGTCCGGGACGCTACCGGTGCGTCCGTAGGTGTCGTAGAGCCGGCGCTTCTCCTCGTCGGAGAGCACCGTGTACGCCTCGTTGATCTCCTTGAAGCGCTCCTCGGCGCCGGGGTCGTCCGGGTTCCGGTCGGGGTGGTGCTTGGCGGCCAGCTTTCGGAACGCGCGCCGGATCTCCTCCTGCGACGCGTCCCGCCCGACGCCCAACACCTGGTAGTAGTCCTTGAACTCGGCCATCGTCTAGTGGACCCCCGCCCGGGAGCCCGGGGTCAGGACTGTTCCTTGGCGACGACCACCTTCGCCGGCCGTACGAGACGGTCACCCTTGACGAAGCCCGCCGAGTAGGCCTGGACGATCGTGCCCTCGGCCGCGTCGGGGCCGGGCGGCACGACAGCCAGCGCTTCGTGTAGGGCGGGGTCGAAGGCCTCGCCGCGCAGCCCCACGGGCGTGATACCCATGGCTTCGAGCTGCCGGAGCAACGAGTCGCGCACGGCCCTCACGCCGGTCACGAACGGACCGGACTCGTTGGCGGCCGCCGCGGCGTCCAGCGCGCGGTCCAGGTCGTCGTAGACGTTCAGGACCGGCAACAGCGCGCTGTCGGCGCCCAGCTCACGCTCCCTGACCAGCTCGTCCTGCATGCGCTTGCGGTAGTTCTCGAACTCGGCCCGCGCCCGCAGGTAACGATCCTTGGCGTCGCCGGCTTCGACCTCGAGCTCCCGGACCCGCTCCCTGGCGCGGTTCAGCTCGTCGCGCAGGATCGCGGCCTCGTCGTCGCTCATCTCCTGCTGCTCCCGGCCGGCGGCGGGGGCGTCTGTCGCCCCCGCCGCGTGGTCGTCTCGTCTGTGAGTGTCGTCGTGCACCGGGGCAGCCTCAACCCGCCGGCTTGAAGTCGGCGTCTATGACCTCTTCGTCGTCGCCGCCCTGACCTGGCTGCTCGGCCTGCGCTCCGCCGTCCGGCTGCGCAGGCTGCCCGGCGGCCTGCATGAACGCCTGCAGCTTCTCGGCGAGGTCGCGGCTCAGTTTCTCGAGCTCGTCCTTGCCCGGCTTGCCGTCGAGTGCCTGCTTGGCCGCCGCGATCGCGTCTTGGACCGGCTTCTTCTGCTCGTCCGTGGCGCCCTCGGCGTCCGTGATCGCCTTCTCGGCCTGCAGCCTGAGGCTGTCCAGCTCGTTCTTGGCCTCGGCCAGCTCGCGGACCTTCTTGTCCTCGTCGGCGTGCCTCTCGGCCTCCTTGACCATCCGGTCGACCTCGTCCTCGGAGAGCGTGGTCGTGTTCTGGATGGTGATCGAGGCCTCCTTGCCCGTCGACTTCTCGCGGGCCGTCACGTGCAGGATGCCGTTGGCGTCGATGTCGTAGGTGACCTCGATCTGCGGCACGCCGGCCGGCATGGGCGGTATGCCCTCCAGGTTGAAGCGACCCAGCGACTTGTTGTCAGAGGCCATGGGCCGCTCGCCCTGCAGGACGTGGATGGGGGCGGTGGTCTGGTTGTGGTCGGCCGTCGAGAACGTCTCGGTCTTGCGGACCGGGACGGTGGTGTTCCTGTCGATCAGCTTCGTGAACACGCCGCCCTTGGTCTCGATCCCGAGGGACAGCGGCGTGACGTCGAGCAGGACGATGTCGTCGACGGCGCCGGTGAGGACGCCAGCCTGCACGGCAGCGCCGAGGGCTACGACCTCGTCGGGGTTGACGGTCTGGTTGGGCTCCTTGCCGAGGAGGTCCTTCACGATGCGCTTGACGGCGGGCACGCGGGTGGCGCCGCCGACGAGGATGACCTCGTCGATCTTGCCCTTGTCGAGCTTGGCGTCCTTGAGCGCCTGCTCCACGGGGCCCTTGATTCGCGCCAGCAGAGGCTGGATGAGCTCCTCGAACTTGGCCCTGGTGAGCTTCTTCTCGAGGTAGAGCGGGGCGTTGGACCCGGGGTCCATGGCGATGAACGGCAGGCTGATCGTGGTCTCGGGCAGACCAGAGAGCTCGATCTTGGCCTTCTCCGCCGCCTCGATGAGGCGCTGCAGCGCCTGCTTGTCCTTGCGCAGGTCTACCGAGTACTCGCTCTTGAACTCGTCCGCCAGCCAGTCGACGATGGCGTAGTCCATGTCGGAGCCGCCCAGGTGCGTGTCACCGGCGGTGGACCTGACCTCGAACACGCCGTCGCCCACCTCGAGCACCGAGACGTCG
>JBDZWC010000154.1:0-5394 GCA_040256005.1 Deinococcaceae bacterium | reverse complement strand
CTGACCATCGCATCGGCTTCACGACCAAGGACCTCGTCGGCGTGCTGGGCGGTGACCTTGGCGAGCTGACATCTGCGCTCCAGGCGGAGGAGCAGGCCAGGGCGCTCACGGAGATGGGCCCAACCAGCGGGCAAACGCCCGCGACGGTAGGACACGGTGGCCCGGCGTGAGTTCGTCGTTGCCGCGGCCATACTCCTGGACGCCCAAGGTCGCGTCCTGCTCGTGGGCAACGACTGGCAAGGACACGGACGTGTCAGATACACGCTCCCCGGCGGTGTGGTCGAGAGAGGCGAGTCGACCCTCGACGCCCTGAGACGGGAGGTCCTCGAGGAGACAGGGCTCGAGATCGAGGGGGTCGAGCACCTGGCGTACTCCGTGCACGTGGAGGACCGGCGTCGGAACGATCGGGCGTTGTCGTTCGCGTTCAAGGCAAGCTACAGCGGCCTGCTGAACCCGCGCGACCCAGACGGGTTCATCGTAGAGGCGCGGTTCTTCCCGCTCGAAGAGGTCAAACTCAAGGTGCCCATCCCACCGTTGCGTGACCCGCTGCTGTCGTACCTGTCTGACAACGTGTCCGGGCGCTTCTACACCTACGCCGGCTGGGACGGCAGGGGCGCACGGCGCGTGTAGGACGGTTCCCATAGCTGGCCCCTGCCCGCCAAGGCGCCGCTTGCCGGCCACGGCCGGCCTAGGCCCCGAATGAGCCTGGTATCTTCTCACTCACCCCTAGAAAGGCTGACCTCATGAAGACCCACCACGAACCGAAGATCCAATGGACCAAGGTCGACGAGGCGCCTGCGCTTGCGACCTACTCTTTGCTGCCCATAGTCCAGGCCTACGCCGCTGCAGCAGGAATCGCAGTGGAGACTCGCGACATCTCGCTGGCCGGTCGCATCCTCTCCCAGTTCCCCGACAGCTTGCGCGAGGACCAGCGCGTCAGCGACGACCTCCAGTATCTCGGAGACCTGGCCAAGACTCCCGAAGCGAACATCATCAAGCTGCCCAACATCAGCGCCTCGGTCCCGCAACTCAAGGAGGCGGTACGCGAGCTGCAGGCGGCGGGCTACGCGGTGCCCGACTACCCGGACGAGCCCGCCAGCGAGGCGGAACGCGAGACACGCGCCCGCTACGACAGGGTGAAGGGCAGCGCAGTCAACCCCGTGCTGCGCGAGGGCAACTCGGACCGCAGGGCGCCGCCGTCGGTCAAGGCGTACGCCCGCACCCATCCTCACTCAATGGGCGAATGGAGCCCGGACTCGCGATCGCACGTCGCGCACATGACGGCAGGCGACCTGCGCTCCACCGAGGTGTCAACGACCGTCACTGAGGCCCAGGCAGGCGACGCCCGCATAGAGCTCGTTGGCGAAGACGGCACGGTGACCCAGCTCAAGGCCGGCGTGCCGCTTAAAGCGGGCGAGGTCGTGGATGCCGCCGTGATGAGCGCAGGCGCCCTGCGGTCGTTCCTCGATGAACAGGTGGCGGATGCGAAGCGCCAGGGCGTGCTCTTCTCCGTTCATCTCAAGGCGACCATGATGAAGGTCTCCGACCCCATCATCTTCGGCCACGTGGTCCAGGCGTACTTCGCCGACGTGTTCGAGAAGCACGGCGAGACCTTCGAGAGGCTGGGCGTCAACCCCAACGACGGACTTGGCGCGCTGTACTCGAGCCTCTCGGAGTTGCCATCCGAGGAGCGGAGCGCCATCGAGGCGGACCTGCGCCAAGCGCTGGACACCGGGCCCGACCTCGCGATGGTGGACTCGGACAAGGGCATCACCAACCTGCACGTCCCGAGCGACGTCATCGTCGACGCCTCCATGCCGGCCGCGATCCGCAACTCCGGCAAGATGTGGGGGCCGGACGGCGAACCGCACGACACCAAGTTCGTGATCCCGGACAGCTCGTACGCCGGCATCTATCAGGTCGTCATAGACGACTGCAAGGCGAACGGAGCCTTCGACCCTCGCACCATGGGTTCGGTCCCCAACGTCGGTCTCATGGCGCAGAAGGCTGAGGAGTACGGCTCGCACGACAAGACGTTCGAGATCGACAGACCGGGGACCGTGCGCGTGGTGGCCGCCAACGGCGACACGCTGCTGGAGCGTCCGGTCGCCGAAGGCGACATCTACCGCACCGCCACCGTGAAAGACGCTCCGGTGCGCGACTGGGTGAGGCTGGCCGTGGAGCGCGCACGCGCGACCGGGGCGCCGGCCGTCTTCTGGCTGGACCGGAACCGTCCACACGATGCCCAGGTGATCGCCAAGGTCGAGCGATACCTCCAGGACCACGACACCGGTGACCTGGACATCCGGATCCTCGCGCCGGAAGACGCCATGCGCCTCTCGTTGGAGCGGATCCGCGAGGGCCTCGACACGATCTCGGTGACGGGCAACGTGCTGCGCGACTACCTGACAGACCTCTTCCCCATCCTCGAGCTTGGCACCAGCGCGAAGATGCTCTCCATCGTGCCGCTCATGAACGGCGGCGGGCTCTTCGAGACCGGCGCTGGAGGGTCCGCCCCCAAGCACGTGCAGCAGTTCGTCAGCGAGAACCACCTGCGCTGGGACTCGCTCGGCGAGTTCCTGGCGCTGGCCGCGTCGCTAGAGCACCTGGCAGGGCGGGCCGGGAACCCGCGAGCGAAGGTTCTGGCGGACACGCTCGACGCGGCCACGGCCCGTTTCCTGGAGAGCGGACGGTCGCCGTCACGCAAGGCCGGGGAGATCGACACGCGCGGGAGCCACTTCTACCTGGCGCTCTACTGGGCACAGGAGCTCGCGGCGCAGCAGGAGGACGCCGAGCTGGCCGACCGGTTCTCAGGACTGGCTCGTGAGCTGACGGAACAGGAGGACCGCATCGCCAACGAACTCCTTGAGGTGCAGGGACGGCCGGTTGACCTGGGCGGCTACTACCTGCCTGACGACGAGAAGGCCAGCGCGGCCATGCGACCGAGCACCACGTTCAACCAGATACTGAGCCGTCTGGCCTGAACCCAAGCATTGACACCGGTCCCCGAAGCTGACCGGTGTCGATCATCTAGTCTTTGCGGCTATCCGTCGGACCGACTAATAGGTCAGGTCCACGCCCCTGTCCAGCAGGGCCTGTATGTCGGCCATGACCTCCGGATCCTCCAGGTTGAGCGGGTTGCCGGGGATGTTGACGATGTCACCCTCCCCGAGACCCGCGTTCGCCACCAACGCAGAGATGTCGGTGATCTGGTTGTCCGCCAGATCGAGGTCTACCAGCGAGGTGAAGTCCTCCAGGAACGAGATGTCGACTAGTCCGGTGTCAGCGATCACAAGCACCTGCAGTTGATTCACCTCGGATAGTGGAGCGAAGTCAGCGATGGGGTTGGAACGCAACTCCAGCGACCAAAGACCTGGGATCTCGGTGATGAACGAGATGTCCTCGATCTGGTTCCAACCAACCGCAAGATGGCCCAGGTCCTCGAGACCGACGAACACGCTGCCATCCGTGATCTGGTTGCCATCCAGCCAGAGCATCTTGAGGTCCGGCATCGCAGCAACGATCTGTGCAAGCAGCTCGTCATCGATCTGGCGGTCACCGATGTTGAAGTACTCCATCTTCGTTAGCGCTTCGAACACCGTGGGGTCCACGAAGGGCTCACCGCCCGCGCAGCAGAGATGCAGGTCGTTGAGGTTCGTTAGGTCCTCCAGCGGCCCGATGTCGGTGACCGGGTTGCCGTTGAGGTCGAGCGCTGTCAAGCTCATCAAGTCCTGAAGAGGCGTGATCTCCTCGACATCGCTGCCGCTGAGCCGCAACTCCCGGAGGTTGGGCGCGTACTCAAGACCCTCGACGCTGCTTACACCGGCCTCGAAAGAGTCGATCTGCTCGAGCAACGCCATCTGCTCGCAGGTGAAAGCCCCCTGAGAAATCTCCAGGGCGTCCGCGATGAGACTGCGAAGGGCCTCGTCTGGGACCGCTACCTCCTCGTCCGGGCTAGTGCAGAGCGGCGAGTAGAACTGGCCGACGCCGAACGACGCCGTCTCGTACGAGAGGCCGAACTGCGTTGGCATGACGGGGAACTTCGTCGTCAGGTCCGCGTTGATCGTCGCGACCTCCACGCTGTAAAGCCCGTCCGCGAGGCTGAGGCCCGTGATGTCGAACGCATCCTCGTTCGTGATCTCGTGGCCGTACACGAACTCCTGGTAGTCTCCGACCCACACCGACAGCAGTGTGCTTCCGCCCGCCGCCGGGGAGACCCAGCTGACTGACACGGAGCCAGTATCGCCGGTGGCCTCTATCTCTGCAGGTGCCGGCAGCATGAAGTCAGCGTCCTCGAAGAACGTGCTCGACTCGAAGGATTCGCCCGGCAGGTCGACCGTCAGCTCGTAAGTGCCGTCTACCGCCGTGATCTCGTTGAGTGACATGAACTGGATGCCTCTCTCCCGGAAGTAGGATCCCGGGAAGACAGTCTCAACCAGCGGCTGGTCATCGTTCCAGCCCGGCGGGCCCACGATCGTCATGGTCCACTGGTCCTCGTTCATGAGCAGCTCGTCAGGCAGAACGAGGTGGACGACGAGGATCGTCCCATTGAACTCGTCGTCGAAGCGGCGGTTGTTCGTGCCAACGCTCAGGCTGACGCCCTTCTTCACGCTGGCGGAAGCCGGCGTCGCCGAGGGTGAAGAGTCGCCCGCCTCGTTCTCGGCTACGACGCTGTACTCGTACTCCTGGTCAACCTCGACTTCGCGGTCGACGAAGGTCGTGACGTTCTCACCCACCGACCCGACTTCGTCGACCTGCTGTGGCGATAGTGTCGTCGCCCCGGCGGCCGCGCTGCGCAAGACCCTGAACCCGGTCTCGTCGTCGCTGTTGTCCGTCCAGGTGACGGTTACGTAGCCGGGCCCGGGAGTCGCGCTGACGCCCGACGGCGGTGCCGGCGGTTGCGGTCCCTGCGTTCCCCCTCCACAGGCAGCCAGCAAGAGCGCCACCGGCACGAGCCAGCCGCCAAGCGGCGCAACCTTCGATCCTCTGGTCCCCATGTGCCCTCCTCCAGCGGTGCCTGCTCAGCCGTACCGCTTGCGTGACCAGACTCTCAAACCGAACCCGTCCAGAGCCCGTCCAACCCAGCGTCCGCGCTTCGTGACGCCCTGTTAGCATCGGCGGGCGATGCCCGAGTACGACGTCTCCCCCGACCGAGCGTTCGAACTGCTGCATGCGGCTGGCGCTGCAGCCCCCGTTGGCATCGAGCGGCTCCCGGCGAGCGCGGCGCTCGGCCGTGTCGTCCGCGAGGAGCTGGCAAGCCTGGTCGACCGGCCGCCCGCCGACGACTCGGCGCTGGACGGCTACGCGTGTCTCGTCCAGGACAGCCTCGAGGCCTCGCCAGACAGACCGGTACACCTAACGCTCGTCGGTCGCTCCCACGCCGGCGCACCGCAT
>JBDZWC010000153.1:0-5396 GCA_040256005.1 Deinococcaceae bacterium | reverse complement strand
GGCCCCACAGGCGGCCAACGACGCCTCCACGTACGAGGTCGCCGGCGCGGCTGGCCCCAGCGAGACGCCTGCCGCCGCTGACGCCGTGCAGGCGGCTGGTGAAGGGGTCGCGGGCGAGGAGTCGGCCGAGGAGGCGGCTGCCGAGGGCGGCCAGGGCGCCACGCCCGAGACCGAGGCCGAGGGCGAGCTTCAGGCCGAGCCCGAGGCCGCCGAGGCCGAGGAGACGGCCGCGGACGACGCCGAGCAAGCGGCCGCTGGCGCAGCCGAGGAAGCGGGCGCCGAAGAGGCGACCGCCGACTGGGACCGCGCCCTGGGCACGCAGGTCTACAACGCCAACTGCGTCGGCTGCCACCAGGCCGCCGGCCAGGGCATCCCGGGGGCGTTCCCGCCGCTCGCCGGCCACGCCGCCGACGTCTACGCGGCCGGTGGCCAGGAGTACCTGCCGCGGGTGCTCCTGTTCGGTCTCACCGGGGCCATCCAGGTCGAGGGCATGACCTACAACGGGTTCATGCCGGCTTGGGCTCAGCTCAGCGACGACGAGATAGCCAACGTGCTCAACCACGTGATCGCCGAGCTGGGCGACGCTCCCAGCGGCTTCGTCCCGTACACGGCCGAAGACGTAGCGGCCCATCGCGACGACGGCCTGGCGGCTGGCGACGTGCACTCCATCCGGGCAGAGCTGGGCCTGGACTGACGGGGACGTAGGGCCGTGGACTCTCCGCTGTACCTCGGCTGGCAGTTCGGTCCCGTCCTCCTGGGCGGGATCGCGGCTGCCGCCGTGACCTACTACCTGGCGGTGGGGCCGCTGAGGAGCAGGCTCGCTCCCGGCGCGCCCTACCCCAGGGGCAGGGCAGCGGTGTTCGGCCTCGGCCTCGTCCTGCTCTACCTCAACGAAGGCTCGCCGCTTCACGACCTGGCCGAGCGCTACCTGCTCTCGGCGCACATGGTCCAGCACCTGTTGCTGTCGTACGTCGTCGCGCCGGTCATCCTGGCGGGCATCCCGGCCTGGCTGCTGCGCGCCGTGCTCGCCGGAAGGCGCACGCTGCCCATCGCGCGGGTGCTCCTCAACCCGGTGGTCACGTTCTTCACCTTCAGCCTCGTCATGGCCGTGTACCACGTGCCCGCGGTGTACGACGTGGCGCTGGCGAACACCGCACTGCATCACGCCGTGCACTTCGTCATCCTGCTGGCGTCCTTGATGGTGTGGTGGCCCCTGATGGGCGGTCTGCCCGAGCTGCCCAAGCCGGCGTTCCTGCCGCGGTTGGCCTACGTGTTCCTGCTGCCGGTCGCTCAGATCCCGATCTTCGCTGGGGTCACCTTCTCCGACATCCCCCTCTACCGGCAGTACGCCGTCATCCCCACCCGCGCCTTCGGCCTCGGGGTGCTCGAGGACCAGGCGCTGGCCGGCGTCGTCATGAAGGTCTTCGGCCTGTTCGCTTTCGGCATCACGTTCATCGTGACGTTCTTCAACTGGTACCGCGAGGAGCTGGCACCGTCGGCCGACGCCGGCGGCCCCGGCAGCCCGGTCACGCGCAACGCGCACCTGTGACGGACGGAGCGGCCGCGGCTCCGAGAGCCGTCGCCTTCGACTGGGGCGGGGTGTTCACGCGGGGCACCTTCGACTCCAGCGCCGTGCGGGCGCTCGCCGCGCTTCTCGGCGTACCGGTCGAGGAGTTGGAGCCCACGTACCTCGACCTGATGGTCGACTTCGAGGCGGGGCGGCACGACCTGCCCGGCTTCCATCGGCGCTTCTCGGAGGCCACGGGCACAGCCTGTGGCCTGGAGGAGTTCCGGCGCACGTTCCTCGGCGCCGTCACGGAGCGGCCCGAGACCTACGACCTGCTGGCCGCCCTGCCGGCAGGCGTCAGGCTCGGCATGCTCTCGAACAACGTCGCCGAACTGTGCGACGTCGTGCGCGCCGACCCGCGCATGGGTCGTATCGAAGCGTTCGTGTTCTCGAACGAGCTCGGCGTGCGCAAGCCGGACCCCGCCGCGTACCGCGCGCTGGTAGACGCGCTGGGCGAGGAGCCTGGCGCGACGGTCTTCGTCGACGACAACCCGATCAACGTAGAGGCGGCGACTCGCTTCGGGATACGCGGGGTCCTGTTCGATGGCCGCTTCCCTCAGCGGTTCGCTCGGCTGTTCCCCGGTCTCGCGCTACCCGCCGCCTTCGAACTGCCCGGCTGGCGCTAGCCGCCGCTCTCGAGGGGCGCTGCATCGCGCCGTCCGTCTGGGCGCCGCGGTGCCGGCACGCCTGCACGCCCGCGGCTGCTGTAGGGTGACCGCACATGAGCGCCGACCGCGACGACCGTGACCTGTGGGAGGAGCCGGCGGACGCCCCCAGGGCGGTGAAGCTCTTGCAGGGCTACGTCTGGCATCCCAGGGACCAGGAGCTGGACCTCAACGAGGAGCTGTCCGGCGAGGTCGCTCCCGACGTGCACCTGCTGGTGGACGCCATGCCGCGCGCACCGTTCACCTTCTTCGACGATGGCACCCCGTCGGACACGCAGGTGGTCTACCAGCTCACGCTGCTCGCCAAGGTGAAGCCCGGTGTCGACCCGGCGCGGCTGCTGGTGGAGATCGCGCCGACCGTCGAGGCGCTGCTGGACTCCACCCCGAAGAGCGTCGGTTGGCAGCTGATGGAGGACCTGCGAGAGGTGGGTTGAGGGACCCCTCCTCAGCGGGGCCCTACCTGCACCTGCCTGACAGGGATCGTGAACCCCTCGGCGTCGAAGCGCTCCTTGACCTTCTGCTTGAGGTCTGACTGGGTCGAGAGGAAGTCCGACGCCGTCGTCCAGTACTGCGCCAGTAGGTCCACCGAGAGGTCGGTGAGCGCCTTGGTCGTGAACACCGGCGCAGGGTGGGTGAGCACGCGCGGGTCAGACGTCACGACCTCCGTCAGGACGTCGAGGGCACGGGCCACGTCGTCACCGTAGCTCACGCTCACGACCAGGTCGAAGCGCCGCCTCACGGACTGCGAGTAGTTGACGATCTTCGTGCCCCACACGGTGCTGTTGGGCAGGTGGACGACGACGCCGTCCCACGTGACGACCCTGGTGATGAACAGGCCGATGTCCGTGACGGTGCCGGACGTCGTGCCGACCTCGATGCCGTCTCCCAGCTTGAACGGGCGCAGCACCATGACCATGATGCCGGCGGCCACGTTGGAGAGCGTGCCTTGCAGCGCCAGGCCGATCGCCAGGCCCGCCGCGCCGACCAGGGCCGTGATGCTCGCCGTCTGCACGCCCAGTTGCCCCAGGGCGATCACGGCGGCCAAGATCATCACCGTGCCGCGAGCCATGCGCGCGAGGGCCGGCGTGTAGTCGAAGGTCACGCCACTCGAGCGCTCCACGGCACGGCGGGTGAGCCTCTCGGCCAGACGGGACAGGTACCAGCCGGCGACGAATATGGCGACCGCGGTGAAGAAGTCGAGGGCGAACCGCGACAGGCCCGCCGTGAACGTGGCCCAGAAGAGGTTGAGGTCCATCAGCGGTCGGGCTCGGCGGTGACGATCAGGTCCTCGTCCGGGTAGACGTAGCCCTGCCGCCGCGCCAGCGCCTCACGGTAGGCGACGTCGTCCCCTCGGGAGGCCACCTGATCGAGACGGTCCAACTCGGCCGTCAGGGCGCTGACCTCTGCCTCCAGCCTGGCGACGTCGCGCCGGTGGACGAGGCTGCGATCCAACTCCACGCCGATGATGAAGAACAGATGCAGGCAGCCCACGACCGCCAGCACGAGCAGAGCCGGGTGCACTCGCTTACCGCGCTCGCGGTTCACCCCGACACCTGCTGGAGAGCCAGCGCCTCCCTCAGGAACCGCGCCGCGTCCTCGGGCGGGGTGGGGTTGACGAAGAAGCCGGCACCCCAGTCGTAGCCCGCCTGCGTCGTCAGGCGCGGCAGGACCTCGAAGTGCCAGTGGAAGCCGTCCTGATCGGGCAGCGGCGAGGTGTGCAGCGCCATGTTGTACGGGGGGCTGTCGAGAGCGTCGTTGAGGGCTCGCAACACGCCCTGGAGGATATCAGCGAGGAGCCGCAGGTGGTTCGCCGGCACCGCGGCGAAACCCGAGGCGTGGCGCCGGGGAAGGATCCAGGTCTCGAAGGGCGTCTTCGAAGCGAAGGGTGCCACGGCCACGAACTCGGCGTTGGCGCTCACCACGCGCTCCCTCACGGCCACCTCGCGCTTGAGCACCGCGCAGAACAGGCACTCGCCGTGCTCGGCGTGATGGTTCCTCCCCGCCTCCATCTCCTCCTCGACCCAACGGTTCGGCACCGGCAAGGCCAGCAGGTGCGCGTGAGGATGCTCGAAGAGCGCCCCGGCCGCCCGGCCCACGTTGCGCGTCAGCTGCACGTGCTTGACGCCGGGTCGCTGCGCCAGCAGCGCCAGGCGGTCGCGGTACAGACGCAGCACGTCGACGAGGTGGTCGGCCGGCATCCGGTCGAGGGTCTGGCGCGCGTCAGGGTGCTCGACGATGATCTCCTGGTAGCCCAGCGGGGAGCCGGACCGGAACAGCTCGTCTCCCTCCTGGGTGAAGCGCCTGCCGGACAGCATGTCGCTGGGGTGCGACACCACGCGCATCGTCCACGGCTCGGTGCCGTCGCCGCCTCCGTACCTGGCGATCTCCGCGACGGGTCCCTCGGCGTCCGGGGAGAGCGGCGACCGCTGCGGCGGCAACGGCACGCTGCCGAAGTCTGAGGCCAGCAAGCCCCTCTCCGGAGACAGCAGCACCCACGCCCTGCCGAACGCGTCCTTGCGGAACACAGACATGTGGCAGCGAGTCTAGCAACGGCCCCGTGCCCTCCGGAGTCGGTTGTTCCACGCCCGCCTAGATCGGCTTCAGAACAGCGCTTCCTGCACCGTCATGTCCGTCTGCGAAGAGGGCAGCGCCGTGACCTCGCGGAACTCGAGGCCCAGCGCCCCGAGCCGGTTGAGCGCCGGCGCCGTGACGGCGGGAGCGGCCAGGATGCCCCTGACGGTGCCGTCCCAGACCCTGCTTACGCTCTGCACGTAGCGGGCCAGCTGATGTACGGCCTCGTGGTTCGCCTTGCCGCGCTTGAGCTCGACGACCACCAACGCGCCGTTCACGTCACGCGCCAGCAGGTCGATGCCGCCCACGTCCGTCGGCGTCTCGAGGTCGATCAGCGTGAGCCCCGGCTCGATGAGCTCGGGGTTCGAGGCCAGGGCCGCCTGCATCTCGGCCTCGCTGCCCAGCAGCACGAAGCTCCCGCCGCCCAACAACTGCAGCGACTGGGCGAGCGCCGGCGCGAGGAACCCGATGCGTAGCGTCTCGGGCGGCGCGAAGCGCTCGGCCGTCATCACGGCGATGCCGTCCTCGCACGACACGCGGATGTCGTCCGTCTGAGGCTGCCAGTTGACGGGCTTGACGCCGCGCGCACCGTG
>JBDZWC010000152.1:0-5415 GCA_040256005.1 Deinococcaceae bacterium | reverse complement strand
TGGCACTGGCACAAGCCGAACGGCCACTGGGAGCTGAAGAAGGTCGTGGACATGGACAGCGTGGAGGTGGAAGGGTGGCCGTTCCCGGTGCCGCCCCTGACCGTCGACCTGCTCATATCCCTCGATGACAGGTTCCTCTACCTCTCGAACTGGCTGCATGGCGACGTGAGGCAGTACGACATCTCGGACCCCACCAACCCTCGGCTCGTGGGCCGCGTCTGGTGCGGCGGCGTGCTCGGCAACGCGCCCGAGGTGCGCGGCACCAGGCTGCGCGGCGGGCCTCAGATGCTGCAGCTGAGCCTCGACGGGAAGCGCCTGTACGCCACGAACTCACTGCTCTCGAGCTGGGACGAGCAGTTCTACCCTGACATCGGGAAGCAGGGCTCGCACATGATCCGCATCGACTGCGACGTCGATAAGGGCGGCCTCGCGATCGATCCTGATTTCTTCGTCGACTTCGGCGCCGAGCCGGGCGGACCGGCCCGGGCGCACGAGATGCGCTACCCGGGCGGCGACGCCACGTCGGACATCTGGGTGTGAGCGCGTGCGGCCTCGGCGGCCGCCGGCACGAGGTCTCGACCGGCCGAGGGGGGCGGCAGGTCGTGGCCTCGCTGCTCACGGCGATCGCCGCGTGGACCTGCCTCGGCGCCGTGGGCGGCTCGCCGCTGGCCCTCTACCTGAGCCACGACGTGCTTGGCAGGGCCGACGTGGCGGTCCCGGTGGCGGTGATCGGCTACTCCGTCGGCTGGCTTCTGATGGTGGCGGCCATGATGCTGCCCGTGTCGCTCCTGCTGCCGGGGCCGCTTGGACGGGGAACCACCTGGTATGCCGGCTACCTGGGTGCTTGGTTGCTGACCGGTTTCGTGTTCGCCTGGTTCGACCTGGTCTTGCACACTGTCCTCGGTGCTGCGGGACCAGGTGAACATGTCGCGCTGCGCGCCGTCCTCGGGGCGACGGGCGGAGGCCTATCGCTGGTCATCGCTTGGAAGGGGACCGCTCACCCACCTCGGACGGACGCGAAGGGTTGGCTCCACGGCCTCGAGTGCGTCAGGACCTGCGGACCGTTGATGCTCGCGCTCCAGGCCGCCGCGCCGGGGAGCCTTCCAGCCATGGCCGGCGCTGCCGCGCTGCTAGCCGCCGCGCGCCTGCGTCATCTGCGTTCCGAGTTCGCTTCGGTAGCAACGTAGCGAACTCGGTTCTGCCCCTCCAACTTCTCACGGTACGAGGACATAGAGTCTCGTCCGGGAGGGGTGCCCATGGCAACCGACGCGGAGAGCTACCGGTGGGACCGGCGTGACCGGTACGAGGTAGACGGCCCAGACGTCGAGTGGCACACCGTGGACGAGAGGGCGAGCGTCCTCGACGGCGACAGGTACGGCATGCATCAAGGCGTGTACGAGCTGATGTACGTCGCCGGGCGGCGCGACCGGTTCGAGGCAGCCGATGAGGCCGACGCACCGCGGGCCCAGTCCCATGGGCGCCGCATCGCCCGCGTGCTAGGCGGGGAACAAGATCCTCACCCTGGCCCCGTCCTCGGAGCGAAGCTCGACATCGGCTACATGGGCGGCCGCTACCGCCCTAACGACGCGTAAGCCCAAGCCATCTCTCAGGTTGGCCGGGAAGCCCGGCCCCGTGTCGCTGACCTCGAGCCAGGGCCGGCCGGCGCTGACGCCGGTAGACACCGTGACCGTGCCGTTCGACGTGGCGCGCAGCGCGTTGTGCACGAGGTTGTCAAGCGCCTGGCTCACCAGCCGTGGATCGGCGCGCGTCGTCGCCGGCAGCGCGGCGAGTTCCAGGTCCACACCCTTGGTGACGGCCAGCGGCTGGAAGCGGTCGTAGGTGTCCGCCGCCAGGTCCGCCAGGTCCACGGTGTCGCGCTGCAGCTCGGACGACTCCGCGCGTGACAGGGCGAGCAGGTTCTGGGCCAACGACTCCAGCCGGGCTGCCTCCCGCCGCAGGCGGTCGATCGTCTCGGGTGTGACCGTGGACTTGGCGTGCGCGGCGTCCAGGCTGGCTCGCAGCGCGGACAGCGGAGTGCGCAACTCGTGCGAGGCGTAGGCCAGGAACTCGCGCTCGCGTCGCCGCTGGTCCTGCAGGCGGTGGACCAGGGCCCTGAAGGCTTGCGCCAGCCGCGCCGGTTCACCCGTGCCGGTGATGGCCGGCACGTCCGACACGTCGCCCGCGCTGACAGCTCGCGTGAGGGTGAGCAGGGGCCTCAGGGCCACGCCGGTGAAGAGCCACGCCAGGGTGCCGGCGACGAGCGTGAGCCCGAGGGTCAAGGGCAGCGAGAGCCACGCGAACGGGGCGAGCGTCTCGCGTAGCCCGGCCAGCGGCCTCCCTACCTGGACCGTGATGCCGTCTCCCTCGTCGAAGTGGGTGACGACCCGCCAGCCCGAGACCGTGTTCGTGCCCTTCCCCTCGACGAGGCCGGCCGGGTCGAGCGGCCGCGGCGCATCCAGGACCCCGCCCTCCCAGAGCAGCTGCCCGGCCTGGTAGACCTGCGCCGAGCGGACGCCCGTCTCGTCCGCGAGGTACGTCTCCACGACGGCAGGCACGCGTATCACCGTGTCGCCGCGTAGCAACACAGCTTCGTGGATGACCTCGGCCAGGATCGCGCTCTCGCGGTCGAGGCTGAGGTTCGAGCCGCTCTGCAGCACGTTGTAGGTGACGACGAGTCCCGCTGCCACGCCGCCGAGGACGAGCAGCGCGGAGAGCAGCGCCAGCCTCGGCCGAAGGCTCACGTTGGCTCCTCGCCGGGGAAGCGATAGCCGAGGCCTCGCACGGTCTCGATGGCGTCCGGCCCAAGTACGCGTCTGATGTTCTTCACGTACACGTCGACGAGGTTGCTCGGCGTCTCGAAGCCGGCGCCCCACACGCGGTCGAGGAGCTCCTCGCGGCGGAACAGCCGCCCGGGCGCGAGCATGAGCACCTCGAGCACGTCCATCTCCTTCGCCGTGAGTTTCACCGGGGTGCCCGCCCGCCACACGCTGCGCGACTCGACGTCGAAGACCACGTCGCCGCGCCTGACCGTCCGCGGCCGGATCTCACCGCGCCGGCTCAGCGCCCGGATCCGGGCCTCCAGCTCGGGCAGCGCGAACGGTTTGGCGAGGTAGTCGTCGCCATGGGACAGGGCCCTCACCCGGTCCGGGACCGATTCCAGCGCGGTGAGGAACAGGATCGGCTGCCTGAAATCGGCATCCCTGACGGCGGCCGCCCACTCGAAGCCGGCCGCGTCGCCTTCAGGCAGCATCACGTCGAGCAACACGATGTCGATGGGCCCGGCCCACAGCGCCTCCCAGGCTTCTTGCGCGGAGCCGGCATGCACGGTTTCGAAGCCGCGATCCTGGAGCGCGTCCACCAGAGTGCGGGCCAGCGACATGTCGTCCTCGACGATAAGGAGCCTCATGACCTCCCGAGCCCTTCCAGGGAACCGCTCTCGCCCTTCTGTCGCGCCATTCTCGGGCTCCCTGTCACGCCGGCCGCGAGGCCGCGCCGGCGGTCTAGGACGATTGTCGCCCGCCGTGAACCCAGGATGAAGCGAGGCACCCTTCGTCGCTGGCTTCACCTTGGCTTCACCACAGCGTCCGAGCATCCGGGCGCCGGGAGCCGCACAGCCTGTAGGAGCAGGGCTAGGACGGGACCCGGGGACGGAGGAGAGAAGATGCAAGCGACCGCCACCGCCACACCCGGCCTCCTGGGCCGGCTCCGCTGGAACGACCTGATCCTGCCCTGGCTGATCCGGCTAGCCTTCCTTGGGGTCGGTATCCTCGTGGGCCTCTACATGCTGGCCCCCCGCCAGGTGCGGGCGAGCGACACTTACATCCCGCCCGCCTATTCGGCGCTACAGAACGCCGTCGTCTCGGTCGAGACCGCGTCGGGAGCCGTTGGCCCGGTCCTCGTGAAGCTAGCCGACACCGCCGCGACCCGCAACGTCGGGTTCAACGACGTAGGCGCGAAGGCGCTGGACAACCAGCTCGTGCTCTACCAGCTCACCCGCGAGACCACCGCCCGGACGACCTACGCGATGGGCGGCGTGAGGGCGCCCGTCCAGGCCGCGGTCATAAGCGACGCGGGCGAGGTCGTGGCGATCCATGACGTAGCGGTGGGCACTGAACGGCTGGCCGTGGCCGAGAACCACAGGTGGCTGCTGGTTGCCCAGAAGGGCACCCTCGACGCCCTCGGCATCGAGGTCGGCGCCACCTTGCTGCCGGACAGCCTCGTGAAGGTCAACTACTAGGCGCCCGAGGCTCGATCAGTCGTGACAGACGGGCGGCGCTCCGATGGGCGCCGCCCGTTCTCGAACCTGATCATCGGTGGACCTCGGGAGACCGTTATTACCGCCTAGCTCCGCTCCTCAACTGCCGCTCCTGCTTGGCGCCGTGTCCGCGTACCTCTCGCCGGCACGCACCTCGAACGGCAGGCGGTTCTCCTCCGGCGGGATGGGGCACGTGGCGTAAGGCGTGTGGGCGCAGGGCGGGTGGTGGCAACGGTTGAAATCGAGGACGATCCGGCCGTCAACTGGCCCGTCGACGTTCAGGAACCTGCCGCCGCCGTAGGTGTCCGCCAGGTTGCTGCCGTCCCGGAAGTTGAAGAACAAGCGGCCAGGGGTGCCGGCCGGAGTGGCGACCAACGCTACCTGCTTGCCGTCATGCTCGAAGATCGCCCTGCCGGCCACAGTGGCGTCCGTGACCTGCCCGAGGGCGTTCACGACCTCGATCGTCTCACCGGGCAACGGCGCGAGGAACTGGGCGTGAACGACCCAGGCGGGGTCGAACGGGTACCAGGCGACGTCACGCTCGCGGTCGCGCGCGGCCGCGATCCGCGGGTCGTACACCCGCACGCCGAAGCGGTCGCCGCGCCTGAGTAGGTTGACGCGCAGCGGGAGCGACCCCCCTTCGCCCTCGACCGGGACCAGCAGCACGGCCACGCCCGAGGTAGCACGCGGCTCCAAGAGCGCCTCGCCGTCGAGCGTGACACCCTCGGCGAGGGGCGTGACCATGACCTGCTCGTCACGCAGCTCCAACACGGCCGCGTGCGCCGGTGCGCCGGTGGGAAGCGGCACTTGTGCGTCAGGAGCCGATCCGATGACGTTGCGGCCCGGCTGCAACCAGTCCAGGGAGGCGATGGCCCACCAGCCGTACGGCGCGGCCAACTTGTCTACGTACTGCGCGCGGAACTCTGTCGCCTTGGCGGCGAACGCGGCACCGTTCCCCTTGTCTGCATCATGATCGGAAGGGCCCGTGCCGCTGCGAAGTGGCAAGCTCATGCCTACCGATTCTAGGCTCGCGTCTAGGAGCCGGTGTGTCGCGAACCCCTCGTACGCCCGAGCTCCTCAAGGGAGACGTGCAGTAGCTGCACGGCGACGTCCAGGCTCTCCTCGACCAGTGCGGTGCGCTCATCGAAATCCACACCCAG
>JBDZWC010000151.1:0-5427 GCA_040256005.1 Deinococcaceae bacterium | reverse complement strand
TCCAGAAGGTCTACCGCGGCCAGGGCGTGAGCGTGCACGACAAGCACATCGAGGTCGTCGTCAAGCAGATGCTCAAGTACGTCGAGGTCTTGGACGGCGGCGACAGCGACTACCTCGACGGCCAGACCGTCGAGCGCTTCGACGTCGAAGAGGTCAACCAGCGCCTCATGGAGGAGGGCAAGACGCCCGCCACCTGGAAGCCGCTGCTCCTCGGCATCACCAAGGCCTCCCTCTCCACCAAGAGCTGGCTGTCCGCAGCCTCGTTCCAGCACACGACCCACGTGCTCACCGAAGCCGCGCTGGCCGGCAAGGTGGACGACCTGGTCGGGCTGAAGGAGAACGTCATCCTCGGCCGTCTCGTTCCCGCCGGCACCGGCCTCGACGCGATACGCAAGACCCGCGTCGCGGACGAGCGCACGCTCGCCAAGCTGGCCGAGAAGCGCCCCGCCGAAGAGGCGCCGGCCGCCCAGCGTCCCACGGAACGCGTCCCGGCTCAGCAGCCGGAGGTGCGGGGCTAGACCGCGACGGTCACGTCGCCCTCTCACGAGCGCGCCCCGGCAACCAGCCGGGGCGCGCTTCTTCATGGGTAAGCTTCGAGGCGTGCTGGTGGCGTTCGACCCGGGCCGCAACGTCGGGGTGGCCTACGTGACGGAGACAGGGGCCCTGGAGCGCCGGTCGATCGTCACGCCCGAGGAGGCACAGCGGGTACCGGTGCCGCCCGGGGCGACCGTGCTGGTGGGCGACGGCACGGGCAGCGGCGCCCTGGTGGCCGCGTTGAGGGAGGTCGGCCTCGATCCGGTGATCGTGCCGGAGGCCGGCACCACCCTCGAGGCCAAGGAGCTCTACTACCGCGACAACCCGCCAGGGCTGTTCATGCGACTCGTCCCACGCGGCATGCGCTCGCCCGGACGCCCGATCGACGACTACGCGGCGTACGCGATCGCCCTGCGCTACCTGCGGGAGAGGGCAAGAGGAAGCGCCGGGCGGTGAGCCCGGCGCCGGATCTACGTTCGGTTCGGGGCGGGCGCCCTTGGCGCCCCCAAGATCTTAGTTCAGCTCGTCTTCCTCGGCCACGCCCATGAGCACGCGCGCCTCGGCCTCGGTGATCGCCAGGACGGCACTGATCTCGCCGGCCAAGAGGCGCAGGGCGCGCCGGTAGGCCTGGCGGTCCAGGTCGGGAAGGCCGCGCTCCAGGTCCCAACGACGCAGCTCGCTGGCCAGCGTCGCGATCTGATAGGGGTCGCCGCTCGTGAGGATGTCGGTCACCTTGCGGTGACGCGCGGCCCACTGCTTGGGCAGGGTGATGCGGCCGTTCTGCAGCCGCTCCAGCACGCTCTGAACTTCCTCATCGGTGAGGGCGGGGCGGAGGCCCGCGCCCAGAGGAGCGCTGACCGGTACGTAAGCGCGAGACGTTCCGTTGGGGAACTCGACCTGGTAGTACTTCTGGACCGTGCCGCCCACGGTGCGATCCGTGGTGCCGGACACGACGCCGACCCCGTAGGGCGGCAAAACGACCTGATCGCCGCTCTTGAACGTCTTCGCTGAGTCTTTCAACGCTGCTCGCTCCCTTCGCAAGGCCCTCCACGACCGTGGACGGCCGGACCGTTCTGTGAGAGGTCCCCGGCTGACGCCTCTAGGGCGATTGAGAGTTGGGTTCGCGATGCGTCTGGGGTAGCTTCCGCTGTGGCTACCCAGTAGACACTCACGTACGTCATACTACCAGATGACAGCACCTTTTGCACCCTCCCGGGATGCGAACAGGTGCCAGATGATCCCGGCCGTAGCGGGGCTCTGAGCCAGCCCTCGCGTTCACGGTGCAGGCGGCGCACTCGTGGCCGAACCCTCTGGTTCGCCCGCCGGCGCACCATCCCTGGCACGCGGCTCGCCGGTGCGCACGACGAGCGTTACGCCGCCCAACACCAGCACGGCGCCGAGCAGGGTCATGGGCGGCGGCACCTCAGCGAACACCAGCGCCGCGAGCACGCCGGAACCTATCGGCTCGGCCAGCACGGCCGTGGCTGTCACCGTGGCGCCCAGGTGGCGCGCCGTGTAGTTGAGCCCGGTATGACCGACCACCTGTGGCACCAACGCCAGCAGCGCGATCCAGCCGAGCGCCTCCCAGGAGTAGCCGAAGTAGGGCACGCCGGCGATGAGCGGCAGCGGCAGCAGCCACAACGCCGCCCAGCCGTAGACGGCCCCAACGTACGCGGGGAGCGAGACCCCGCCGCGCATGACCTCTCGCCCGATCAGGAAGTAGACGGCAGCGCAGGCGGCGGCGGCCAGCGCCAGCAGGTCGCCCAGCACCGGGTTGGAGCCACCACCCAGGTCCCCGAAACCGATGACGGCAGCGCCCGCGACCGCCACCGTCATGCCCAGCATCACGGACAGCGTGGGAGCAGCCCCGAGGACCAGCCAGGCGAAGAGCGCCGTCCACAGCGGTGTCGTGGTGGCAAGCGTCACGCTGGCCGCGATCGTCGTGAACGACAGGGAGCTGATCCAGGTCGCGAAGTGGATGGCGAGGGCCAGGCCCGAGAGCGCCGTCAACCAGGCGGCTCGGCCCTTGAGCGGCGTGCGACGCAGAGCCCTGAGCGTGCTAGGTGCCAGGACGAGGCTGGCGATGGCCAGTCGGTAGAGGGCCACGACGGGCGCGGGAGCGTTGGCCAACCGGATGAACACCGCGGCGAAACTGACCGCCACGAGCGCTGCCGCCAGGACCAGGTAGACCTTGCGGCGGTCAGGCTCGGCGGTACCCTCGGCCACTGGCCCGATGCTACCCCGGCCCCGCGAGACGCTAAGGTCTTCGTCGTGGACACCGAAGATGCCATCACCCTGCCGGCCGCCTTCGACCTCGGCGTGTCGACCTCCGCCTTCCAGACGGAGGGGACATCGGGCCGCGGTGAGTCGATATGGGACCGGTTCCTGGCCGGCACCGGCATGAGCGAGGACGACCGGCTGGTGGCGGCTGACCACCTGGCCCACGTCGAGCAGGATATGGACCTGGTCGCCGGGCTGGGCGTCAGTGCCTACCGCTTCTCGCTGAGCTGGCCCCGCCTGCAACCGGAGGGCAAGGGGAGACCGAGGCGCGAGGCCCTCGACCTCTACGACCGGCTGGTCGATGAGGCCCTGGCCAGGGGTCTGGACCCCTGGCCCTGCCTCTACCACTGGGACCTCCCGCAGCCGCTCCAGGACCGCGGCGGATGGCGGGACCGGGACACCGCTTACCGCCTCGCGGACTACGCCGAGATCGTGGCCGAGATGCTGGGCGGGCGTGCCCGGCGCGTGTTCGTGCTCAACGAGCCGAACGTGCACTCGGTGCTGGGTCACCTCAGCGGCGTACACGCGCCCGGTGTCGCGGACCTGGAGACCTTCCTGGCGGCCGTGCATCACCTGAACCTGGCGCACGGCCTGGCGGTGGCGCGGCTGAGGGAGGCGGCGCCGAACACCGAGGTGGGCACCATCCTGTCCCTGCAGCCGATCATGGCCGCGGCGGCGGGGGAGGAGCATGAAGCCGCAGCCGGCCTGGCGGATTCCGCCTACAGGCAGGCGTTCCTAGACCCCTTGCTGGGTCGCGGCTACCCGGAGCCGCTGGCCGGCATGCTCGAGCCGCACGTCGAGCGCGGCGACCTGGAGCTCATCGCGCAGCCGATCGACGTGCTGGGCGTCAACTACTACACCAGGCTTCGGGTACTCGCCGACGACTCGGAGCCCGCCGGCCTGAGGCTGGCCGAGCCACCGCAGGGAGCTCCCGTCACGGCGATGGGCTGGGAGGTAGATCCCAGCGGGCTGACCGAGGTGCTCACGAGGCTTCGCGACGAGTACGGGAACCCACCGGTCGCGATCACCGAGTGCGGCGCCGCCTTCGAAGACGCGCCCGGTAGGGACGGGCGCGTCGACGACCTGGGCAGGGCGCGGTTCATCGTCGCGCACCTGCGGGCGGCGCTGGCGGCCCGCGACGCCGGCTGCGACGTGAGAGGCTTCCTGGTGTGGACCCTGGTGGACAACCTCGAGTGGACGTACGGCTTCGACAAGCGCTTCGGGCTCGTCAGGCTCGAGCGTCCGAGCATGCGGCGGATCCCCAAGCTCTCCTACGACGTGCTGGCGAGCATCACGCGGTCGGGCGAGGTGCCGCCACCCTAGGCCGTGAGAGACCTGATGTGAACGCTGGCGTGGTCGCCCGCGCGACCGCTCCGGTCAGGGCCCTGTCGTGACGGGCCCGCGCCAGAGGATGAGCCCGAGGTAGGCCCAGGCCGCGATCATGGCCACGCCCCCGAACGGGGCCACCAGCCCCAGGAGCCTCGGACCGCCTGCGGCGAGCCCGTATAGCGCCCCGCAGAACAGGAGCAGCCCGGCGCACAGCAGCGTCGTCGCGCGGCGGGCGGCGAGCGTGGCGTGTCTCGGGCCGGCGGCCCCGATGACGGCCAGCGCCAACAGGCCGAGACCGCCGTAGAACTGGTACGACACCGCCGTGTCGAGCGTTCCCATGCGCTCAGCCGTCAAGCGGCCCGCCAGGGTGTGTGCGCCGAACGCGCCCACGGCGATGGCGAGCGCCAGGACGAACGACCCCACTGCGCCGGTACGTCCTGGCGTCACGAAGCGGCTGCCTCCACGGCAGGCTCGGCGTCGGGCGCCACGTCCTCCGCGGCAGGCTTCGTCACGTCGGCAGCGCGTGGGCCGCTCACGCCCACGACGGCGCCGTCCTTCAACTCGATGCGGGCGTCAGCCACGGAGGCGAGGTCGCGGTCGTGGGTGACGATGATGACCGTGCGGCCCTCGGCGGCGACCTCCTTGAGAGCACGCACCACGGTCTCGCCGCTCTTGGAGTCGAGGTTGCCCGTGGGCTCGTCGGCGAACACGACGGCGGGGTCGTTCGCGAGCGCTCTGGCCAGGGCGACGCGCTGCCTCTCGCCGCCGGACAGCCGGTGCGGGAGGTGATCGTACCGGTGCTCGACCCCGAACCGGGCCAGGAGCCTGAGCGCGCGCTCGGCTCTCTCGTCCTTGGGCACGCCCGCCAGCGCCATGGGCAGCGCGACGTTGCGCTGAGCGTCCAGGACCGAGAGCAGGTTGAACGACTGGAACACGAACCCGAACCGCCTGAGCCGCAGGTCGGCCAGTTCCTCCTCGCTCAGTTGCCCCAGTACCTGCCCATCGAGCCTCACGTGGCCCGAGGTGGGGCTGTCGAAGCCGGCCAGCAGGTTCAGCAAGGTCGACTTGCCGGAGCCCGACGGACCGAGGATCGCGGTCAGGCAGCCCACGGGGAAAGCCGCGCTCACGTCGGTCAGCGCCACCACGTCAGCCGAGGGCGTGCGGTAGACCTTGCCTAGCCGTTCGGTGCGCAGCATCGGGCGATCGTACCCCGGTACATCCGGCGTGCGGTCCGAGGCTCAGCGGCCGCCGGAGCTGCCGCCTCCGCCCCCGCCGCCCCCGCCG
>JBDZWC010000038.1:0-22702 GCA_040256005.1 Deinococcaceae bacterium | reverse complement strand
CTCGACGAAGCGCTGCACGTCCTCCTTGAGCAGGCGTCCACCTGGCCCGGTAGCAGGCACGTCGTAGGCAGACAGGCCGTGCTCGTCGAGCAGGCGCTGGGCGGCAGGCATGACGCTGGTCGCCTTCTGGCCGTCCGGCAGCGGCTCGGCTACCGCAGTGGCGCTGGCCGGGGCGGCAGCCGCAGGCGCGCCGCGGGAGGTGTCCCCACCTCCCGGCGTAGCCCGCTGCGCGCCCTGCTGTGCAGCGGCAGGGGGTGCCGGCTCGGACCTCGGCTCGGCGGCGGGCTGCCCACCGGTCGACGGCGCCGCGGCCGGAGCCTCTTGGGAAGCGGACGCGGCCGCGCCGGCCTGCGCCTCGTCGACGCGCGCGATGACGTCGCCGACCGCGACGGTGTCGCCTTCGGCAGCCACCTGCTCGACCAGCACGCCGGCGGCAGGGGCGGGCACCTCGAGGGTCGCCTTGTCGGTCTCGACCTCGACGATGGGTTCGTCGGCAGCGACAGGGTCGCCCACGGCCTTCAGCCAGGTCCCGATGATGACCTCCGAGATCGACTCGCCCGCCGCGGGCACCTTGACGTCAGTTGCCATGTTCGACCTTCCCTCTGGCGGGAGCGTTCGTCGGGCTCGGGCGGTTCATCGCCGCTCTACTCGCCGAAGGCCTCGTCCACCAGCATCTTCTGCTCGATGCGATGCGCCGCCCCTGAGCCGGTAGCGGGGCTCGCGGACTCCGGCCGCGACACCCCGCTGAACGCACGGCCGGCTACCTCGTTGCCCCATCGTACTCGCAGGTGCCACCAGGCCCCCATGTTGGAAGGCTCTTCCTGGACCCACACCACGGGCGCAGTAGCCGGGTAGGGAGCGAGGGCCGCCGCTACCTCCTCGTTGACGAGGGGGTAGAGCTGTTCCAGGCGCACGATCGCGACATCGGCAGCGCCGCGCTCCTCGCGTGCGGCCGCCAGCTCGAAGTAGAGCTTGCCGCTCGTCATCAGGACCTTCCTGACGCCACCGGGCTCTACCGTGGTGTCAGGGATCACGCGGTGGAAGCCTCCCGCCGTGAACTCCTCCAGCCGGCTCACGGCCTGCGGGTGACGCAAGAGGCTCTTCGGCGTCATGACGACCAGCGGCTTGCGGATCTTGCGCAGCACCTGGCGCCGGAGCAGGTGGAAGTACTGCGCCGGCGTCGTGGGATAGACGACCTGCATGTTGTCCTCGGCACAGAGCTGGAGGAACCGCTCGAGCCTGGCGCTGGAGTGCTCGGGGCCCTGCCCCTCGAAGCCGTGGGGCAGCAGCAGGGTGAGGCCGGAGAGCCTGTTCCACTTCTCCTCGGCGCTCGAGAGGAACTGGTCGATGATCACCTGGGCGCCGTTCGCGAAGTCACCGAACTGGGCCTCCCACATCACCAGCCCGTCCGGCGTGTCGACGCTGTAGCCGTACTCGAAGCCCAGCACGCCGGCCTCCGACAACGGGCTGTTGTGGACGTCGAAGACGCCGCCGTGCTCGGCCGCGATCTCGGCGAGAGGAACGTGCTCGTGACCGTCGATCGCGTCGTGGAACACGGCGTGCCTGTGGCTGAAGGTGCCGCGCTCGCTGTCCTGGCCGGACAGCCGCACGCGGTAGCCGCCAGCGACGAGGCTGGCGAAGGCCAGCGCCTCGCCGGCCGCCCAGTCCAGTGGCGCCTTGCCGCGCGCCATCTCCAGGCGGGCGTCGAGGCCGCGTCTCAGCTTCCGGTTGAGGTTGAACTCCTCCGGCACGTGCGTCAGCTGCTCCAGCAGGCGACGGGCGTCCTCCTCAGAGACCGCCGTGTCGACGTCCGCCACGGCCGCGTCCACACCGCCGACGTAGTCGGCCCACGTACCCTGAAGCGTCGAGTAGACCAGCTTGAAGTCTTCCTTGCGGGCCTCCGAGAGGTGCGACTCGAGGCGCTGCTTGCGCTCCTCCGCGATCTGCTCGGCCTCGTTCAACGTCACCTCGCCGAGCGACAGGAGCATGTCCCGGTAGGCCTCCCTGACCGAGCTGCGCTTGCGCACCTTGCCGTACATGACCGGCTGGGTGAACGCCGGCTCGTCGGTCTCGTTGTGGCCCAGACGCCGGTAGCAGTACATGTCCACGACGACGTCGCGCTTGTAGCGGTGGCGGAAGTCCATGGCCAGCTCGATGACCTGGGCCACGGCTTCGGGGTCCTCGCCGTTGACGTGGAAGATGGGGCTCTGCAGCATCTTCGCGACGTCGCTGGCGTAGGTGGTGCTGCGACCCTGACGAGGGCCGGTGGTGAAGCCGATCTGGTTGTTGACGATGACGTGGAGCGCGCCGCCCACGCGGTAGCCCTCGAGGCCGCTCATGTTGAGCGTCTCCTGGACGATGCCCTGGCCGCTGAACGCCGCATCTCCATGCACGAGGATCGGCAGCACCTTCTCGCGGTCCAGGTCGCCGCGCCGGTCCTGCTTGGCGCGCGTGCGGCCCAGCACGACCGAGTTCACGAACTCCAGGTGCGAGGGGTTGAACGCCAGCGAGAGATGGATGTCCTTGCCGGACGACGTCCTGTGGTCGCTGGAGTAGCCGAGGTGGTACTTGACGTCGCCCCGGCCCATGTAGTTCTCGGGGTCCTTGTCCTCGAACTCGCGGAAGATGCTGGAGGGGTCCTTGCCCATCACGTTGGCGAGAACGTTGAGGCGACCGCGGTGGGCCATGCCGAGCACGACCTCCACGACGCCCTGGTCGGCCGCCTTCTCGATGGCCAGGTCGAGCAGCGGGATGAGGGTCTCGCCACCCTCGAGCGAGAACGTCTTGGCGCCCACGTACTTGCGCTGGATGAACTCCTCGAAGATCGTGGCGTCCGTCAGCTTCGTGAGGATGCGCAGCTGGTCCTCCCGCGACAGCGGCAGGCGGTTGCGCGTTGTCTCCATGCGCCGCTGCAGCCAGACACGCATCTCCAACCTGTCGATGTGCATGAACTGCGCGCCGATGCTCCGCGTGTACGTCTCCTTGAGGCCGTCTATGACCTCACGCACGGTGGTCGCGCCGTGCAGCACGTTGCCGAGGACCGGTGCGTCCATATCGGCCTCGGTGAGGCCGTAGAACTCTGGTTCCAGCTCGGGGGCCGCGAACGGCTCCTGACCCAGGGGGCTCAGCTGCGCCAGCCGGTGTCCACGCACGCGGTAGTTGCGCACCAGGCGGTCCAGCTTCTGCTGCAGCACGGCCGCCGCAGCGCCGGCCTGCGACAGTTGGTCGTCCGTCGCGGCCAGTGGGTTGAAGAGACTCCGGGGCGTGAAGGTGGGGGCCAGGTGCCGGCCGGAGGCGCCCGCGGGGCCCAGCGCGTCGAAGTAGTCGCGCCAGTCCTCTGGCAGGTCCTCAGGGTCCTCCAGGTACCTGAGGTACAGCTCCTCGACGTAGTCGAGGCTCGCGCTGGCGAAGGTTCGTGGCGGTTCGGGGTCTTGGGTACCCTGGGGCATCTCGGAAGGGCCGTTCGGCGCCATGTCGCACCCGTTCTAACACGCTCCCAGCCGCGCATCGGTACGGTATCCGACCCCGGCAGGCACCGATCTTCGCTGCCGTCGCACGTATCGTGAGCCGGTGGCGGACCCAGGTGCCGACATGAAGCTCCTCTGCCTCGGCGAGCTGCTCGTCGACATGGTGCCGGCGACTCACGGGGCAGGCCTGGCGGAGGCTGACACGTTCGTCAGGGCGGCCGGGGGCGCGCCCGCCAACGTAGCTGTGGCCGCGTCACGTCTCGGAGCCGTAGCGGGCGTCGCAGCCGCCGTCGGGAACGACCCTTTCGGCGCTTGGTTGGCGAGCGTCCTGCGGGCAGCGAGCGTGGACACGAGGTTCCTGAGGCGTGTCGACCGGCAGACCGCGGTGGCGTTCGTCGGGCTGGGAAGCGCGGGCGAGCGCGACTTCATGTTCTACGGCGACGACCCCGCCCACGACCACCTCACGCCGCAGCACGCGTGGGAGGCCGCCTCGGCGCTGGCGGCAACGGGCGGCACGCGCGTCCTACATTTCGGATCGGTCTGCCTGGCCCGCGAACCCGCGCGCTCCGCGACGGCGGCGGCGATAGAGGTCGCGACCGACGGCGGCTGCCTGATCTCGTGCGACGTGAACCTGCGGGAGAGCTTCTGGCCCGACCTGTCTACGGCGCGCGCCGTCATCTGGGAGTTCCTGGCCAGGGCGCACATCGTGAAACTCAGCGCCGAGGAAGCCGCCTTCCTAGCCGGGCCCGAGTTCGGTCCCGGCGACAGAGTGCCGGCCGCCCTGCTGGCGGGAGGCGCCGACCTGGTCGTCGTCAGCCGGGGCGCCGGGGGAGCCGAGGCACACACGCCAGGCTTCGTCGTGAGCGCGCCCTCGCCGAGGGTGGCCGCGATCGACACGACCGGCGCCGGAGACGCCCTGAGCGGCGCGATCCTGGCGGCTTCCCTCCGCGACCCGGCGGTGTGGACCGAGCAACAGGGGGCCACGCGAGCGCTCGCACGAGCGTGCGCCTACGCCGCGCTCTCGACGACCAAGCGTGGCGCCATACCCTCCTACGCGTCGGCGGAGGAGCTGGCGTCGTTCCTGGGAGGAGCCCATGGCCTGTGACTCCGGGATCCAGTGGCAGCGACGCGCCGCGCACGACCGGCGGTGGTAGAAGGACGCTATGACCGACGTGAACGTGCGTGACGCGGTAGAGCGGCTGAAGGGGCGCGTGCGGCGAACGCCGCTGCTGCCGCTCACCCACCCCGATCTGGGCGCTGTCCGAGTGCTCGTCAAGCCCGAATCGCTGCAGCTGACCGGCTCCTTCAAGATCAGGGGCGCGACGAACTTCCTCGCCAGCCTGCCGCCCGTGCAGCGCCGCCTGGGTGTGGTGGCGCACTCCAGCGGGAACCACGCTCAGGGCGTGGCCGCGGCGGCGAGGGCCTACGGTGTCCAGGCGACCGTCGTGATCCCGGAGGGTGCGCCCGACATCAAGGTCGAGGGGACGAAGGCGCTGGGCGCCCGCGTCGTCCGGTGCGAGCAGACGCGGCAGGCGCGGGACGACGCCATGGAGGAGATCGCCGTGGAGACCGGCGCCACGCGCCTGCCGCCCTACGACCACGCGCGGGTCATAGAAGGGCAGGGCACGGTGGGTTGGGAGATCGCGGAGGACCTGCCTGACGTCGCGAACGTGCTGGTGCCCATCGGCGGCGGCGGGCTAGCGTCCGGTGTCTGCCTGGCGTTGAAAGAGCTGGCACCCGAGGCGCAGGTCATCGGTGTCGAGCCGGCCCTGGCGGCCGACGCCCAGGAGTCGCTGCGGGTCGGCGAGCGGGTCACGTGGCCGGCCGAACGAACCAACGCGACCATGGCCGACGGCGTGCGATCGCAGGTGATCGGCGAGCTCAACTTCGCGGTGCTCAAGGACCACCTGACCGGGGTCGTCGCCGTGCCCGAAGAGGCGATCGCCGCGGCCGTCAGGCATCACGCCCTGAGCACGAAGCTGGTCGTGGAGCCGACCGGAGCGATAACCCTGGCGGCACTGCTCCGACTGGCCCGGGAGGGCAGCGCGGACGGCGTGACGCTGGCGCCCGGCCCCACTGTGATCGTGGCCTCCGGGGGCAACGTCGAACCGGCGCAGTTGGCGCGGCTCCTCACGGCCTGAGGGGACCGCAGTGAACGAGGCACCGGTGCTCTGACCCCGAGTCCCGGTATCCTTGACACGTGAGCCCGCTCGTCGCGCTCCTCCTCATCGGCTTCCTGTTCGTCATCGCCTTGTGCCTCACGATCTGGGCGGCACTGTCCTGGGTCGCGGCGCCCAGACGGCCCGAGGCCGAAGAGAAGACGTCCTACGTGCCGCTGACCAGGGGCGCCCCGCACACCGGCGTGTGGCGCGCGGGCACCGCGACCGCCATGGCGGGAACGCCAACGGGCGCGGCTGCGCCCGCCAGGTCCGAGGACCGCGGTAGGGGCGGGTCGAGGACCGAGGAACAGGGCGCGGCGTCGGCGCGGCAGGCAGTCCGCGCGCACGTTGACGACGACGCGGTCGTCGCGCCCCAGAGGCTCGAGGCCGATAGCGTCAGGGTGCGTCAGCGCCGCAACGACGACTACAGGGGCGCGAACGCCTCGGTCACGCAGCGCCCCAACCTGGACGACGCGTTCGACCGTTTCCTAGACCACGAACGCAAGGACCGTCGCTGAGCGCCAAGTAGCTGCGGCCCGGGCGTGGCGCGCCGGGCCGCAGCTTCAGTGGTTGGCTGTCGCTGGAAGGTCCGCTCGACTAGCCGGCGGCCACCTGTCCGCCCGTAAGCTCCTTGAGCCGGCGGTACGCCGCCTCGGCGCGGCCGCGCAGCTGGCTGTTGTCGGCCTTGCCGGCCATCATCATGTGCATGTTGATGTGCTGGTCCACGTCACCGAAGATGGAGTTGAGCACCTCTACCTCGTGGCCGGGGCGCAGCGTCGAGTCACCCCTGAACATGTGGGTGTACGTGTACTCGAACTCGGAGACGTCGATCTCCCCGCCCAGGTAACGCTCCAGCAGCGCCACGTAGGGCGTGAGGTCCGACCGCGCGGCGCTGGCCTGCGTGACGACGGGGGCGCCCTCTGGCAGCGCGCCGAAGCCTTCCGCCAGCGCGTCGGGAGTTATCTCCCAGTTGTCCCTGTCGAAGACGGCTGCGCCGTCCCGGAAGAGGATCACCTGAGGAGACTCGTGCTTGATGCCGGTCTTCTCCTCCACCAGGTTGCTGGCGGGGCGGGCCTCGATGACCCTGATGACGCCGCACATGAGGTCTTCGCGAGGCTCGAGCCTCTCCTGAACGAAGCCGAAGCCCTGCATCGTCTTGTGGCAGGTGCCGGCCTTGAAGATCACGCTCGTCGGGTAACGACCCAGGAAACCGTCGACGTCCTCCGGGGTCGTAAGCAGTACCACGCGGTCCTTTAGCATCCTTCTGTCTGTCCCTCCATCCCTGACCGGCATCGTAAACCGTGTCGCGCTGCCGGCGTGGTGGTCCAGTTATCCCTTCGCACCCGCCGGCGTGCGCCCATGGAGCGAGCGCCGCCGCGTGGACGCGCTTCGTCGCCCATCGGTCGCGGGTGGCCACTTGGGCGTGAACCGCCTGTTGCTATCGTTGGGCCGTGCACAGGACCTCTCAAAGGCGCGCCATCCTGAGGGCGCTCAACGAGGCGCCTGGCCCGCTCACGAGCCGCGAGGTGTACGAACGCGCCTCCAGGCTCCACCCGGGGTTGGGCCTGGCTACCGTGTACCGGAACCTGAGCCACATGGCCGAGCAGGGTGCGGTGACCACTGTGCACCTCCCCAACGAGGTCACCACCCGCTACGAGCCGCTGCGGCCGGCGCATCATCACCACTTCAGCTGCGAGGAGTGCGGCCAGGTCTACGAGCTGGATGCCTCATGCCCCGTTGAGCAGCTCGAGGGCGCGACGCTGCCGGGCGGCTTCAGGGTGCGGGACCACTCGTTGACGCTCTACGGTTCATGTCCCAGATGCGCCGCGGCCTGAGGGCTGGGCCGTTGTCGGGCCGCCGCGCGTCGGTCTGGTAGACTCGGGTTCGGCCTCGAGCCGGCCCCCGGCGGCGGTTCGCCGTCCGAGCGCGGCCGTCTGCGAGCGACCTGGAGAGGTGTCCGAGTGGTTTAAGGAGCGTGCCTGGAAAGCACGTGTACGGGTCTTGCCTGTACCGCGGGTTCGAATCCCGCCCTCTCCGCCACATTTGCATGAGCGGCCCCGGCATCTGCCAGGGCCGCTTCCTTCACCGAGCCCGCAGCGGTGATCAGTCGGCGGCGGCCCCCGCGGTGGTCGTCGCCTGGCGCAGCGCCTGGACGAAGGCCGCCTCCGGTTGCGCGCCGAGCACGCGCGTCGCCTTCACCCCGGTCGAGCCCGCGCCCCCCTCGACGATGGTGTCCGGGACCCCGGAGATCCGGTAGCCCGACGAGAGCGTCGGGAACTCGTTCGCTTCGATCCCCTCGGCCGTGATCAGGGGGTTGCTGAGCGCGAAGCGGAACGCGGTCAGGACGGCCCGCGGACAGTGCGGGCAGGTGGGCGTCACGAACGTGCGCAGCCGCAGCGGGGTCTGTATCGCGCTCACGTCGTCCAGGCCCGAGACGTCGCGCTGGCCACCGACCATCAGGATCGTCTCGAGCAGGGTGCTGAACTCGTAACCGCTCATGAGGCCGACGAACCGCAGGTTCAGGTCGGTCGAGCCCTCGCGCCTGAACACCGTGGTGGGGGTCAGGGTGATACCGGCCGCAGCCGCGTCTTGGTCGCCGGACAACGGCTTCTCGATCACCGTGATGTTCTCGTTCGTCTCGGCTACCTCGCGCAGGAGGTCGAGCATCGCCCGCTCCTCCCCCGGCTCGTCCCGACCCGGCACGACGAGCTTCGTGCCGCGGAAGACGACCACCTCGACCCGTTCGGTCAGGGGCGCCAGCACCTCGGTCACCTGCTGTTTGAGTCCTTCGTCCAGGAACGCCATGCTCAAGGTTATGTCAGCCAGCCAGCGGGACCGTGTCAACGCGCCGACCCTGGTAAGCTTGGCGCGTGCCGCGAAACGGCGCGTTACGGGGGCACTCAGGCAGACATGAAGGTACCTTCCCGCGCCGCTAGGCTAGCCACGCAGCTGCGCCCCATACGAGTCAAGAACGGTTACATGCCGCACGCCGAGGGCTCCGCTCTAGTCGAGTGGGGCGCCACGCGCGTCGTGGCCAGCGTGACCATCGAGTCGAAGCTGCCGCCTCACCTCCGAGGGTCCGCCGGCAAGACCGGCTGGCTCACCGCCGAGTACGCGCTGCTGCCTCGCAGCACCGCGGACAGGTCGCCGCGAGAGCGCCTCTACGCGAGCGGCAGGACGCAGGAGATCCAGCGTCTGATCGGCCGGGCGATGCGCAGCACCGTCGACCTCAGCATGTTCAAGGGCAAGACGATCACCGTTGACGTAGACGTGATCACGGCCGACGGCGGCACCAGGTGCGCTGGTGTGGTGGCGGCCTACGCCGCGCTCCACGAGGCCGCCGACCGCCTGGTCTTCGCCGGCGGGCTGGACGAGTGGCCTCTCAGGTACGAGGTGGGCGCCGTCAGCGTCGGCGTCGTGGCGGGCGAGCAGAGGCTGGATCTCGACTACGCGGAGGACGTCGTCGCCGAGGCGGACATCAACGTCGTGGCGACGGCCAACGGCGATGTGGTGGAGGTGCAGGGAGCGGGCGAAGGCGCTCCGGTGCCGTCGCAGCGGTACGTGGAACTGCTCGCGACCGGCATCGAGGGCGTGAAGCGGGTCCTGGACGTCGTGAGGCCTCAACTCGGGAGGCGCCCGCAGTGAGCGCGAAACGCCTCAGGGTGGTCGTCGCCACGGGCAACCCTGGCAAGCTGCGCGAGTTCAAGGACGCCCTCTCTCGGCTCGAGCTCGACCTGCTGGGCTTGGGGGACGTGGGGCTGACCCGTTTGCCGGAGGAGACCGGCGCCAGCTACGAGGAGAACGCCCTGCTCAAGGCCGGCTTCGTGGCGCTGCGCACCAAGCTGCCGGCTCTGGGCGACGACTCCGGCCTGGAGGTCGACGCCCTGGGAGGGAGGCCGGGGGTCTTCAGCGCGCGCTACGGCGGCGACGGCCTGTCCGACGGTGAGCGCATGGCGCACCTGCTCGACGAGATGAAGGACGTGCCTCGCAAGGGCAGGGGCGCGACCTTCCGCTGCGTGGTCGTGCTCGCCACGCCCGGCGGCGAGGTCGCCAGGTTCGAGGGTGAGACGCGCGGCGAGGTGACGTGGGGACCGCGGGGCGACAACGGTTTCGGCTACGACCCCGTGTTCGCGAGCGCCGAGCTGGGCAAGACCTTCGCCGAGGCGACACTCGCCGAGAAACGCTCCGTCAGCCACCGCGGGCGCGCGCTGCAGGCCTTCCTCGACTGGGCGCGCAGCCCCATCGGCAAGCGGACGATGGAGGTCATGGAGCCCCGCCGCGAGGAGATCTGAAGCGGCGCTCCCGGGCGCCACCAACAGCCGCTAGACCTGGATCGTCACCCTGGCCCCGTCGCCGAGCAGGTGTACGGAGTCGGTGAAGCGGATCACGCGTGACTGGTACCCCATCGTCACCGAGTGGGTCCTGGCGCCGTTCTTGAAGAACTTGACGCCCCTGAGCAGGTCACCGTCGGTGATGCCGGTCGCGCTGAAGACGATGGTCTTGCCGGGGGCGAGGTCGTCGGTGCGGTAGACGCGGTCCACCGAGCCGCCCTTCTCCTCCAGCCGCCTGCGCTCCTCGTCGTTGCGCGGCTTGAACCTGCCGTGGATCTCACCGCCCAGGCACTTCAGGGCGGCGGCCGCGAGCACGCCCTCCGGCGCCCCGCCGGTGCCCATCACCGCGTGGACGTTCGTGCCCCTGACCGCGGCGGACAGGGCCGCGATGACGTCGCCGTCGCCTATGAGCTTCACCCGCGCCCCGGCTTCGCGCACCTCGCGGATCAGGTCGCGGTGCCGCTCGCGGTCGAGGATCACCACGGTCAGGTCGTCCACGTCGCGGTCCAGGGCCAGGGCCACGCCTCTGAGGTTGGCCGCCACGGGCCAGGTCAGGTCCACCTTGCCGCGGGCTGGGGGCCCGACGATCAGCTTCTCCATGTAGGTATCAGGCGCCTGGAACAACCCGCCGCGCTCCGCCAGCGCGATGACCGCGACGGCGTTGTTGATCATCCGCGCGGTGATGCTCGTGCCCTCCACCGGGTCCACGGCGATGTCGACCGGCCAGGCGTCTTCCCCGCCCGTGCCCAGGCGTTCCCCGATGTAGAGCATGGGCGCCTCGTCGCGCTCACCCTCGCCTATGACGATCTCGCCATCGATCTCGAGCTCGTTGAGCACCGACCGCATGGCGTCGGTGCCCGCCTGGTCGACGAGGTCGGAGTCACCCTTGCCGGCCACGCGGCTGGCGGCGATCGCGGCCTGCTCGGTCACCCTGACCGTGTCCAGTACCAGGGCCCTCTCGAGGTAGTGACTGCGTGCGTCGAAGTCTTCCATCTGCGTCGCCGCCGGCGCTCGTGTCTGAGGCATGAGCCCATGATGCCGCGACCAAGTGAGCCTGTGGGCTCAGTCACCACCGTCTTGGTAGTCGAACTCCTCCGGGGCCGGCGGCAGGACGAACGCGCTCATGGGGTAGTCGGCGTGGTCGGGCAGGCCCAGGGCGGTGATCATGGCCGTGATCCAGCCGATCGATGCGTTGTAGTAGCGGCCCAGGTCCGAGTGGCCCTCGCGGGCGCTGATCCCCCAGATGTTCGTCGTCGTGCCGTTGATGCGTACGTTGGGGTCGTCATCGGCCAGGAAGTTCGGGTCGAACGAGAGCAGCCTGAGGTGCGTCCGCGCCTCCAGGCCGAAGATCACGTTGGCGCTGACGACGTCGTTCACGTTGACGAGGCCGGCTCCCGGCACGGCGAAGGTGCCGCAGGGGTCGCCTTTGTCGAGGGGGAACGGCAGCGGCCACGGGCTGTTCACGTACGCGTCGGCGATGAAACCCTTGTGCCTGCCCCACCACTGCCAACAGATCGCGTCCAGCGATATGAACGCGTCGAACGTGACGTCGAGGTTGTTGAGGGCGAGCAGCGAGGCCCACACCGTGCCATGGGAGTGGCCCACCAGGACGACGCGGGTCGGGTCACTGACGCCCTGGATCAGTTCGCGCTTGACCTCGTCGAGGTACGCCTGGGCCTGGAGGTAACCGGGCTCCATCTCCTGCGAGATGCCGCTGTAGTGCGCCGTCACGAACGATGAGGCACTGAAGACCTCCACCTCCAGGCCCAACTGCTCGTACGCGCCGGCGATCGCGTCCAGCACGGCGACCCCGCCGGTGCGTTCGCTGGCGGAGTCTAGGTAGGACCAGGTGTTCCTCGTGTGGCAGACCAGCCCGCAGTGGCCCGAGAACGCGATGATCACGAGGTCCGGCGTCCCCTCGTCCCTACGCCTGGCCTCCCCCTCGGATGCTGGTGCGGTGGGCACGAAACCGGAGGAGGGGGGAGTAGCCGCCGGCGGTCTGGCCGCCGCGCGCGCCAGCTCCTCCGGCGATGCCGCCCTGGGCGCGCAGGCGACCAGCGCGAGTACGCACAGGAATATCGAGAACGTCGAGCTGTGGCGCATGGGTACCCGAGCTTACGTGTCGGATGCGCCTTCCTGCGTCTGCCGGTGTCTGGAGAGCAGGGTGCCGCCCACCTCGTCCCACTCGACGCCGGACTCGCTCAGCAACACGGTCAGATGGAAGAGCAGGTCGGCCGCCTCGCCACGGAGCTCGTCGCGCTGCGACTGCAGGGCGGCGACGACGGTCTCCCCCGCCTCTTCGACGACCTTCTGCGCCACATAGCCGATGCCGCTCTCGTGGAGCCGCGCCACGTACGAGCCCTCCGGCAGCGTCTCCAGGCGGTCGCGAACGACGGAGACCAGCGTGCGCATCGCTTCTGCTATGCCGCCTGCGCCGCCGGCTGCGCGCTCGCTGGGCGCGGGCTGCAGGGCCGGGCTGGAGGCGGCGGCCTCGAGAAGGGAACGGTGGAAGCAGCTGGGCTCACCGGTGTGGCAGGCGGGGCCGGTCTGGTCCACTAGGTAGAGGACGGCGTCGGCGTCGCAGTCGTAGCGCACCGCCGCGACGCGTTGGACGTTGCCGCTGGTGGCGCCCTTGCGCCACAGCTCGTCGCGGGAGCGGCTGTGGTAGTGGGCGAACCGCGTCTCCAGCGTCGCTGTGAGCGCCTCCGAGTCCGCCCACGCCAGCATGAGCACAACGCCGGTCGCGACCTCCTGCACCACCACCGGCACGAGACCCCGCTCATCGAAGGCGATGCCGTCCAGACCGTCAGGCGACATGCGCACTCACGCCCTCCTCCGGCGGTCTTATGACGAGGCCGGCCGTGAGGCAGACGCGCTTGACCTCCATCACGGTCGTCTCGCCACGGTGGAACACACCGGCGGCCAGCGCCGCGTCCGCTCCGGCGAGGAGCAGCACGTCGCGCATGTCCTCCGGACCGGCAGCACCCCCTGACGCCACCACCGGCACGTCCACCTCGGCGGCGACAGCCCTGACGGCCTCCAGGTCGTAGCCGGTGCCCATACCGTCCGCGTCGATGCTGTTGAGCACGACCTCCCCGGCACCCAACGCCTGGCCCCTCGCCACCCAGGCGAGAAGGTCGAGACCGGTGCCTGTGCGGCCGCCGGCGGCGTACACCTCCCACCCACCGCCGCCCGGCCTGGCGCGGTAGTCCACTGAGAGCACCACGGCTTGAGACCCGTAGTGGTCGGAGGCGCGGCGCAACAGCTCGGGATCGGCCAGCGCCCCCGAGTTGATCGAGACCTTGTCTGCGCCCGCCAGGGTCAGCGCCCGCACGTCATCGATGGTCCGCACGCCGCCCCCCGCCGTGAGCGGCATGAAGCAACGCTCGGCCACCTGGGTCAGCACGCCCACTATGGCTCCGCGCCCCTCCACCGTCGCCGTGATGTCGTAGAAGACCAGCTCGTCGGCCCCCTGGCGGTCGTACTCGATGGCCAGCGCCACGGGGTCACCGACGTCGGTCAACTCGCCGAGCTCGGCCCGCCCGAACTGCTGACCGCGCGTGACCCGCCCATCGTGGACGTCCAGGCAGGGGATGATCCGCTTCGCGAGCACCGGGAGAGAGCATATCCGTTCACGCGGCGCGCTCCAGAAGCGAGAGGAGCTCGACATGGTGAGTGTGTGGGTAGAGGTCGTAGGGGAGCACACGCCGCAGGTGCAGGCCGCGCAGATGCAGGTCAGCCACGTCCCGGGCCCAGGTCGCGGCGTCACACGAGACGTAGATGAGCCTCTCGAAGGTCCCCGCGATCAGGGCGTCGCGCAGGTCGGCCGACAGGCCGGCCCGGGGAGGGTCGACGACGACGAGCTCGATGCCCGCGGGCGGGTCTAGGCGCCCCGCATCGGCCCTCACGAAGCCGACGTTCTCGATCCCCAGACGCTGCGCGTCCGCCGCGCCGCGAGCCACGGCTCCTCGGTCGATCTCCAGCGCCGTGACGCTTCGAAACTCACCTGCCAGGTGGAAAGCGATCGCGCCGCCGCCGGCGAACAGGTCGAGCGCCGCATCGCCGGGTCCGGCCCACGACGCGAGCTCGCGGTACAGCCCCGCGGCCCCGAGAGGGTTCGGCTGCGAGAACGTGGTCGCCGAGACGCTCAGGGACAGGTGGTTGAAACGCTGCAGCACGGTCCGCCTGCCCGCGAGCCGCTCGATACCGCGCCTGAACCTCCCCCTCGGATCGGCTTCTGCCCAGGCGACTCCGGTGACCCCGGCCCTGACTAGGTCGTGCCCCAGGTCCAGGGCCGCGGCACCTCGACCCGGTCCCACGAGCGCGACGAGCGACTCACCCTCGTCGTTCGCCCGTATCACGACCTCTTCGACCCGGGGCATGGACGGGTGGGAGTTCCCGTAGCCGGCTAGCGCGTCGCGGACGGTCTTGAAGGCCGCGTCGACGGCTGGCGTGGCCACCGGGTCTGTATCCAGCGGGACGACCTCGCCCGAGCCCCTGCGTCTGTAGCCCAAGCGCACGCCCTCGCCGCCGTTCATCACGACGGCCGGCTGCACCACGTTGCGGTAGCCCCAGACCCGCGGGGACGGCACCACGGGCGGTACCGCCGGCAGCCCGAGCTCGTCGTTGGGCTCGCTGTCGAGCCCGCTCACACCGAACGCGCGGCTCAAGGCGTCCATCACCACCGTGCGCTTCAGCTCCAACTGGTGGTCGTAGGCGATGTGTCCGTAGTCGAGCGCTGGATGAGCGGGCGGACCTACGCGGTGGGCGGACGGCTCGAGCACCTCGACGGCAGTGCCCCTGAGCACGCCCTTGCGCCGTTCGAGAGCGACGGCGACGACCTCGCCTGGCAGCGCCCCTGTTACGAGCACGACCTCGCCTGTGTCGAGCCGGGATAGAGCGACGCCGCCGTGCACCATCCGGCCCACGCTGAGGACGGCCGCGGGACGCATCCGAGCAGTCTAGCGGCTGGTCCGGGGCTCACGAGACCTGTTGCTATACTGCCGCCATGAGACGCTCCCTCCAGGAGTACGTGGAGCTCGTCGTGTTCGGCCTCGTCGCCCTGCTCGTGGGCACGGGCTTGCTGTGGCTCGTGGGCTGGGTCCTGTCTATCGGTGGCATCGCCCTCAAGTGGGTCGCCGGGCTGCTGTGGAACCTGCTCAGGTTCATAGTGCCGGTGGCTATAGCCGGTGGGCTCGTGTACTTCCTCGTGAAGGCGGCGCAAGACCGGCAGCCGAAGCCCACGACGGCGGACGCTGCGGCCGGCAACGCTGCCGGCGGTACCGCTGGGAGCGCCATGCCGTCCACCGCCGGGCCGAACCCGCCGACGTCCGGCGCCACCGCTGCATCACCCCAGGCCGCTACCGGGGCCGCTCAGGTGAGCCCGACCACCGCTTCTTCGGCGTCAGACGGCCAGGCCGCGGCCGAGGAACGGGCGGATGCCGTGAGCGACGTGGCTCAGCCCGTCGAGCCCGAGGAGGACGACGAACGGGCCTGAACGGCACGTCGGCGACAAAGTGAGACGCGTACTACTCGCCCTCTTGGTCGCGGCGGTCGTATCCCCTGCCCTGTTGGCCGTCGCCGGGCCGCCTGACGCCACGGGCACCGAGCCGGCGGCTGTGGCGTCGCTGGTCGCGGCCGGCGCCGAGCTGTACGCCTGGAACTGCTCCGTGTGTCACGGCCCCACGGGCGGCGGGTTGGCAGAGGCCAAGCTCGCCTTCCCAGAGGAAGAGAGGCGCTGCACGCGTTGCCACCGGCCGTCGAACCGCATCGTGCAACCCCTCGACCAGCCGTTCATCGACAACGACATGTTCTCGATCGGCGAGCCACCGGCCCTGCACGGCATCGCCGGCGGTCGGGTGACGCTGGCGGCCACGGCCGATCCAGCCGCCCTCTTCCATTACGTGCGCGCCACGATGCCGCGCTACGACCCGGGGCGCCTCACTGACGCCGAGTACCGAGCGCTGACGGCGTTCCTGCTCGACATGAACGGTCGAATCGGTGACGTGCCTGCGGTCGAGGGCCTCTAGGCGCTCTTCGGGTCGAGCACGTCGCGGAAAGCGTCTCCCAGCAGGTTCCAGCCCAGGACGAACAGCACGATGATGATGCCCGGCCAGAACGACACGTACCAGTACGCCAGGGGTTGGCCCGGTGGGCCCAGGATCCAGTCGCGCGCGAACGAGATCATCTGGCCCCAGTCCGCGTAGCCCACTTGGGCGCCCAGGCCGAGGAAGGACAGCGCCGCCGCCGTCAAGACGATCGACCCGATGTCGAGGCTGGCGACGATGATAAGGGGGCCGATCGCGTTCGGTAGCACGTGGCGGAAGATGACGCCCAACGACCTGCGCCCCAGCGCCTTCGCGCTCGTGACGTAGTCCTCCTCCTTGACCCTCAGCACCTCGCCACGCATCAACCTGGCGTACGACGGCCACGCCACGACGGCGATCGCGAACATGATGTTGCTTATCGAGTTGCCGAGAACCATCACCACCACCATGGCGATGACCAGGCTCGGCAGCGAGATGACGATGTCGGTGAAGCGCATCAGCACGTTGTCGAAGACGCCGCCGATGTAGCCCGAGAGGCTGCCGATGATGAGGCCGGCCAAGAGGCTTATGCCGACGACGATGAGGCCGATCTTGAACGCCGTGCGGGTGCCCCAGATCAGGCCGTAGTAGATGTCGTAGCCGCCGCTGGTCGTGCCCAGCAGCGTCTCGGAGGTCTCGGCGTCGCGCGGCACGTTGCTGAAGCCTACGCGCGGGATCGTGAAGCAGCTCTCCGGCGGAGCGAACATGGTCCGCCAGAAGACGGCCTTGGTGGGGTTCTTGTAGTCGTACTGCGTGGCCGCGCTCAGGCCCAGGTCTCGCAGGCAGTTCCTGCCGACGTTCGTGAGGACGGGAGCGAAGATGGCGGTGAGCACGAAGGCGAGCACGACCAGCAACCCGACGACCGCCAGCGGGTTGCGCCTGAAGCGCTTGAGTGCCTTGGAGTCGCGCCATCCGCGCGCCTCCGCACGTACGGGCGTTCCGACATCCGGGACGTAGGTCGCGTCGGCCATCACTCGTACCTGATGCGCGGGTCTACCACGCCGTAGAGGACGTCGACGAGTAGGTTGGCGAGCACGACCATGAGGGCGGTGAAGAGCGCGAAGCCCATGACGGCCGCGTAGTCGAGGTTGATCGCAGAGGCCGCGGCCCACTGGCCAAGGCCAGGGTAGTTGAAGATGGTCTCGGTGATGACGACCCCGTTGATCAGTCCGACCAGGGTGAACCCGGCAAGGGTGATGACCGGGATGAGCGCGTTGCGCCTGGCGTGCTTGTGAGACACCACCCGTTCTGGCAGGCCCTTCGCCCGAGCCGTCCTGACGTAATCCCGGCCCAGGGCGTCGAGCAGCGATGAGCGCATGACGCGCATGATCTGCGCGCTCTGGACGACGGCGAGCGTGACGACGGGCAGTATCAGATGCTTGATGGCGTCGAGGAAGATGTCGAAGCGACCGTTGAGGAGCGCGTCCAGGCTGAGCATGCGCGTGTAGTGCTCGAACCCGGAGCGGCCAGCGATCTCGACGAGGTAGTTGGTCGAGATCCGCCCGGGCTGCAACCAGCCTAGAGCCCCGTAGAAGATGACCAGCAGCCAGATCCCCAGCACGAACGTGGGCAGCGACCACCCGACGATCGACATGACCCGGGTGATCTGGTCGACGATCTTGTCACGGTTGAGCGCCGCGGCCGTGCCGAGCCAGATGCCGACGCCGATGACCGGGATGATCGCGAGGAGCGCCAGCTCCAGCGTGGCCGGGAAGCGGTTCCTCAGCGTGGTCAGCACCGGTTCGTTGGTGGTGCGCGAGAAACCCAGGTTGCCCTGAAGCACCTGGTTCATCCAGCGGTAGTACTGCTGATACCAGGGATCGGTTAGCCCGTACTGCTGGATTATCGAGTCGATCTGCCTGATCTGCTGTTCCGACTGCACGAATGCCGCTGCCCGCTGGTAGGGCGTCAGCAGCTGCATGAGCAGCACGATGGCGAGCGTCACGCCTATGAAGACGACGGGCAGGAGCACCAGGCGACGCGCGATGAAGACGAGCAAGATAAGTCTCTCTTCTGTTCCTTAGGTTCGCCCGGGACGACCACGTATAGAGGATCGTCCCGGGCGAAAGGTGTGGGCCGCGGCTGGCCGCGCCCCACGCACCGACCTCTTAGTTCTTGGAGAGGTCCTTCCAGTAGAACTCGTCGGAGAGCATCGGGTTGTAGTAGACACCCTGCAGCGAGGAGCGCGTGACGATGAACGGCGACTGCGTCGGCACGGCGATGAGCGGCGCGTAGTCGTAGTGCAGCGTGCCGATCTGGCTGTAGAGGAAGCCGCGTTCCGCCGGGTCGAACGACGCGTCGGCCTGGTCGATCAGCGCCTGGATCTCGGGCACGTTGATCGAGGTCCGGTTCGCGTAGTAGCCGTCGTTGTCGTAGAAGGTGTTGATGAAGTTGCTCGGGTCGGCGTAGTCAGCGGCCCAACCCAGGGCGAACATCGGGACCTTCCGCTCGGCCGAGCGGTTGAGGAAGTCGGCCCACGGCAGGCTGCGCACGTTCATCACGAAGTTCGGGTTGATGAACGACACGTTGTCGGCGAGGATCTGCAGCGCCGTCTGCCGCGTGGTGTTGCCTTCGTTGTAGATGGCGGTGAACTCGATGCCGTTCTCCCACAACTCGCCGTCGAAGGCGGCGCGGAAGTACTCTTCAGCCGCTTCCAGGTCGAGGGTGCGCACGGCGACGTCATCGTTGTAGCCGAGGAAGGACGGCGGCATGCCCATGGTGAGGACGACGCCGGCGCCTTCGTAGAGCTGGTCGATGAAGCCCTGCTGGTCGAACAGGTGGGCGAACGCCCGGCGGACGTTGACATCCTGGAAGAAGTTGGCCGGGATGCCGTTGCCATCGAGCTGGCCGCTGCCGACGTCCTCGTTGTTGTCCGTCACGATGTCGAAGTTGAAGAAGAGCGAGGTCACGGAGGTGGTCGTCCACTCGGGCTTCTCGTGGACGGTCACGCCGTCGGCGCCACGGAGCTGGACCAGCGCGGAACGCTCGTTGATCGTGACGCGGTCAGCGTCACCCTGCTGCACGGCGAGGATGCGGGTGGACTGCTCGTCCACGTACTGGTAGACGACGTTCTTGATCGCCGGAGCGCCGCCCCAGTAGTTCTCGAAGGCGCGTGCGACGACGGCGTCGTCGGTCCACTCGACCAGCTCGTATGCGCCCGTGCCACTGGTGTGGGTGCTCAGGAACTCGGTCGTGATGTCGCGGCCGTTCCAGTCCTTCCAGGTGGCCTCGGTGCCATCCCACGACCCGCCTTCGATGGCGAACTGGCTGTCGAGGATGCTGTAGGCCGTGTAGGTGAGGATCGGGATGAGCGCCGGGGTGGGGTTGACGAGGTTCACCACGGCGACCAGGCCGTCGGGGCCTTCGGGGCACTCGACGATGTTGTCGATCATCTCCCAGGTGACGTTCTCCTGGAACGCCGCCGGGTCGCTGCCGTCGCCGGCGTAGCCGAGGAACAGGTTACCGGTCAGGTACGCGGTGGCGCCCTGCGGGTGCGCGGTGAGCGCTCCGTACTGGAACGAGTACTCGACGTCCTTGCAGCTCATCGTGTTGCCGCTGTGGAACTGCACGTCGGGGCGCAGGTTGAAGGTCCAGTGCAGGCCGTCTTCAGAGACCGTGTAGTCAAGTGCGAGCGCCGGCTCGAACTCGTCGATGGCTTCGCCGGAGTAGAGGAACAGGGTCTCGTACACGTTCTCGATGATGCCGCCGGAGCCCGTGTCGTAAGCGCGCGCCGGGTCCATGGAGACCGGCTCGCCGAACGTCTGATAGACGTAGGTGTCGGGGCCCGACTGCGCGACCGCCGTGGAGGCGACGAGCGCGGCACCCGCGATCAGCGCTAGGATGCTTCTCTTCATTCAACTCTCCCTTGGGACTTGGATTCAGGGCACAGGTGCGCCCCACTTGCTTAGGGCTATAGAGGCTTGGCTTGCTCTAGCTCCCTTCGCCGTGGAGGGGCCCTGCCCCTGAGCTTCTACGCCTGTGGCCCCGGAACGCGGCTAGCTGCCACTTTCGGGATCACGACTGTAGACAGGCGCCATAGAGATTACACCACGGGGTCCCGGTCATGTGAACTACCTTACTGGTGCTTTTCATCGTACCTTCGCCTGTCGTCGTACTCCGGACCGCACCTCGAACGATGCGCTCCACCGCTTTCCTGGGCCTCGGCACCACCGTTGTAGCATTGCGCCATGCCGCGTAGGACGGCCATCCCGCATCGCTTCCCTGGTCACCGCCACCGCCCGTACCTCGTGGTCGGCGCGATACTGGCCGCGCTGCTCACCTCGTGCCTGGGGCGTTCCGACTCCCTGGCTCCCGTCATCGCGATAACCGACCCGCGCAGCGGCGCGACACGGAGCACCGAGGACCTCAGGATCAGTGGCTACGCCATGGACGACGAAGGCATCGCCAGCATCCGGGTCGACGGCCTGGACCTGCTCGCGAACGACCTCTACGCTGCGGAGAGGGGCAAGGGTCTCGTCCATTTCGCCTTCACCAAGCCCAACGTCGCGGACGGCGAGCTGACGATGGTCCTCGAGGTCACCGACGTGAGCGGCCGCACTACGACGGAGACCTACACGTTGATACTCGACGCTACCCCACCCACCGTGGAACTCACTTCGGTAGAGGCCGCGGCCGGCAACCGGCTGAGGGTCGAGGGTGTCGCTCGCGATAACATCGGCGTGACGTCGGTCAGGATCGGCGGGGTGCCGCTGGCGTTCACGCCCGGGCCAGAGTTCAGCTTCTCGGTACTGGTCGAGAACACCGCCGACGCCCAGGTGGTGGTGGAAGACGGGGCGGGCAACAGCGCTGCTGTCCCGCTGCAGTGATGGGCGCCCCGCCCTTCGAGACGCCCGTGACCCCGCAAGCAGCACCGACGATCCCCGTCAGAAGTTCGGACCTCCTCGCTCACGGGGCCGCCGCCGTCGACGCCGTCGCTCTGGAGCGGCGTCACGGGAACACTGACCTCTTCGCCATCCTCGACCTGCTCGACCTGGCCGGGCCGTTCCAGCTGGAGTCGCCCTGGGAGCTCAGGGACCAGACCGGTCGGCACCTGATCCATGCGGGGGGCTTCGCGGCCTCGCCGTTCGGAGAGGCCTACCCGCCGCTGGTCGAGTTCGCGCGGTCCTACCTGAGCGACACGAGGCAACTCGGCTTCCCGCACCAAACGGCCAGCGAGTGGCGAGCGGCGCTCGACGCCGCCTTGGTGGCCCTGTTGGCTTCGGTGGCGCCGAGCCATGCAGACAGCGAGGTGTTCCTGAGCAACTCGGGCGCGGAGGCGGTCGAGGCGGCGATGAAGCTGGCCCTGGCGTACCGGCCGAAGGCAAGGCGCTTCGTGAACTTCGCCGGCGCGTACCACGGCAAGACCCTGGGGGCCCTCGCGCTCACGTCGAGTGACGTCTACCAAGGTCCGTTCCGCCCTCTCCGCGAGACGATCACGTTGCCGTACGGGGACGAAGACGCCCTGGCCGGGGCCCTTGGCAAGGACGCCGATGACATCGCCGCCATCGTGGTGGAGCCGGTGCTGGGGGAGGGCGGCGTCGTCCCGCCGCCGCCCGGGTTCCTGCGGCGCCTCGGCGAGCTTGCTGCCAGCCACGGCGTACCGGTGATCGCAGACGAGGTCCAGACCGGACTGGGCCGCGCGGGTCACTGGTTCGCGAGCGTGGCGGACGGGCTGGAACCCGACATCGTCACGCTGGCCAAGCCGCTGGGCGGGGGGCTCCTGCCGGTGGGCGCCACGATCGCCAGGCGGGAGATCTTCAAGGCCATGCTGCCTGGCACGGCGTCGCGGCGCCACTCGTCGACGTTCGGCGGCGGCTCCTTCGCCAGTGCGGTGGCGTTGCGGTCGCTCGAGCTGCTGGTCGACGAACGCCTCGACCTGCGCGCTCAGGAACTGGGGAAGCGCGGGTTGGAGCGGATGCGCGACGCGGTCGAACGCTTCCCGCACCTGTTCGCGGAAGCTCGCGGGGCCGGCATGCTCATGGCGTTCACTCTGCGACCGATCGTGGGCTTCCCGGTCCCCGGCGTGCCGGCGGATGACGTCCAGGCCGTGACCTCACTGCTGGCGCTGCGGCAGCTGCATGAGGCCGGCGTCCACGCCTGTTTCAGCCTGCGCGGCAACTACATCCTCAGGTTCACGCCACCGCTCAACATGCCGCAGGCCTTGTTCGACGAGATGTTCGACCGCGTGGACGCGTTCGCTGAGGCCAACCCGAGGTCTCTGAAGCTGCTACAACGCTTCGGGCTGCCCAGGCTGATGCGTCTACTGAAGGTCGCCTACGGCTGAACCGAGTGCGCCGCTCGGGCGCGGTGGACGCGTTCACGCGAAGGCAAAGAAGAAGGGCGCGCCCCGGAGGACGCGCCCTTCTGAAGGTCTCGAATAACCCAGTAGCAGTACTTGCGAACCGTCGTGGCCGTTCACCCTAAGGCGACCGGCACGTACTCCTTAGAAAGGAGGTGATCCAACCGCACCTTCCGGTACAGTTACCTTGTTACGACTTAACCCCAGTCATGAGTCATACCTTAAACGCGCGCCCCATTGGCGAGGCTACACGTCTTCGGGTACAGCTCACTTCCATGGTTTGACGGGCGGTGTGTACAAGACCCGGGAACGTATTCACCGCGGCATGGCTGATCCGCGATTACTAGCGATTCCAACTTCA
>JBDZWC010000150.1:0-5520 GCA_040256005.1 Deinococcaceae bacterium | reverse complement strand
TGTCCTCGGTGCGCAGGGCGTGCGAGTCGAACTGCAGCGGCCCGTCGTAGTGCTGTTCGAGGAGCGCGACCGTGAACAGAGCTGTGGAAGGGTTCTCGGAAGCGAACCGGCGGTCCTGGTCGAAGCGGCCGAAGCGCTGGTCGTTGAGGTCGACGTGGAAGAGCTTCCCGGCGTCTATGACCTGAGCGAGGACGTGGGGGAAGTTGAGCCCTGCCATGACCTCGTGCGCCACCTCGGGGTTCACGCCCACCATGTCGGCGTGCTCGAGGGTCGCGATGAAGCCAAGCATCGCTCCGGACGTTGGCATGAAGGTGTCGCCACGCGGCTCGTTCGGCTTGGGCTCGAGCGCGAAGCGGTAGCCGTAGCCCTGCTCCTCCGAGTAGGCGCACAGGTAGTCCAGGGCATCGCGCCACCAGGCGTGAGCGTCGAGCAGTTTGCCGGTGGCGTTGACCTCCGTGCCCTCGCGCCCGCCCCACATCACGAACAGCGGAGCGTCGAACTCCTTGCCCAGGTCCAGGGCCCGCATGGCCTTCTGAACCGCTCGCCCGCGCACACGGGCGTCGGCGCTCGTGAACGCGCCGTCGCGGAACATGGGGTCGCTGAAGAGGTCGCAGCTGACCATGGAGACGACCATCCCGGCGTCGTCGACGGCCGCACGGAACTCCTTGACGATCTTCTCCTTGTCGCCCGCCTTCTCGGCCGGCACGAGGTCGTCGTCGTGGAAGTTGATGCCCCAGACGCCCATCTCGCCCAGCTTCCTCACGACCTCCACGGGCGGGGGCGGCTCGCGGGTGGGCTTGCCGAACGGGTCCAGGCCTACCTTCTTGGTGATCGTCCACAGGCCGAAGCTGAACTTGTCGTCGCGGGTAGGCTCGTACATCGTCGCCTCCTCGCCTTCCGGCGTAGCACCGGCGGAAGTGAGAAGGAGTCCGTATCCGCTGAGCTAGGCGAGAACGCGGGTGCCGAGCTCGGTCGGCCAGCCGGAGACCCGGCCGTTCGCCCCCGGCCAGCCGGTCGGCCCATTCGGCTCACAGAAGCTCACGGGCCCCACCTAACATTCGAACCAGGAGGTGGCCGATGTCGGACAGCGCCGAGCGAGCCTCAGCGGTGGGACACCGCGTCTGGGTCATACCGGAGGGGTACATCCCGTCCGGCAGCACCGGCGAGGGCAGGGCCTTCGAGAGCCACGAGACGGCATGCATCCTCAACGCCGGCGACGAGGACGCGCAGGTGGAGGTGACGCTCTACTTCACCGACCGCGAGCCGCTGGGCCCGTACCGGGCGACGGTCCCCGCGCGCCGCACCAAACACCTGCGCTTCAACGACCTCGATGACCCGGAACCGGTGCAGCGCGACACCGACTACGCGTCGGTCATCAGGTCGAACGTGCCCATCGTCGTGCAGCACACACGGTTGGACTCGCGGCAAGCGGAGCTGGCGTTGCTGTCCACCATCGCGTTCCCGGCCGGGTGAGGCGCAAGCCCAGCGGCCGTCCGCGATGAGGCATCAGGGTCACGGGCCCAACCGTGCGAGCCTGTTACCCTTCCCCGGTGCTGCTGAGCGTCCCCCTCCTACACCGTGCCGCCCGCCCCCGTGCGACCGGGTCGGCGGCCACCCGGAACGACTCCAGGGCACGCGCCCTGGTGGAGGAGCACGGCTGGAACTCGACCGCTCATCAGGTGCTCGACCCCGGCATGCGGCACTGGTTCAGCCGGGCCGGTGACGCCGTCGTCGGCTACGCCCAGATCGCCGGCTATCGCGTCGTGGCCGGTGCGCCTGTGGCTGCCGGCGCCAGGCTGCTGGACGTCGCCGAGGAGTTCGAGGCAGCATCGCGCAGGGCGGGTCAGCGGGTCTGCTACTTCGGGGCGGAGGAGCGGTTCGCGGCGGCGCTGGACGACGGGCACGGCCGCCACCTGATCGGCTACCAACCCACCTGGGACCTGGGCACCTGGGCCAGTCGTTACGACTCGGACAAGTCGCTCAGGGCCCAGCGCAACCGTGCCGCGAACAAGGGCGTATGGGCGTCCGAGATGACGCCGGAACACGAGTCGTCGCCGGAAGTCGCGGCCTGCCGCGCCGCCTGGTTGGCGGGCAAGCGCCTGCCTCGGCTGGGCTTCCTCGCCCACTCCCGAGCGGCAGGCAACGACGCTGGCTCCGTAGCTGGTCGCAGGCTGTTCGTCGCCCGGCTCCCTGACACGAGCGTGGCCGCGTACCTGACAGCCTGCCCTGTGCCGGGTCGCCACGGCTGGCTCATCGACAAGGTCGTGAGAACGCCCGGTGCGCCCAACGGCACCGCCGAGCTACTCATCGACACGGCCGCGCGCGCGCTGGCGCCCGGTTCCCGGCGGTTGACGCTGGGGCTGGCGCCGTTGTCGTGGACGTTGCACCTCGAGAACGGCCCCGGGGCTCCTAGTGACCTGGGGACCCCGGGGTGGTTGACGCGTCTCGAGCGCCTCGCGGTGAGGCACGGGCGCCGGTTCTATGACTTCGCAGGGCTCTACGCGTTCAAGCGGAAGTTCCGGCCGGACGCGTGGGAACCGGTGTACCTCCTGCGGCGCGGCGGTCGCTTGGGCCCAGGCACGATGCTGGCGCTGGCGGGCGCCTTCCTGCTCGCCTGAACCGCTGCCGGCGCTCTCGTCCCGCCCGCATCGGTCGGACCGTGACTCGGTTCACGCGGTCTGGCCCGCGTGCACCCCCTCGGCGATCTCCTCCACGACCTTCTGCGTGAACGCCGGCAGGTCGGCGGGGCTGCGGCTCGTGACCAGGCCCTTGTCCACCACGACCTCTCGGTCCACCCACTCGCCGCCGGCGTTCCTCACGTCGGTCTGCAGGCTCGGGTACGAGGTCAGCTTGCGTCCATCGACGACGCCCGCCTCGATCAACACCCACGGCCCGTGGCAGATGGCCGCGACCGGCTTGCCAGCTTCGAAGAACCCCCGCACGAAGCCGACCACGTCTTGGTTCACGCGCAGCTTGTCCGCGCCCACCGTTCCTCCGGGGATCACCACCGCGTCGTAGTCGGCGGCCCTCGCCTCGCCGTACGCGACGTCCACCTCGTGCTCGCTGCCCGGCTCGAGGTCGTGGTTCCGCGTCATCGCCTTGCCGTCCTGGGGCCCGACGAGGACTGTCTCCGCCCCGGCCTCCATGACGGCCCGCATGGGTTCGACGAGCTCGCTGTCCTCGGTCCCCTTCTCCGCTATAAGGAACGCCACCTTCTTACCGCTAAGGTCCTGCGCCATCACGCACCTCCGTGGGGTCCGACGCTAGGGGCCGGCGCGATGAGGAGGATGGAGCCAGGCTTGGAGAGCCTCGGAGGCATGGCGGTAGCCAACCTCGATGGTCTCGGCGTAGCTGTCGAACTCGAGCGAGGTGACCTCGCTGGATGGGTAGGTGACGACGAGGTCCGCGTAGTGGGCCGCCTCATCGAGGAGGCTCTTGCTGGCCAGCGACGTGGCGCGCATGAGGGTGCCGAGCAGGCTGGGTGCCCTGATCCGGCGCCCGAACGGCAGGAGTCTCGAGCGCAGCGCCGCCCAGCCCGAAACGTCGTCACCGAACGACATGCGCTTGCCGTCGGACTTCCCACCGTAGGCGTTGGAGGCGATGACGGTGCCGGGTCCCATGAACGCCCGCAACAGGTCCACGGGCAGGTTGTTCATGACGCCGCCGTCGACCAGGACCTCGTCGCCGCTCTCGTCCAGGATGGGCGTGAAGATCCCCGGGATGGCCGTCGATGCCCTGATCGCGCGCCACATGAGCCCTCGGTCGTGCACCCGCAACTCCGCGTTGGTGAGGCTGGCCGAGACGCAGCGGAACGGCACCCACAGGTCCTCGATGCGCGTGTCCTCGCCGTAGAGCGAGCGCATGGTCCGCGTCACCTTGCGCGACCGCGTGAGGGCGACCAGCGGGATCGTGCGGTCCATGAGCTGCCGCCGGTCGCCGAAGCGCTCCGCCAGGCGGTAGCCGGCGGCCGCCTCCTGGGTGAGGGCGTGGATGCCGCCGATGAGGGCGCCCATCGATGTCCCGTAGACCACGTCGACCGGCACCTCGTTCTCCTCCAACGCGCGGAACAGCCCGATGTGAACGTAACCGCGGGCCCCGCCACCCGACAGCGCCACCCCGATGGCCCGCCCTGCGAGGCGGCGCGCCAACCTGTCCAGGTCCTTCGACTCGCCCAGGCGCACGTGATGGTGGCTAACGACCTGGTAGGCGTCCAGCCAGCGTGCTGTGCCGGTCGGCATCACCGTGTCGTCGGCGTGCACGAGGACCAGCTGTGGCGCCGCATGCAGCGTGGAAGGTGTGGACCTCTCCGGGCCGGCTCCGGGTCCCACATCCGCCGTGGCCACCAGGAGCACCGTGTCCGCCAGCCGCAGACAACGCCGGCGCCAGGGCGTGTCTGCCGCGTCGCACACCAAGACGAGGCTCTCGTGGCTCCGGACCTGCTGATCGAGCCACAGCGACAACGGCGCGGCCATCTCGTCTGCTCCGTCCGCCTGGGCGACCCGGGCCCGACCGAACCGCTCGTCGACCCGCTGGCTCGACAGCGCGACCGTAGGTCCCCATGCCGCGAAGCGCTCGGTCAACGCGCCCGCCAGCTCCGCTACCGGTGCTCCTGGCGTGACCGGCAGTAGCGCCACGACGCCGGCAGCGGCCGGCGCAGGGGCGGCGGACCTGTTCAGGCGCTGCAACAGGTCGGAGGCGACGCTGGCCACGAACCTCGGAGAGCCAGCGGCGACCTCCACCGGGAGAGCCACGACGTGCCCGTCACGCGTCGCGACCGCCTCGTGGGTCCTCACGGCCTGACCTGTCACCGCCGCTTCGCCCAGTACCCCGCCGCGGCTTACGCTGCGGTCCAGCTCACCCCGCACGTCCCGCACCTCGAACCGGCCCGAGACGACGATGTAGACGTCGTGGGCAGTATCACCAGCTCGGTACAGCACGTCACCTCTCGCGACATCGCGCCACACGGCGGCGGTCTGCAGTGCCGCGATCTCGGTGTCCGTGCTCACGCCGAACCTCTGGGCCAGGAGTGGAGCCAGTTGGGCCCTCTCCAGACGCGGCCTGCCCACGGCATGGACGGCCTCGAGCACGTGCGGCATCTGGGCCGTCAAACGCTCGAAGTCTTCGCGACTCAGCCGCCACAACGTCGCTCCGTCCTCGGCGGCGGTGACGGTGGCGTTGCGTTCGGGAGCGGTCAGGAGCGCCAGCTCGCCCACTACGGCGCCTGGCGGGAGGTCGTCGACGGTGGCGCCGTCCACGGTGACGGCCAGTCGCCCGCGCGCCAGGACGTACATGGCGTCGCCGAGCTCGCCCTGCCGGAACACCACGGCAGCGGGAGGCAGCTCCACCGGTCGGAGCCGTTCGGCCACGGCCGCGAGCTCTTCTCGGCTCAGGCCGCGGAACAGGGTCACGTCGCCCAGAAGCCGCAGGACGTCGTCGTGTGAGGCTGGCAAGCTGTCTCCTAGTTATTGTCGAAGACGGCGCGCCCGGTGAGGCGTAGGAGCTGGGCGCCGCTTCCAGGCT
>JBDZWC010000037.1:0-23087 GCA_040256005.1 Deinococcaceae bacterium | reverse complement strand
CGGCGTCTGCGATGTCGCCCCTGAGCAGGAGGGCCCGCCGGCCCTGCTCCTCGATCTCCGCCTTGACCTTCTCGGCGTCCCTGTCCTCCTCGAGGTAGATGATCGCGATGTTGGCGCCCTCCTTGGCGAAGTGCACGGCCACGGCCCTGCCGATGCCGCTGTCGCCTCCGGTGATGACGGTCCCCATGCCGTCGAGCTTCCCGGCCGGCTTGTAGCCCTCTCCCGAGTACTTGGGCTCCGGCCGCATCTCATGCTCGCGGCCGGGCTGGTGCTCCTGCTCCTGTGGTGGCTTGCCCTGCCCCTTCTGCCCGTCGCTCATGGCTTCACTCCGTTTCGTGGTCTTCAGAACGGTAGGCAGCGAGGTCATGGGAACGATGACGCGCGGGTGGGTAGCCCACGCCGCGAACGCCGCTCATCCGGACGTCGCCGTGAGCGCCTCGGCGGGCGCGACCCGGAAATCCGTAACACTGGCGCCGGAGCCCAGGTGAATACCCTCGAGACCTCACGCGTGACCCGCCTCGCCCCTCCGCTTCTGGCCGTGCTGCTGGTCCTGCTCGGCGGGTGCTTCCCCCAGGGAGTCGTGGACGTCCAAGCTGTGTCTCCGGCGACGCCCGTCGTGGGCGGACCCTTGCTGGTGACGGGCAGCGGTTTCGGGGACGCGCCCGGTAGCGTCTGGATAGGGGAACTGGCGCTGGCCGGCTCCAACGTCGACCTGTGGACCGCCACACAGGTGCGGGTCAAGGTGCCAACAGGCGCGCCGAACGGGCGCATCACCGTCGTCACCGCCGACGGACGCAGCGGCGCCAGCACGGCGACCGTGACGGTCGTGGCGCGCCTGGTCGTGGCTCCGCTCGTGCCCTCTGGCGACTCCCAGCTCTACGAGGTCGTGGCGCAGGCCAGCGACGCGGCCGGCGCCCCGGTGCCGGACGTGGCGGTCTCGTTCTACACGGCGGCCGGGGTCATCGAGCCGGCCATCACCGTCACCGACGCGGCCGGCCAGGCGCACGCCACGCTTGACCTGACGGGCATCGCCACGAGACCGCTCGTCGAGGTGTACGCCATGTCCCGTCTGAGGGCGGTGGCGACGTACGCCGAGCCGGGCTCGTACCAGCTCGGTCAGGAGCTGACGCTCAGCGGCGACAGCCTGGACATCCCCTTCTACGCGGAGGTGCCTGGCGACCTGTCCGGCCTCACGGCTCGGTTCGGCACGCTCAACCGGCGCCCGCTGGGGCCGCCGACGCCGGACGCGACGAGAGCAGCGCCCCGACAACCGCCGGCCGCAGCACCAGCGGCCCCGGAGCCGGTCGACGAGGTGATCGTCGTCTACCGACCGGACCAGGTCGGCCTTGCCTCCAGCGAGCGGCCGGCCGATGCGCTGGGCCTGCGGCGCATCAGACGGTTCGGAGACGTGGAGCTACTGCGGGTGCCCGCCGGCATGAGCGCAGAGCAGGCGGCGCAGCAGCTGCAGGCCGACCCCAGCGTGAAGGTCGCGGCCCCCAACCACCGCATGTACCTCCTCGGCCTGCCAACGGACCCGGACCTGCACCTGCAGTGGGGGCCGTTCGCGGTGGGTGCCCCGTTCGCCTGGGCGTACGAGACCGGTGCCGACGCAGAGGTCACCGTCGCCGTGATCGACAGCGCCATCGACCTGCTTCACCCTGACCTGGTTCCCAACCTGTTGCCCGGCTTCGACTTCTGCGCGGACGACACGTCTTCATGCAGCGCCATGGACCCCGACCCTTACGCCGCCACGTCGGGGGCGCAGCACGGCACCCACGTGGCCGGCACCGTAGCGGCCGCAGCGAACGGCTACGGCACCGTGGGCGTGGCGCCAGGAGTGCGCGTCCTGCCCGTCAAGGTCTTCCCGGTGACGGGAGGCTCCACCTCGGTCTTCACCGTCGACCTGGCGATCCGCTGGGCGGCCGGGCTGCCGGTGGCGGGCGCTCCCGACAACCCGTACCCCGCCCACGTCATCAACCTCAGTCTGGGCACTCCCGACGGCAACGCCGTGCTGGCCGCGACGATAGACGAGGTGCGGGACCTGGGCGTGGTGGTCGTAGCGGCCACCGGTAACCAGGGGTCCACCGCGGTCAACTTCCCGGCGGCGGCCGCGGGCGTGATCGGCGTGGGTGCGCTCGACCCGGACCTCAAGCTCGCCGCCTACAGCAACTACGGCGTGGGCAGCGGCGGACCGGGCGGCGTTGACCTGGTCGCTCCGGGCACCGCGGTACGCGGGCCCATGCCGGGCGGATCGAGCTGGGAGATGGACGGCACCAGCATGGCGACCCCGCACGTGTCCGCAGCGGCGGCGTTGCTGTTGGCGCGCGAGCCTGGGCTATCGCCCGACGAGGTGGAGGCGCGCCTGAAGGCGACGGCGTACTTCGACCCCGGCTACATGGACGCCGAGCGCTACGGTGCCGGCCTGCTGCGCGTGGACGGCGCCATGGGCCTCCCGGCGCCCACGTCCCCGTCCGACCGCGAAGCCACGCTGCACGTCACCACGCCCCTGGGGGCGCTGACGACCGCTCTCGACCTCCTGACCGGGGAGACCGGCGCGGTCGCCACGGGTGCGCTCGAGCCGGGCGACCAAGTGGACTTGCTGCTGGAGGCGGGCGGGGCGTCCTACGCGGGCTCGTTCGAGGTGCGGTGAGGGACGCCGCTTCGGGCCCCTAGCCGGCACCGTCGTAACATCCGAAGGCGTGTCGCCCACGAGCCCCGCGCCTACCGAGCGCTCCCGCCTCTCGACACCCCGGCTCATGGGCCTGGGGTTCGGCTCGCTGGGCCTCGCCGCTACGTGGGCCCTCTACAACACTTTCATGCCGCTGCTGCTGGCACGGTTCATCGCCAGCAGCGGCGTGCGCGGCACGATCATGGCGCTCGACAACGTGCTGGCCGTGTTCATGTTGCCCATGATCGGCGCGTGGTCGGACCGGGTGGAGGGCCGCCTCGGCAAGCGCATACCTTTCCTCCTGGTGGGCATGCCACTGACCGGGCTGCTGTTCGCCGCGCTGCCGTTCGCCGCCGAGCGCTTGTGGGTGCTCCTGGCCGTGGACGTGACCTTCCTGTTCGCGATCACCCTGTTCAGGGCGCCGCTCATCGCGCTGATGCCCGACCATGTCGCGCCGCGCGACCGCTCGTCCGCGAACGGGATCATCACGCTCATGGCGGCAGCCGGTGGGGCGATTGGCCTGTTGCTCCTGTCGCCGCTCATCGCCGACGCGCCCTGGCTGCCGTTCGCCGGCTCCGGCGCGATCGTGCTCGTGTCGCTCCTGTTCGTCCTGCTGGCGATAGACAGGCACCCCCCTTACGTCACCGAAGGGACGTTGGAAGACGAGGCGCCGCCTCTTAGCGGGCTCTTCCGCGACGTCAAGCAACTGGTCGTCGAGGAGCGCAGCGGGCCTGGCATCCTGCTGCTGGCCGTGTTCGCCGTCTTCTTCGGGTACTCGGCGCTGGAGGCGCAGTTCAGCACGTTCGCCACCCAGACCCTCGGCATCTCGGCGGCCATGACGGGCCCCACCATCGCCGCCACGATGGTCGCGTACGTCGTCATGGCGATCCCGGCCGGCTACCTGGCTCGCCGCATCGGGTCGGCCAACACCATGCGGCTCGGGGCGTTGGTGATGGCCGTCGCCGCCCTGCTGGCCGCCAACGTCGACGACATCACCTCGGCGCGCGTCGTGCTGGCGCTGGGCGGCGCGGCCTGGGCGCTGGTGCAGGTGCCCGCCTACCCGCTGGTCATCAACCAGGGCGGGGCCTCTCAGACGGGCTTCTACACCGGCATGTACTACCTGTTCGGCTCCGCGGCGGCCATCGCGGGACCGCCCATCGTGGGCGCGCTCATGGACGTGATGGGCAACAGGGCGCTGTTCTACTCGCTCGCCGTGTCGATGGTGGTGGGGGCGGCGCTGGTCACCGCGGCCAAACGGCGGCGGCTCGCGGTCCCTCAGGCGTGACCGAGCAGCCTGTCGGCCACCGCTCTCGCCTGCAGGTCGCGGAAGCCGAACGACACCAGCGAGGGTCCGGCGAGGCGATCCGCCGTGTACGGGTTCCATAGCGCCACGTGGGCGTAGGGCGTGCCAGAGCCGGCAGCCGCCTCGGCCAGGGCTGCGGCGGTCCGGAGCTCTTCGTCGGGCGGGCGCACCCTGGTGGTAGAGGCGTACACGGCTGCGTCCACGTCCCGCAGCAGCGCCGGCACGTCCTCGGCCGCCACGTTCTCGATGTTCACGTGCCTCACGACGACACCTGCCTCCTCCAGGGACCGCTTGAGGGGCGCGGCGGGACGCACGATCACCTGGGCAGCGGCCGATGCTCGCACTTCCTCGCGCGCCAGCAGCAGCACCGTCTGTCCGGGCGTCAGCCTGGGCAGCTCTCCCCGCTGCGACAGTCCCCTGCGCGCGGCCTCCGCCAACAGGTCCTCGTCGCCGTCGCGCCAAGCGGAGTCCGGGTCCGGCGCGAGGCCCGGGAAGCGGCGCGACAGCTGGGCCAGGCGCCTGCGTGGGCCCGAGAGGTCGACCTTCCCCTCCTCTGCGGCGCGCTCGATCGCGTCGAGCGTCGCGCGATGGGCCGAGACGGGCCCGATGACCAAGGGCAGGTCGGCGCCGGCCTGCAGCGACATCACGGCTGCGACTGGAGCCGGCCACCGGTCCGAGATCGCCCGCATGTCCAGAGCGTCAGTGGCGATCACGCCATCGAAGCCCAGCTCGCCTCTCAGCAGTCCGCTCAGCGCTGCGGACGACAGCGTGGCCGGCCTCTCCCCATCGATGGCTGGCAGGACGATGTGGGCGCTCATGACCGCGGCCGCGCCGGCTCGCACGCCGGCCGCGAACGGCGGCAGCTCGACCTGGCGCAGCTCCTCGAGCGGGCCATCCACTGTGGGCAGGTCGAGGTGCGAGTCGACATCGGTGTCACCGTGGCCGGGGAAGTGCTTGAGCGTGGCGCCCACGCCCTCCGCCTGCAGCCCCGTCACGAACGCCGCGACGTGCCGCGCCACCAACCCTGGCTCGGAGCCGAACGAGCGGTCCGCGATCACGGGGTTGAGCGGGTTCGAGTTCACGTCCGCGACAGGCGCGAAGTCCAGGTTGACGCCCACGGCCCGCAGCCCTCGCGCCGCGGCCATGGCGACCTCGCGTGTGAGATCAGGATCGTCGGCGAAGCCAAGCGCCATCGCGGCAGGCGGCACGGGTACGTCGAACAGCCGCACGACCCCGCCGCCTTCCTGGTCCATGGCCACGATCAGGTCCTCGCCGGCCAGCGAGCGTAACTGGGCCACGTAGTCACCCACCTGCGCTCGGTCGGTCACGTTGCGACCGAACAGACAGACGCCTGAGACCCGCCCCTCGGCGAGCAGCTCACGCTCGTCGGGCGTGAGGCTGGTGCTCGAGAGGTCGATCATCAGCGGCAGTCGGTCGGCGGGTTTGGGCTGGTCCTGTCTATCGGGCACGGGAACCATGATGGCCCGCCGGGCGGCGCATAATGCCGCCCATGACCGAGACGGCGAGGGAATCGGGCGCTGGCGACAAGTTGGGCGCCGCTACGGACCTGGGCAGGCTGGCCCTCAACGTCGAGGACCTGGCCGTCGTAGCCCCGTTCTACGAGACGGGGGTGGGCCTCGCTCGACTCGAGGACTCGGGCGACCGGCTCCTGCTGGGCAGTCATGGGCGCCCGGTGCTGGAGCTGTATCAGCGTCCCGAGCTGCCGCGACCGACTCCCGGCTCCGCCGGCCTATACCACACGGCGATCCTGTTCGATGAGCGCTCCGACCTGGCGGCGGCCCTGTACGCTACGGCGCTGGGCTTCGGCGGTTCGTTCACCGGGAGCGCCGACCATCTCGTGAGTCAGGCGTTCTACTTCAACGACCCCGAGGGCAACGGTGTGGAGCTCTACTGGGACCGGCCGCGTTCCGAGTGGCGCTGGTCGGGTGGCGAGGTCGCCATGGACTCGCTGCCGCTTGACCCGAACTCGTTCATCCGCGAGCACGCCGTCATGGAGGGATCCGAGCCTAAGGCGCCGGAGGGCGCCCGGGCCCGGCTGGGCCACGTCCATCTCAAGGTGGGCGACGTGGCTACCGCCGGGGCGTTCTACGTGGACACCCTCGGCTTCGACGTGACGGCGTCCATGTGGCACAGCGCGCTCTTCGCGTCCGCCGGCGGCTACCACCATCACCTGGGCATGAACGTGTGGGAGAGCCGAGGCGCAGCCATGAGAGGGGACACGCTGGGGCTTGCGTACTTCGAGGTCCAGGCCTCCGCTTCCGACCTGGCCGCCGCGCGTGAGCGGCTCGAGCGGGCCGGGGTCGCGATCGAGGAAGGCGCGGGATACCTATGTGTTCGCGACCCGTGGGGCACGTTGGTGAAGCTGCGGACCTGACCTGCCACTATCTAGCCGGCCGGCGATGGGCTAGCTTGATGCCATGACAAGACCGAACCTCGTACGTGCGTCCCTCACGGCGTTCCTTCTGGTCATAGGCATGGCTTCCGCTCAGATCGATGACCAGGCAAGGGCCTTGCTCGAAGGGATGGCCAGCCAGGCCGGCGCGGCCCCGGACATCCAGAGCCTGGACATGACCTCGACCATGACGATCTACGGCGCCGACGAGCCGCTCGTCAACGAGAGCCGCACCGTCATCGACTACGCCGGCCAGCGCGCAGCGATCGTCTCCGCGGTCATGGGCATGACCACCACGATGCGCTACGTGGAGGGCACGATGACCATGTCCATGAACGGCATGACGCTGCCCCTGCCGCCGGGCATGGACGCGGCCTTCGCCGACATCTTCGAGACGGGCTCGGCGGGCGATCTCCTGTCGGACCCCGAAGCCGTCGCTACCTACGACGGCGAGGTGAGCTACGCCGACGTTCTGTCCGGACGCCAGGTCAGCTACACCGGCGACTTCGGTGTGCCCGGCATGCAGGTGGACGCCACGACGATCCGCTTCGTGTTCGACGCCACGGGCCGCCTGATCGGGATGGTCGTCCCCCAGGACGCCTCCGACATGGTCATGGTCTTCGTGGGCGAGCCCAGGGTCGACGGCGCGCTGTTCTACGACCAGGACATGTACGAGGTGAAGGACGGCGCCGCCACGCTCTACGCCGAGATGCGCTACGTCGACATCGCGCTCAACGAGCCCGTGGACGAGACGCTGTTCGAGTAGGCCCGGATCGTCCCGCCAGGTGGTGCCGGCCCTCGGCCGGTCAGCCCACCTTCCTCAGCACACGCAGTCCCTGATGCGCCGCCCACACGCGCCCGTCCCTCCGCAGTAGGGTGACGGGCGCGTCGTACTCCGCGTACCGCAGCGCCACCTCGTCGGGACCTGCCATGAAGGCTGGCACCTCGGCGGCCGGCTCGCCCGTGGCGGCGCGCAGTTCGCCGCGTTCGTCGAGGAAGAGTCGCAACCGGCCGTACGGCTCGCCCGAGGCGTAGCTGCCCAACACGCCCTCGACCTCGGCCTCGCTGGCGTCATAGGGCGTCGGCTCGTAGGTGGCGGCCTCGAGCGGCAGCCCGAGGTAGGCGTTGAGAGCCATCGTCCAGACCCTCTCGACGGGCACGCCACCCAGGTTGCAGAGCACCGCGACACCCACGCCGAGGTCCGGCACCCACCCGATGCGACTGGAGACGCCTTTCAGCCCGCCGCCGTGGCTTATCACCGTGTGGCCCCGGTAGTCGTCGTTGCGCTGCAGGCCCAGGCCGTAACGCGACTCGGGTCCGGCCCACACTCGGCCAGCGGCCATCTCTCGGACGGTGGCCGGATCTACGCCTACCTGTGACGCCGCTCTCTCGTCGCCGGCCCCGGCCGCGAGATGGAACCGGGCGTACGTTCTCAGGTCGGCCAGGGTGGACTTCAGCATCCCTCCACCCAGCATCCGCCCTGTGGTCTGCCACGCCGGCGAGCGCCCCACCGCTCCGTCTTCGTCGCGCTCGTAGAGGGTGGAGTGGTTCGGGTCCGCCAGCACACGCCGCAGGTCGAACGTGGACCGGTCCATCCCCAGGGGGCCGAGGATGCGCTCCGTCACGAAGTCGTCGAACGGCGCGCCGCTGACCAGCTCGACGACCCCGCCCATCAGGCAGAAGCCGTCGTTGCTATAGCTGAACAGCTCGCCCGGCGCACCCACCAGCTCGACGTTCTCGTTGAGGTACCCGACCAGCCCCTCGAAGGTGCTGACCTCTTCGGCCCTTCGCTGCAGCTCTGCGGCGTCCGCCACGGTGGTCAGCGCCTCCCGTAACGTGGGTGCGGCGGCGACCGGATCGGGCGCCTGGCTCTCTGCCCTCAACCAGGTCATGGCTGGAGTGGGTGGCAGGCCACTCGTCTGCTCGAGGAAGTGCCGCAGCGTGGGAGCCTCGCCCTCACGCCACAGCCTGAACGGGAGATACCGCGTGACAGGGTCGTCGAGGCTCAGGCGCCCGTCGTCACGCAGGAGGCACAGCGCCAGTGCCGTGAACGACTTAGTGATAGAGGCGACGCCGAAGATCGTGTCGGCGTCGACGGGCAGCCCCTCTTCCCGGTCGCGGTGGCCCAGGCACAGCTCCAGCAGGACGTCGTCCCGGTCGAACAGCGAGACAGCGAGGCCTGGAGCCTGTGTGCGCTCGGCCAGGGCAGAGAGGGCGTGCGCGAAGCGGTCGCGCCAGCCGGGCGGCGGGTTCACCGCGTCCGCACGTCGGCCGCGTCACGGAGCGCGTCGCCGACGAAGTTGAAGGCCAGGACCGAGATGACGATCAGCGCGCCTGGCGCCAGCAGCCAGGGGTAGAGCCTCAGGGCCTCGAAGCTCTGGGCGTCCTTGAGCAGCAGGCCCCACGACGTCATGGGTTCCTTGATCCCCAGGCCGAGGAAGGACAGCGTGCTCTCCCCAAGGATGTAGCCGGGCAGCGCCAGCGTGGCGGCGACGATGAGGTACGAGGTCAGGTTGGGCACGACGTGCTTGACGATGATGGGCAGGTCCCGCGAGCCCAGCGCCCGGGCGGCGGACACGAAGTCCACCTCGCGCACGGCCAGCACCTGCCCGCGCACGACCCTGGCCAGCCCGGCCCAACCGATGAACGCGAGCACCGCCACGATGCCGGCGTAGACCCAGGTGGAGGGCCACGAGGACGGTATGACGGTCGCCAGGGCCAGCAGGATGGGCAGGCGCGGGAACGACAGCAGGACCTCTATGAGCCGCTGCAGCACCTGGTCGATCCAGCCGCCGTAGTAGCCGGAGATGCCCCCTATGAGGATCCCGACGGCGAACGAGATGATGATGCCGATGATGCCCACCGTGAGGGACACCTGCGAGCCGACCAGGATGCGCGAGAACAGGTCGCGGCCGAAGCGGTCCGTTCCGAACACGAAGTAGGTGCCGCCTTCGACGCCGAACAGGTGTAGGTCGCTGGGTATCAACCCTAGGAACTTGTACCTATCACCGTGCACGAACAGTCGCAAGGGCAGGCGCGAGTCCTCGTCCTCGACCCATTGCCGCCTGAAGGTGACGGGATCGCGCTCCTGCACCATCGCCCGCACGTACGGCCACGTGAGCCTGCCCTCGTGCAGGAAGTGGAGGCGCTGAGGGGGCTGGTAGACGTTGCGGTACTGCCTGATGATCGAGTACGGCGCCAGGAACTGCGAGAACAGCGCGATGAGGTACAGGACGATGAGCACGGTGCCGCCGGCCATGCCGGCCCTCGATTTGCGGAAGCGTCGCCAGGCCAGTTCCAGCGGGGAGCGCCCGATGCGTTCGGCGCGCCGGGCCCGGTTGAGACGCAGGCGCTCAGTCATAGCGGATCCGGGGGTCCACCCACGCCAGCGTGAGGTCGGCCAGCAGGTTGCCGACCATCAGCAGGACGCTCGAGAGCAGCAGCAGTGACATCGCCACGTACTGGTCCTTGTTGATCAGCGAGTCGTAGAGGAGCGGTCCGATAGTCGGCAGGTTGAGGACGATGCTCGCGATGATCGTGCCGTTGATGAGCTCCGGCAGGCTGAGTCCCGCCAGCGAGACCAGCGGGTTGAGCGCGTTGCGGACGGCGTGGCGGTTGATGACCACGCGCTCCTCGAGGCCCTTGGACCTGGCGGTGCGGACGTAGTCGGCGTTGAGGACGTCCAGCAGGTTGGCGCGCATCTGGCGCATGACCGCGGCGATGCTGCCAGTGCCGATGGCCAGCACGGGGATCCACATGTGGTTGAGGAAGTCGATGAGACGGGGCCCGCTCCAGGGCTTCCCGATGTACTGAGGGCTGAACAGGCCGCCCACGTTGGTGCCGCCCGACTGCAGCACCAGGGCGACTAGCAGGAGCGCGACGAGGAAGTCGGGCGTGGCCAGGCCGACATAGCCCACGAAGCTGGCGAAGAAGTCCGTGACGCCGTTGCGGCGCAACGCGGTGAAGATACCGAGGGGCACGGCGATGAGCCAGGCGAACCCCATAGTGATGCCCGCCACGACGACGGTCCACCAGAGGCGCTCGCTGATGACGCCCCACACGGGGCGGTTCGCGAAGAAGCTGAAGCCGAAGTCGCCGCGCGAGAGGATGCCACCCACCCAGCGCAGGTACTGCTCGTGCGCCGGCTTATCGAGGCCCAACTGCTCGTTGATGCGGGCGACCTGGGCGGGGCTCATGCGCGGGTCCTCGAGGTACCTGTCGGTGAAGGACCCCGGCGCGAGCTGGATGATGAAGAAGCAGACGACCGACACCAGGAACAGCGTCGGGATCATGACGGCGATACGTCTGACGACGTAGACGAACAAGATGCCTCCGGACGATATGTCAGCGTGACAAATACCGGCGAGAGCCGGGCTGGTGGGGCGGCTGCCTCACCTGCCCGGCTCCATCTTCGCCGAGACTAGCGCTTAGCGCAGGTCACTCGACCGTGTAGAACGGTACCGGGTTGTACCCGGGGATAACGCCCAGGCTGTAGACGAAGTTGCCGACGCGGTCCCACACGGCGGCGATGTTCGACGGCTTGGCGATCATGATCACCGGCGCGTACTCGGCGTTGAGGCGCTGCCACTCCTTGTAGAGCTCGGCGCGCGCGGCCTGGTCGACCATGGTCGTGCCCTGGTCGAAGATCTCGTAGATCCTCTGCTCCCAGTCGGCCATGGCGTCGAAGTTGGGGGTGCCGCCCGGCTCGGCCGGCTGGGTCGAGCGGTGCCAGTAGTACAGCGAGCCGCCCGGCTGCCAGATGGGCTTGCGCAGCTCCGGATCGGGCTGGTTGCCGAGGGCCACGATGATGGCCTGGTAGTCGCCGGCGAGGCCGGTCGAGAGCAGCGCGGAGTTCTGGACGGCGACCAGGTCGGCCTGGACGCCGATCTGACGGAAGTCGTTCTGGACGATGGTCGCGATGTCGGTGAACGTCTGCGAGTCCGAGGCGTAGGTCAGGCCGAACTGGAGGTTCGGTCCGCCGTTCGGCATGTTGCGGATGCCGTCGCCGTCGGAGTCCACGGCGCCCAGCTCATCCAGGGCGGCCGCGGCGGCCTCGAGGTCGAACATGTTCATGAGGCCGGTCGTGTCCTCGTAGAACGTGCCGTCGGCCGGTGCCGTGGGCGTGCCGGGGATGGTGGCCAGGCCGTTGTAGACGTCCTCGATCACGCGCTCGCGGTTGACCGCGAACTCCATGGCCTTGCGGAACTCGTGGTTGCCGAACAGCTCGCCGAAGGTGGGGTCGTCGAAGTTGAAGGCGACGTGGGGCGGTGAGCCGAACAGCGCGTCGCTGACGACCACACGGAAGCCTTCGCCCTGCTGCTCGAGGTCCTTGAAGTTCGGGAACTGGGCGCCGGAGATGTTGAGCTGGTCGAGGTTGCCGGCGAGGAACTGCGCGGTCTGGGCCTCGGTGCCCTGCACCACGAGGTAGCGCACCTCGTCGAGGTACGGGAGCTGGGTGCCAGCGGTGTCCTGCTTCCAGTAGTTCGGGTTGCGCTTGAGGACCACCAGCTGACCCGGGGTGTAACTGTCGTACATGAACGGCCCGGTACCGACGACCTCTGAGAGGTCGACGTCGGTCGGCCAGGCGTTGTTGATCTCGCCGGCCGTGGCCCCACCCTCGACCGTGAAGTCGAGCAGCTTGTGCTTCGGCATGATGAAGAAGCGCTGCTGCAGGAGGAAGGCCGCCGAGGGGGCCGGGAGCGTGAAGACCACCGTGTGGTCGTCCACGGCCTCGAAGGTGACCTGCTGCTGCTCGCCGTCCACCGTGTAGGTGAACTGGGCGGCGTCGCCGGCGCGCGCTTCGGGGTTCGTGATGATCTGCTCGTACGTGAAGACGACGTCGTCAGCGGTGAACGGCGTGCCGTCGTGCCAGGTCACGCCCTCGCGCAGGTGGAACGTGTAGACGGTGCCGTCCTCGGAGACGTCCCAGCTCTCGGCCAGGCCCGGCTCGAGCGCGTACGTCTCGAGGTTGAACTCCACCAGCGAATCGAACACCTGCTGGGTGAGGGTCTGGGTAGCGTTGTCGATCTGGGCGTAGTAGAGGAACGTGGGTGGAGCCGCACCGAGAGGAAGCGTGACGCTCCCACCCTGGGTGCCCGGCTGGATGCCCAGGCTCGAGTAGTCGACGACCCGCGGCTGGGCTAGCGCCATGCCGGAAGCCAGCAGCGCTGCGGCCAGCACGGTGAGTAGTGGTCTGCGGTGCATCTGTACCTCCCGTTTTCGTGTCTTGCTTACGGCGAGGCCCAGGATAGACCAGTCGCGTACCACTCACAAGTGGGATAGCGAAGGGTAAGGGCACAGTTAAGGCGTCGTCGCTAGGCCGTCGTCGGTCCGTGTAACGCCAGCCCGTGTCGTCCGGCCGGCCCCCGTCGACCGCTGCCGGGCCCCGCCGATGGTATAGAAGTGGTACGAGACACGGATCGGCGACGCGGCCCGCCACGAGACCGGGCCGCCGGGTCAGGAGGGCGCGATCGCATGGCAGGTAGCGCGGGTCGTGACACGGTGGGCGGCGCCGTCGGCCTGAGCGAGGCCGTCGAGGAGCCCGCCACGGGATCCGGGCAGCTGGCTGGTCTGCGGCTGGCGATCGACAAGACTCGCCCCACGCCGGCTTACCTCCAACTCAGCGAGCAGCTCACCCGCTCCATCGAGGAGGGCGACCTCGTAGCCGGCTCGGCGTTGCCGTCCGAGCGCGTCCTGGCTCTCGACCTCGGCCTCTCGCGCATGACCGTGCGGCGCGCCTTCGAGGAGCTGGTGGCAGCCGGCGTGGTGGAGCAGCGCCAGGGCTCGGGCACGTTCGTGCGGCCGAGGCCGCTCGAGCAGGTGATCGACCGCGTCCTCGGCTTCACCGACGAGGCGCGCAACCTGGGCTTCGAGCCGGGTTCGCGGCTCCTCTCGACGCAGCGCCTTCCGGCCGACGATCACGTGGCCCAGGCCCTGCGCGTCCCCAGCCGGACCGAGGTGCTCCAGATCACCAGGTTGCGGACGGCGACCGACGAACCGCTGGCCCTTCAAGACGCCCACCTCGCGCCCCGGCTGGCGGAGCTCTCGCTCGAGCTGCTCGAGGAGACCGGCAGCCTGTACAGCACGCTCGACAAGCAGTTCGGCATCAAGCCCGCGCGGGCCAGGCAGACGATCGCCGCGCGGTTGCCGACGGATCACGAGTGCCGCCTGCTGGGCATAGGCAAGTTGGTGCCGGTGCTGGCTCTCGAGCGCACGACCTACGGAGAGGACGGCCTCCCGTTCGAGTACGTGCGCAGCGCCTACCGCGGCGACATCTACCGCATGGCCCTCGACTTGCGGGCTTTCTGAGGTGGAGCTGCGGACGCTGACACCCGAGGAGGCGCTGGCGGTGCCCGAGGTGTGGAACTCCGCCTGGGGCGAGCCGAACCCCTACCCCTTGACCGAGGCCCTATGGCACGAGCGGTTGGCGTCTCCCCACCACGACCCCGAGCTGCTGGTGGGCGCCGTCGCCGAGGGGCGGGTCCTCGCCTACGCGCACGGCAAGCGGCCCGTGTCCAGCTGGCAGCCGGCCAACCTGGCGTGGGTCTCCTCCTTGGCTGTCCGCAGGGAGAACCAGGGCCGAGGCGTAGGCACGGCCGTGCTCGCGGAGCTGATGCACCGGTTGTCGTCCTCAGCGCCGGCCGAGGTGCACTTCGGCTCCGACGCTGACCACCTCCTTCCCGGCCCGCCGCTGGAGTCACCCCCCGCCGCCTGGCGCCTGCTGCGGCATGCGGGCGCGAGGTTCTCCGTGTGCGAGCAGGACCTCCACCTGGACCTGCGCCCGGAGTTACCCGCCGCCCCCCTGCCGCCAGGCTGGCGCGCGACGGGAGGCGACCACGAGGGCGCGCTGGCGTTCGTGCGCGCCACCTTCCCAGGTCGCTGGGCCGAGGAGCTTGCCACCTACCTGAGGGGCGGCGCCACGGTCTTCACCGTAGAGCGGACGGACGCCCAAGGCGTGCCCGCCTCGGCACGCGCCAAGGGGTTCTGCGTCGCCTTCCAAGGCGGTGAGGAACTCACGGCGCCCGGCCTACATTGGGCGGGCGCGCTATCGCGCGATTACCCGGACGGGCGGCTCGGTGGGATCGGGCCTCTGGGCACCGCTCCCGACGTGAGAGGGCTGGGGCTGGGGCTGGCGATGGTGAGGGCCGCCGCGCAGGCGCTCAAGGAGCGAGGCATCACGGACGTCATCATCAACTGGACGACCTTGGGATCCTTCTACGGGCGCCTCGGAGCCCGCGTGTGGCGCACCTACCAAAGAGCGCGGACAGGGCCGGCACGTCCACCCGGCGACGGAGGACGAGGATGAGCACCGAAGCAGTCGATCCCAGGTACGTGGGGTTGGACACCTGGCCGGCCGAGCGCATCGTCGAGGCGGTGACCGAAGCCAACGCGCGCGCCATCGAGGCGGTGCGCCGCGCCACTCCCCAGCTGGCCAGGGCTGCCGCCGGCATCGAACAGCGGCTTCGGGAGGGCGGCCGGCTCGTCTACGTTGGGGCCGGCACATCGGGTCGCCTGGGCGTCCAGGACGCGGCAGAGCTAGCTCCCACCTTCGGCTTCGAGGACGTGGTCCTGCTGATGGCCGGGGGCGGCGACGCCCAAGCGCGGGCCAAGGAGGGCGCCGAGGACGACGTCGACGCCGCGCGCCGCGAGGTGGAGGCCGCCGGCATCGGGCCGGCTGACGTCGTCGTGGGCGTCGCGGCCAGCGGGCGGACGCCCTACACGGTCGCCGCGGTCGAGCATGCCCGCGAACGGGGAGCGTTCACCGTCGGCATCGCCAACAACCCCGACACGCCGCTGCTGTCGGCGGCGGAGGTCGGGGTCTTGCTCGACACGGGACCCGAGGTCCTGGCCGGTAGCACCCGCCTGGCCGCAGGCACCGCCCAGAAGGCCGCCCTGAACGCGCTGTCCACCGCGGCGATGGTGCGGATGGGCGGCGCCTACGACAACCTGATGGTGGCCATGCGCCCGCTCAACGCCAAGCTCATCGACCGCGCGGCGCGCATCGTGGCGCAGGCGGCTGGCTCATCGCAAGAAGAGGCGGTGAAGCTGTTGAACGCGGCGGGAGGCGACATGCGTGTGGCGATCGTCATGGGTATCGCGGGAGCGAGCGCGGAGGCCTCCGCCAAGGCACTGCAGGAGAGCGGCGGCCTCGTGAGGGCCGCCACAGAGAGTCTCCGTAAGGCCGGCTAGAAGAAGTGGCTCCGACCCTGGCCGCGTTGCGAAGAGGTTCGGCCTAAGAAGCTTCGAGCAGCGCCTCCACGGCCGGATAGACATCCACGCCCAGACCCTCGAGACGGGCCGCCGGCACGCCGTCCGCATCGAGAACGGTGACGACGTTCGAGTGGGCGAACGTACCGTTGCCCAGGTCCCGGTACTGCACGCCGAGCAAGGTGGCGAGCTGCCGCGTCTGGAGGTCACTGCCGACCAGCCAGTGCCACCCTTCACGGTGGAGGCCCTTACTGGCCGCGTACGTCTTGAGCTTGGCGGGGGTGTCTGCCTGGGTCGCGAACGTGACCATGACGAACGAGACCTCGCCCTGCAGCTCGACGGGTAGGGCGGCCTCGATGTCCTGTGCAGTCTTCACCAGCAGCGGACAGGCCGTCGTGCAGTCGCCGTAGAACATCACGACGACAGACGGGCGGCCCCTCAGCTCCGGCAGGCCGAACGGCGCCTCGTCCTGGTTCGTCCAGGCCCTGTCGAGGTGGAAGAGCGAGGTGCCCGGCAGCTCGGCCGCCGGCAAAGCGGGCTGGTGATGCGCGTGAGCGTCGTGGGTGGCGTGGCCCTCGTGACCGGCGTGGTGCGTGGCGTGGGCCGGGTGACGGCCCTGCTGCTGCACGAGCACCTCGGTCGGAGCGCTAGCCACCTCCGGGACGGCTTCACGGGCACCGCTGTCCTCACCGCAAGCCGAGAGCAGCAGGGAGAGGCCCAACGCGCCAACGAACAGGATCGTGCGGAAGGTGAAGATGTCGGTCACCCCTCTAGGCGTCACGACGCGCACCTAAATCCAAGGCCGCCCCCTGCGTAATCGCCCGAGAGGCCGCTGCGGAAGGCGTAGCGCAGGAACGCTGCGTAGTCACCGTTGTCGGTCGCGCCGGCGGAGCCTCCACCGCAGAGGAGCTGCAGTCGCCGGTCGCCGGATGAGCGGCTGTCGGCGGTGTTCATCGCAGCGCCGACGTCGAAGACCCACTCCCACACGAGCCCGTGCATGTCGCGCACGCCGTAGGCGTTGACCTCGCCCCGACCCACGTCGGCCGGCCGGGCAGCACGTGAGCTGACGAGCACGAGCACGCTCTCGCGGTAGCCGGCCTCCTGATAGCCGTCGGCCAGTTCGCGGCCGGCGCGGGCCGCGTACTCCCACTCGGCCTCGGTGGGCAGGCGCGCACCCCGCGCCTCGCAGTAGGCGGCGGCCGCGAACCAGGAGACGTTGGTGACAGGGGCGTCCGGGGCGGCAGCGCCCAGTTCGAGGTCGCCGGCCCAGTGGGAGAGATAGCCGTCCGCGGCGAAGACCCGCGGGACTGCGCTCCTCCTCCACTCCGGGTGCCCCGTCACGAAGGCGAGGAACTGTGCGTTGGTAACTGGTGTCACGTCGAGTTCGAACGATTCGACGTGGGCCAGCTCCTCGCCTTCGACGGGGAAGAGCAGTGCCACCTCGCCGCCGGGCACCTGCACCGTCTGCCCAGAGACGGTCGCCGCGTCAGCAGCCGCAGCGGTCACGGGTGCGCTCATGGCCACGAGGGCGAGCAGGGCGGTTGTGACGAGGTGGCGGGACATGTCTGGTTCCTCTAGCGTTCCGGCGCTGTCAGTTGCCGGCCGTGGCGTCGGGGTTGTAGGGGCGGACGTCGATGCGCTCGGTGAAGACCACGTGGTCCTTCTCGCCGGTCACTACCAGCGAGCCGATGGCGCCCTTGTTGAAGGCCCTGAAGATCGCGTGGTCGACGAGTGTGAGGGAGGCGGGCACGTCGGCCTCGAACTCCACCACCGCGGCGCCGCCGGCGGGGATCACGGTGGTCTGGACGTCGCGGTTGATCATCGCGCCACCCTCGAGCCAGACGCGGTCGAAGACGTCGCCGATGACGTGGAAGCTGCTGGTCAGGTTGGGGCCACCGTTGCCGACGAAGAGCCTGACGGTCTCGCCGACCTTGGCCTGGAGGGCGTTGTCGCCCGTGAGCGAGCCGACGCGGCCGTTGAAGACCACGTAGGCGGCGTTCTCGTCGACGGCGCGCATCATGTCGAAGTCCTGCAGGCCCTTCTCGCCGAAGTCGCCCTTGGTGTAGAAGTCGCCCTGCACCACGTAGTACTCGCGGTCCACCGGCGTGAAGCCTTCCTTGGGTTCGACGACGATGAGGCCGTACATGCCGTTCGCGATGTGCATGCCTACCGGCGCCGTGGCGCAGTGGTAGATGTACACGCCCGGGTTAAGGGCGGTGAAGCCGAACGTCGCCTGCTGCCCAGGGGAGATGAGCGTCGCCTCGGCGCCGCCGCCCTGGCCGCTCACGGCGTGCAGGTCGATGTTGTGGGGCATCAGGCTGGTGGGGTGGTTCTGCAGTGTGAAGGTGACGAAGTCGCCCTCGCGCACCCGGATCATGGGGCCGGGGACGCTGCCGCCGAAGGTCCAGAAGCGGTACTCGACGCCGTCGGCGAGCTCCATGACCTCTTCACTGGTCTCGAGTTCGATCTTGACGTGGGCGCGGTAGTCGCGGTTCACGGGCGGGGCGGCGTTGGGTGCGAAACCGAGGACGCCCTCGATGACCGGCAGGTCCGCCACGGGGACCTGGTCCTCGTCGTCGGCCCGCAGGGCGCGTTCGGCCCAGGCCGCGTTGATGGTCAGGTCGTGTACGGCGTGCTGGTTCGAGGTGTCGGCCAGCGTGTGCTGGACGGCGGGGTCCGCGATCGATGGCGCGCCCGCCTCACCGGTCCGGCCACCGAAGAGGGCCAGCCCGACGGCGATGACGACCACCAGGGTCGCGGCCCCGATGATCGCCCCTATGTGCAGGTTGCCTCTGAAGTTCCTCACTTGCTGCCTCCTATGCCCGCTCTCGGGCCTCTCTCCTTGCGAAGTCCCGGCCACGGACGAACCGCCGTAACTCGGACATCTGTGTCCAGGTTAGGTGTGCGGGTACAACGCCGGTAAGGGACAGATGTCCAGCGGTTGCCGACCTGGAGGGCGCCCCCGGCGGCAGTTCGCGAACCTCGGCAGCGAGGGTGCCGGTGCTAGCATCCGGCGTGGACAAGGACGCTACGAGCGGCGTCAGGACGCTGTTGCGGCGTGAGGAGAGCTACGCCGTGCACACGATCGTCTACGTCGCAGAGAACCCTGGAGCGAGCAGCGCCCGCATCGCCGAGGACCTCCAGTTCCCGCCGGCGTTCCTCGCGAAAGTGCTGGGCCGGCTGTCGAAGGCCGGTTACGTGGAGAGCCGTCCCGGACGGACCGGTGGCGTCAGGCTGACGGTGGACCCCTCGGACCTGAGCCTCCTAGACGTCATACAGACCGTCTCCGGACCGCTGCTGATGGACACCTGCCAGACGAGGCAGCAGTGCGCCACCCAGCAGAGGAAGGGCTTCTGCAACGTCAACGGCATGTGGATGCGCACGACGCTTCTGATGCACGACGTCTTCGGCGGCGTGCGCATGTCTGACCTCGTCGACCCGGAGGCCCTGGCGCAGCTGCGTGAGGACATGGGACCTCCGGACCGGAAAGCACCGAAGGTGAAAGGGATGGGCGCCTGAGGTCGTGAGCATCTCGCCGGTCTGGTCGCGCGATCAGGGCGCGTGGGAGCTGGCCTGGCGCCGCCTGGAGGCCCACGCCGGCGAGGTACGAGGCCTCGATCTGCGCGCGGCGTTCCGCCGCGACCCCGGCAGGTTCGAGCGCTTCTCCCTGGCGCTGCCGCTGGCCGGCACCGAGCTGCTGGCCGACTACAGCAAGCACCTCATCACGTCGGACACGCTGCCTCTGCTCGTGGCGCTGGCGCGCGCGGCTGGGCTCGAGCAGGCCCGTGAGGCGATGTTCGCCGGCGAGCGCATCAACGTGACCGAGGACCGCCCGGCGCTGCACGTCGCCCTGCGCGACCTGACCAGCGAGAGGGTCCTCGCGGACGGCGTCGACGTGCTGCCGGAGGTGCGCGCGGTGCGTGAGCGCATGCGGGACTTCACACGCGCGGTGCACGCCGGCGACTGGCGCGGGTTCTCGGGCGAGCGCATCACCGACGTCGTGAACATCGGCATCGGCGGTTCGCACCTGGGGCCCCAGATGGTGGTCGGGGCGCTGGAACCCTACGCGGCCGAGGGCATCCGCGTGCGCTTCGTCTCCAACGTCGACGGCGCCGCGATCGCCCGCGTCCTGTCCGACCTCGACCCACAGACGACGCTGTTCCTGGTCGCGTCCAAGACGTTCACGACGCAGGAGACGATGATGAACGCTCGCACGGCGCGCGACTGGCTCGCTCGCGCCGCCGGCGACGACTCCGCCGTCGCGAGGCATTTCGTAGCCATCTCCTCGGCGGTAGACCGCGCGCGCGAGTTCGGCATCCCGGCGGACAACGTGTTCGAGATGTGGGACTGGGTGGGCGGTCGCTACTCGCTGTGGTCGGCGATGGGGCTCTCCATCTGCCTGGCCACAAGCTACGAGGTCTTCGAGGAGCTCTTGCGCGGCGGCCACGCGCTGGACCTGCACTTCCGCACGGCGCCGCTCGAGGAGAACCTGCCGGTGCTGCTCGGGCTCCTCGCCCTCTGGTACGTGGACTTCCTGGGCGCCCAGACGAGGGTCGTGCTGCCCTACGACGAGTCTCTGGAGCACCTCCCGCGCTACCTGCAACAGCTCGACATGGAGTCCAACGGCAAGGGCAGGCGCCGCGGGGGCGAACCAGTCACCTACCGGACCGGACCCGTCGTGTGGGGCGAGCCGGGCACCAACGGACAGCACGCCTTCTACCAGCTGCTCCACCAGGGGACGGTGCTGGCGCCGGCCGACTTCATCGGCTTCGCGAGACCCCACCATGGGCTCCTCGAGCATCACCGGGCCCTGCTCGCCAACCTGCTGGCCCAGCCTCAGGCGCTCATGCGGGGCCGGACCACGGACGAGGCGCGGCAGCCCGAGATGTCCGAGGCGCTGGCAGCGGCCAAGACCTTCCCGGGCAACCGGCCCTCGACCACGCTCCTCTTCCCGCAGCTCACGCCGGGAGCGCTGGGTGCGCTGATCGCGCTGTACGAGCACGAGGTCTTCGTGCAGGGCGTCGTCTGGGACATCAACTCGTTCGATCAGATGGGTGTGGAGCTGGGCAAGGAGCTGGCGTCGGCGCTGCTCCCGCGGCTGGCTGAGGCTGGTACCCAGGACGATCTCGACGCGTCCACCGCCGGGCTCCTGGCCTTCCTTAAGCGGCATGCCGCTGGTTGACACCCGCTGACCGCTCTCGACCGGGTAGATTCGTAACCCATGGCCAAGAAGAAGTCGAAGTCGGCTGGCAAGCCGGCGAAGCAGGGCGCCGCGGCGAACCAGCAGGCGGACAGGGGCGCGAGCAGCGAGAAGTCCGCCCCCGGTGGAAAGTCAGGCAGCGTCGCGGCCCGAGTGCGCGGCGACCGCAAGCGCAAGCAGCAACGGGTCAACGTCGCTGTGGGCGCCGGCCTGGCGACGGTCGTGGTGGCCGCGATCGCCATGCAGCTCGTGCTGGAGGCGAACCGTCCCGGTGAGAAGTTCCGGAGCCTCGGCAACGTGCACCTGCTGTCGCTCAACTCCCCGCACGTCCCGTACAACAGCGACCCGCCCACGTCCGGCCCTCACATGCCGAGCGTGGCTCCGTGGGGCTCGCACTTCGAACCGCTGCCGGACGAGTACGTCGTCCACAACATGGAGGATGCCGGGGTGGTGCTCTGGTACGACATGGGCACGCCCGAGGAGAACGCCGAGCGCGTGGCCGCACTCGAACAGGTGTCGCAGGGCTACCGGCGGATCATCATCGTCCCCCGCGAGAACCTCGGCAGCCAGTACGTCTTGACGGCATGGCAGCGGCTGCAGCGCTTCGACGACATCGACGAGGAGGGCATGCGCCGGTTCATCGACGCCTACGAAGGCATCGACCACCACCCGCGCTGAGGGCCCGCGAGGAGTGAGCGGCTTGAGCAGCACCAGAGGCGACCGCATCACAGCCAACCTGCCGAGCAGGGACTTCGACGCCACCGAGGCCTTCTACCGCCGACTCGGTTTCGACACCGCTTTCAAGGATGACGGCTGGATGATCCTGCGGCGAGGGGCCCTGGAGCTCGAGTTCTTCCCGCACCAGCATGATCCGAGGCGCAGCGCCTTCAGCGCCTGTGTCCGAGTCGACGACCTGGACGCTCTCTACGGTGAGTTCGCGGTGGACGGCCTGCCCAGGGACCGCACCTCGATCCCGCGCATCACTCCTCCGGAGACCCAACATGGCCTCCGGATGTTCGCGCTGGTCGACCCCGAGGGCAGCCTGCTGCGCTGCATCGAGAACCCCAGGGGGTAGCGCAACGGGCTCTGGCAGGAGCGGCGGTCGGCCGCCAGCCGTCAGTCCGCCAGGGCGGAGATCCCGTTCACGACCATCTGAACGGCCAGCATGATGAGCAGCATGCCCATGAGGCGCTCTACCGCCTGAAGTCCTCTCTCCTTGAGCAGGCGCAGCAGCAGTGGCGCGGCCATGAGCACCGCGGCGGTCGCGAGCCAAGCGACCAGTAGGGCGACGACCCATCTGCCGAGGCTCCCCGGTGCGCTGCGCGCCAGGAGGATGACCATGGCCATCGCCGACGGTCCCGCGATGAGTGGGATGGCGAGCGGCACGATGAACGGCTCGCCGCCGGCCTGGAAGCCCATCACGCCCTCCGCGCGCGGGAAGACCATGCGCAGGCCGATCACGCCGAGCACGATGCCCCCTGCGATGGAGACGCTCTCCTCCTGGAGTCCGAGGAAGCCGAGGATGTGCTGACCGAAGAAGAGGAAGAAGAGGAGCACGGCGAGCGCGATGACGAGCTCGCGCATGACGACCCGCCGTCTGCGCTCCTTGTCGACGTCCTTGAGCAGGGTCAGGACCAGCGGGATGTTCCCGAACGGATCCATGACGAAGAACAGCAAGACTGCCGCCGGCCACACGCCCTGCAGAGGATCCATGTCGTGAGGATAGAGCGGGTGCCGGTCCGTGCCGCGGCGTCGCCCTCGTGTGGGCGCGAAGTCAGGTCGTGCGGGTTGTGGTCACGGGTCCACGAGGCGCTATTGGCATTGTCCGTCACGTTCGTCGGGGGCGCGTTCTCGCAGGTCTTCTGGGCGCCGAAGCCACTACCAAGCTAGTGCATAGTGGCCGCCCGGCCGGTTCCCCTATGCGCGTCCCTGACGGCGTTTATCATGCAACCTCTCGGTTGCTCTATTCACAAGGTTGGTAGTGGCTCTACGGCGCAAAAGAGGTAGTGGGTCCTCAAACAAACAGGTTGTGGTCCCACCACCGAGCAGGGCCAAGGACGCGGCCGTACCCCCGGCCGCTAACCGGGGTCCTCGAACCTGTTGACCCCGCGGCACACGCTCTCGATGAAGACCTCGACGCCGTCACCCGTGGTGCCCTGCATGGTCATGGTCGCCGTATCGCCGTGGTCGACGATGTTCGTCTCTACCGTGCCGATACCTTGCTTGGAGTTGATCATATAGACGACGCCATCGGTGGTGATGTCACCGAACCCGATGAGCAGCTCCGCCGACCAGT
>JBDZWC010000149.1:0-5607 GCA_040256005.1 Deinococcaceae bacterium | reverse complement strand
GCACGGAACTCTCAGGGGGACAGCACGAACCTCTCAGCGGCCAGCACGACCCCCTCAGGGAGGCAGCACGACCACGCGCCGGCCGAATCGATAGCCATCCACTGAATACGCACCGGGCCCGAGCAGCGCCCGGGTTCTGCCGGTGTCGAGGTCCGTAAGGTAGAGCCACGAACCGCCTGGCGGCAGCACAGGGTCCGGCCGCCAGCGCGAGAGGGAGACGCCGCGCCACTGCGCCCTGGCGCCGCCGCGATCGTCGACGAGCAGGTGGTAACGGCCGTTGCCCAACGGGAACGCCAGCGGCGTCCTGACGCGTGGCGTGACGTGCCACGGGTCGACGTGCACCGGCCCGGCCGCCCTCGCGAGGCCGGCGCGAGCCTGTTCGGGCTTCTCGAGCGGTCCGGACAGGGGCGTGCGCTCGTAGAGGACAGGCTCCACGGCGGCGACCCTCGCGTCTGTGTGGAGCCGCGATGGCAGGTCCTCGGGAGCCACCGCGTTGCCGAGCGCGCCCAAGACCATGCCCTGGTGGTGCGCCATGTAGGTGCGGACGACGACAGAGGTCTTGCCGAGGGGAACGCGCCCCGGTGTGAAGTCGATGGCGTCGTAGAGCCCGTAGAGGCCCCGTCCCCCGTGCTCCTCCAGTGCCGTGAGGTTGTCGAGCACCGCCTGAGGCGCCACCGGAAGGGCAAGGATCGACCCGTAGGGCGCGATCACGTTGTCGCGGACGTCCCGCCGAAGCGCGAGGTCCGCGACGCCGAACGCCCTGTACTGGTACTCGCCATCAGCGCCAACGAGGGCGAACGCGGATTCCGACACGCCCCAGGGCGTGCCCCCCACACGAGCCTTGGCCCTCTGGGCGAGGGCCGCGTTCGTGCAGGCGTCGTGGAGCAGCGTCCAGCGCGGCATCTTCGTCAGGAGGGGCGGCATGAGGTACTCGAAAGCGGTACCGCTCCACGACAGCAGGGTGCGGCGTCCGCCCACGCCCGTGTACGGCCGGGACAGATGCACCCAGTGGCTCGTCGGCACCTTCTGCAGCGCGATCGCGACGATGCTGAGTAAACGTGACTCCGATGCGAGCAGGTCGTACGCGGGCTCGTCTAGCCGGTCGTCGTCGGCGTGGTAGCCCAGTCGGAACACGCCGCGCCAGTCGTCGTACAGGAATCCCAGCTCCGTCTGCTGCACCATCGCCTCGCAACGGGCCGCCATGGCGGAAACGGTGCTGAACGTCGATTCGAGGAGCTTCTGGGCGGCGTCCAAGTCTCGCCCCAGCCTGTCGCACCACTCAACGGCGCCGTGGCGACCCAGACCTGTCAGCTCGGCCGCTGCCGCGGCCCGTAGCCGCCCGGCCGCGTTCCGGGCGCGGTCGTACACCTGGGGGAGGTCGAGAAGCGGCACGCTTACGGGCAGGTTCTCGAGGGCTTCCCAGGCGCTGCGGGCCGAACCTGACCCTGGTGAGCGCTTGAGAGCCGCCGGCCGCTCCTCCAGCGCCCTGTGCCATGGCATGAGAAGGGCGACGTCGCGGCTCAGGGCCTCCGCGTCGGCAGCGACTCGCATGCGCCACTCCGCCAAGGAGCCGAGCTGAGCCGCGCTGAAGCGTCTGGTGCCGCGCAGGAGAGGCAGCACGCTCTCGTCCACCTCGCCAAGCCGCTCCTTCAGTGTGGCCAGGAGACTGGGCCAGAGGCTGTCGTCGTCAAGGGCTGTCGCGATCTGGGACCGCAGAGCCGAGATGAGCGTCAGCGTCGTACCGTCTGCCGCCAGCGCCGCTACGACATCGCCGTAGCTACCGAGGCTGTCAAGCATGCCTTCCCACCGCTCACGCCTCCACGCCCGCTTGCCCGGCAAGGCCAACAGGGCCTGCCGCACGGTAAGTAGCGACGCGAGCAAGTTCCCGCTGTCCACCGCCGAGACGTAGCGCGGGCGCAGCGGCCTGAGGGTGCGCGTGTCGTACCAGTTCAGCAGGTGGCCCCTCACCCGTTCGAGCTGGTCGAGCGTCTCGAACGTCCGATCGAGGCGCGCTGTTAGCCCGACCAGCCCCAAGAAGCCAAGGTCGTACGCCGTCACGCTGGACGTCAGGTAGAGGCCGATGTTGGTAGGCGACGTCCGGTGCGCCACCGTGTCAAGGGGCTCCTCCTGGAAGTGGTCGGGTGGCAGCCAGTTGTCCTCTGGGCCCACGAAGCGCTCGAAGAAGTGCCACGTCTGCCTCGCCAGGCGCCTGAGACGTACGCGCTGCTCTGCGCTCAGCACGTGCGCGTGCTCGGGCACCCGTTGGCCGGTCCAAGCGACCAGCCAAGGGGCGACCGCCCACAGTGCGAGGACCCCGACGGCGCCTGGCACCGCGGCGGGAGCGAACGTTGCCAGGGCGGCCGCCACCACCAGGGCGAGGGCGGGGGAGACGGCCATGCGGCGCCAGGCCAGGGCCTGTGTGGGGTGCGCAAGCTTCCGCTCAGCGCCTGCTGCCGTCGTCCACTGAAGGAGGTGCCGGCGGGTGATGGTGAGCCGTACGAGGGTCGTGATGATCGCGCGGAGGCGCACCCACGCCTCGTGCGCGAGCGACGTCGTCCGCCAGGCCAGGCGCCCGAGGTATCGCAGGATGGCAATGCTGCCGGCGCGGAGCGCTCCGGGACCGCGCTGGTGAAACAGCCTGTCGAGGACGTCCGGCAGCTCGGGGAGCGCCTCGAACGCCAGCACGAAGAACGTCCAAGCCACGGCGCCCGGTACACCGGAGAGCCAGCCGACAAGCAGTAGGGCGACCTCCGCAGGACGCGCGAGGCTCGTGACAAGCGGCAGCGTCCCTTGCCACCGCGCGACCTTCACGGCGCGCGCCAGGCCGAGGAGCCCGGGACGGAGAAGGAAGGGCAGGACCTGCCAGTCACCCCGCACCCAGCGGTCGAGCCTCACGGCCTCCGCGAGGTGATTGCGCGGCTCGAACTCGAGCACCTGACTGTCCCCTACGAGGGCGGCGCCGCCCAGCATCCCTTCGAGCAGGTCGTGGCTGAGCAGCGCGTTCGCTGGCACTCGCCCGAGGACGGTCTCGGCGAACGCCCGCACGCTGAAGAGCGCTTTGCCTTGGAACAGACCCCGGCCGAACAGGTCCATGAAGGCGTGCGAGACCCGGTGGTGGTAGAGGTCGATGGGCGCGCCGCCCGACATGAGCAGGCGCAGGTACGTGGCCCGCTCCGAACGTGGGTGCTCGTCGAGACGCGGCTGAGCGAAGGTGTAGCCTCGACGCAGGCTGCCGCCACCAGGGGCGATCTCGGGGCGGTTCAGTGGGTGGGCGAGGCAGGTGATGAGCCGTGTCGCCTCCCCCGGAGGCAGCGTGGTGTCAGCATCGAGAGTGAGGACGTACGTCACGCGCCGTCGCAGCTCGGCCCCGAGGGGGTCCTCCAGGAAGGTACCCAACCCGCCGGTGGTCAGAAGCCTCACCAACTCCTCGACCTTGCCGCGCTTGCGCTCCCAGGCGATCCACTTGCCCTCGCTGGCGTTGAAACGTCGCCCGCGGTGCAGAACGTGGAAGCGTCGCTCCGCACCTTTCGCCAGCCGCGCGTCGAGCGCGGCGACCTGCTCCCGCAGGTAGGCGAGGAGCTCAGCGTCACCCGGCATGGTCTCCGCGTCGGCGTCTGGGTAGTCGGTCAGCAGCGCATAGCGGATACGCGGGTCGGGGTCTGCAGCGTGGTGCAGTTCCAGGCGCCGAACGAGGACGTCTACGTCCTCCGGTGCCGACACGATGGCCGGCACGACGAGCAGCGTCTCGGCGCCGGCCGGTACTCCGCGCTCGGGGTCGAGGCGCGGCAACACGCGAGGGCGTACGGAGCGAGCCACGATCCAGTGGACGACCGCCGTGGCACTGGTCAGCGCCGGCGCCAGGGCGAGGAGGCCGACGACGACCGCCAGCCAGGACGACACGGCGCTCGCGGCCAGGACGACAGGCAACGCCAGCGCAGCGCTCACCAGCGCGACGCTTGGCGCATATGTCCAGGCCCTTGGACCCGGCAGCCTCAGGCCGCGCACGAGCCTATGGTCGGCGGGGAGCCCGATGCCCTGCGCGAGGTCCGCCGCCCCGGCGTCTATCAGGTAGTACCCGACGTGCCTTGCCTCCGGTGGCGCTCCGGGATCGGCTGCAGCGGCGAGCCGGACCGCGCGCACGGCGACATCATGCTCTGGCACCCCACTTTCACGGCTGAAGCCAGCGACGGCGTGGCGGTAGTGGTCGCGCGAGGCGAAGTCCATGCGGGCGTAGACGCGGGCAGGGTCCTCACGCAACACGGCCTCGACCGGCGAGAGCTCCTCGACGAACTTCAGCCAGTTCCAGCGCTCGAGCACCACCAGGCTCTGAACCGCGGCGGCGACCACCGCGTTGACCTCGGCGGTGGGACTGGCGTCCAGCAGGGCGTCTGCGTTGGCCTCCAGACGCCGCAACGCGCTCAGGCGCAGGAAGTTTGGCAGCGACCACAGCTCGGCCTGGCTCAGGGTCCTGGACAGCGCTACCCGATCGACGATGAGTCGCAGCTCGTCGGGCGCGAACTCGCCACCCGCGAGGGTGAGCGCCGCCTCTGCCATGGCGGCCGCTCGGTACGTACCGACCAGGGGACCATCCGCCAGGCGGGGAAGCGGCCTCAGGTCGGGAGGCCGCAGGCCGGAGCGGACGTGCCTCACCGCTCTCTGAATCGTTGGGAGGTTGTCCAGGAACCATTCGCGGCCGGAGCTGGGCGGACCGCTCTCCTCGCGGCTCGCCATGGCCCGTACGAGCCCACGCGGCAGGCTGGGCAACGCCAGCCGGCCCTGTGCCGTGGCAGTCTTCGCGCCAGTGACCGGCGCCAGCAGCGCCGCCTCCCAGCTCGAGCGCCCGGCGTCAGCCGGCAGCATCACGATGCACTCAGTGTCCCGGGCGTTGATCCGGGGCTCGCGCGGCGGCCGGCGCGAACGCGCTGGTCTCTACGTCCTGGACGACCAAGAGCGGCACGGTCCCGAAGCGGGCGAGGGTCTGCACGGCTCTGCCGTATGGCAGGTTGCCTGCACCCGAAGCACCGTGCGCGCAGACGACCACCAGGTCGGCGTCCTCGCGACCGACCGCGTCGTGGATGTGTTCGGGGGCATCGGGCTCGCCATGGACGACGGCTTGGGCCTCGACGCCCTCTGCCGTCAGGCGCCGCGCGACCTCGGTGACGTACGCCTCTGACTCGGCGCGGTTCACCTCGAGTACCTGGGTGAGGTGACGTTGGGCAGACCGCGAGCGCAGCGTGCTGGCCAGGAGGTCCGGTGCGGTGAGGACGTGGCAGATGTGAAGCCGGGCCTCGTGCGCCCTGGCGATCGACCCGGCAGCGGTCAGTGCGTACTCGGCGCGTTGCGAGCCGTCCAACGGCGCCAAGATGCGGCGATAGATGGCCCGCCCGGCGCTGTCGGTGGGAGGCGCCCTGCCCGTCCGTGCCAACAGCACGGAGACGCTGGCACGCGAGAACAGCTTGTGGGCCACCGATCCCAAGCCCGTGCCGTCCGGACCCCCGTGGCCTTGCTCGCTGAGGACCACGATGTCGTGGTGCTCATCCACGGCGCAACGCGCGATGACCTCGGCGGCCCGGCCGTCGACTACCTCCACCTGCACGGAAGCCACCT
>JBDZWC010000036.1:0-24055 GCA_040256005.1 Deinococcaceae bacterium | reverse complement strand
CTCGATATTGCGCCAGTACTTCCGGGGTCAGGCCGTCAGCCCGCTCGGGTTGGCCTTGGCGGCCCTCGCCCCCACGGTCGTCGCCGCGCTCGCGTTCAGGCTGCTCTGAACAGAACTCTTCACTCAGGCCCACGGCGCGCCGTCACAACGAGTTGTCCTGGCGGCGCAGGCCGAGGACACTGCAACCGCCCCCTGCCTCTCGGCTTGCGCCCAATGGCTCTAGGCCCGTGCCCCATGGCGTCAGACAGGGCCGTTGATACACTCCGTCATGAGCATCAAGCCCGACCACTGGATCAGGGATAGAGCCCTGCAGGGCATGATCGAGCCGTTCGAAGACGGCCTGGTGCGCCAGGGCGTCATCAGTTACGGGCTCTCCAGCTTCGGTTACGACCTGCGGGCAGCTCCCGAGTGGCGGATCTTCGTGAACGCGTTCAACACCGTCGTGGACCCCAAGCATTTCGACACACGCAGCCTGGTCGAGTCTGATGGTCCCACTTGCATCATCCCGCCCAACAGCTTCGTGCTGACTCGCTCGGTCGAGTACCTTCGCATTCCTGAGGACACGATGGTCATAGCACTTGGCAAGTCCTCGTACGCTCGCTGCTTCAGCGGTGACACCCGTGTCGCCCTCGTCGACGGCAGCTCACCGACCCTCACAGAGATGGCGGAACGGCATGCCGAGGGCGAGATGTTTTGGGGCTACTCGGTCGGCGAGAACGGCCGCCTGATCGCAACACTGATCGATGCGCCTCGGTTCATCGGGCGCGACAGCCTTCTCGAGATCACTCTCGACGACGGAAGCGTCATCAAAGCGACCCCAGACCACGACTTCATGGCTCGGGACGGCACATGGAAAGAGGCGGGCGCCTTGCGGCCGGGTGACTCCCTCATGCCTCTCTACCGGTCAGTGTTCCGCGGCTACGAGATGACGTTTCAACCGTTGGCCGGCTTCTACGAACCTACGCACAGGATGGCTGACGAGTGGAACGTCCGAAATGGGGTTTACGAGGACGAACCCGGAACGCACCGCCACCATGTCGACCACGATAGGCGCAACAACGCACCCTGGAACTTGGTCCGTATGGATGCGGCGGAACACGTCAGGTACCACAACGCAGAGAACTACGGAGCAGACTTCGACCCTCTGGAACACAGCATCGCGATCCGTGATGCGCTTCGGAAAAGGGCCGAAGATCCGGAGTGGCGTTTGGAACGTGACCGTCAACAGAGTAGGCGTGGGCGTCGCTTCTGGCACGAACCCAAGTACGCGGCACGGCGGGAGGAACTGATCGAGAAACACAGAGCCCGTTGGACAGAGGCCGAGAGAGAGATGCAGCGACAGCGCATCGCGCGGTTCTGGCGCAACAACGAGGCTGCGCGCCATGAGCAGGGTGACCGGTCTCGCGCCGCTTGGTCGAAGGCCACGGACGAGAGGCGGAGGGCCCAGGCCGAGATAGCCCGTCGCATCAAGCTGAGAGAGGATATCGACGCGGTTACCGTCAGACGGGCCCTTGACAAAGCTGGCTCGATTCGCGGAGCGGCGCGGCTTCTCGATTGTGACCGGAGCGTGTTCCGGCGCTTCCCGGACGTGATCTCTTCGTTCCGAGGCAGGCAACCTGTGAACCACAAGGTCATGCGCGTCCGCGAGCTGAAAGGTGACCACGACGTTTACTGCCTGACGGTGCCAGAGGCTGGCAACTTCGCCCTAGAGGCAGGTGTCTTCGTTCGCAACTGCGGAATCGTGGCGAACGTAACGCCTTTGGAGCCCGGTTGGGAAGGTCACGTCACATTAGAACTGTCGAACACGACGCCCTTGCCGGCCAAGGTGTATGCGAACGAGGGCATCGTCCAGCTGCTCTTCTTCCAGGGCGATAGGCCGGACGTCACCTACGCGGACCGGCACGGCAAGTACCAGGGCCAGACGGGCGTCACCCTGCCCAAGCTCTAGACCGAAACGGCCTCCCGGGCGCGAAGACCGCGCCAGCCCTACTACTCCTCGTCGTCCTCCTGCACCAGCGGTAGGCGCACGGTGAACACGGTGCGGCCCGGCCGGCTCTCCACGGTCAGGGTCCCGTCGTGGTGCTTGGCCACCTGCTGTGCGATGGCCAGGCCCAGACCGCTGCCCCCGCCGGCGCCCTTGTAGAACTTCTCGAAGATCCGCTCCTGCTGGTCGGGCGGGATGCCCGGTCCGTCGTCCTCGACCTCGATGCGGGCCGCGCCGTTCTCGCCTTCGGTGGTCAGGCGCACGCGCACCTTCTCCGGCGCCGTCGCGGCCCGCACCGCGTTGGCCACCAGGTTCCTCACCAGCTGCCTCAGGCGCACGGGGTCTCCCACCACCAACGCGGGCGAGTCCGCAGCCACGGCCACACCGGTGAACTCGGCCGCCACCGGGCGCAGAACGTCGAGCGAGAGGTCTACCAGGTGGGGGTTGGGCTCCCTGACGATCTCACCACGTGACAGCTGCAGCAGGTCCTCCACCAGGCGCGCCATCGTGCCGGTGACGCGGCGCGCGTCCTCCAGGTCCTCGGCGGACGCCGGCCCGGCGCGGCGAGCGGCGCGATCCAGGAAGCCTCGCAGGGAGGTGAGCGGCGTCCGCAGCTCATGGCTGGTCTCGGCCAGGAACACGCGCTGCGCGTGGCGCGCGGCGCGCAGGCGCGCCAGCAGGTCGTTGACGGTCTCGGTGAGGCGAGCCACCTCGTCGCGCGGTCCGTCGTACTCGAGCGGTTCGATGGCGTCGGGCTCGAGCCGCGAGACGCGGCGGGCGAGGCGGGTCACGGGCCGCAGCGAGGCGGCCGCCACGAGGTAGCCCACCAGCAGGCTGAGGACGACCAGCGCGGCCGCCACCACCAGGAGGGTCCGGGACAGCGTGGCGAGGGTCTGCTCGATGTAGCTGGGGTCGGCGATGACCGCGACGACGCCCACCGCGAAGGGGGCCAGGGCCACCTCGACGGGCTGATCCAGCAGCTCCCCGGACCAACCGGTGGGCACCAGACCGGCCCCCACGATCACGTCGGGTGGGATGGCGGCGAGCGGTGACTCCCACTCGGTACGGGAGGCTGCCAGCAGCTGTGCGCCCGGCCCGTAGACCTGCAGCACGACGCCCCCGGTCGGCCCCGTCAGGCTCGTCCCGGCGCTGCCCTCACCGGTGGCGTACACGGCGGCGAGGGACGCAGCGTCCTGCCTGAGCGAGCGGCGCAGGTCGTCGTACATGCCGCTCCTCACGATCACGTACGACACGACCAGGGTAAGGCCGGCCAGCAGCGCCGTCGCCGCACCGGCGAGCACGGCGACGCGCCAGGTGAGTGGCAGCCCGGCGCGCCTCTGTGGCGCACCGCTCATGGTGAGCAGGTTACGCCGCCTCGGCTACGACTTGAGCGCGTAGCCCACGCCGCGCACCGTGCGGATGACGCCGTAGCCGCCCACCTCGCGCAGCTTGCCCCTGATGTTGGCGATGTGCACGTCGACGACGTTAGAGGACGGAGGGAGGTCCTCCCCCCAGACGTTCGTCTCGATCTCCTTGCGGCTGTACACCCTGCCCGGCTGACCGGCCAGGTAGGCCAGGAGCTCGTACTCGCGCGGGCTCAGCTTGACCTCGTCCTCGCCCCACAGCACCTGGCGCCTCACCGGGTCGATCGTCATCTCGCCGATCTTCTGCGCCGCGCCCAGCGTGCGCTTGCGGAGCTGCACGTTGATGCGGGCGAGCAGCTCGGCGACGTGGAACGGCTTGGCCAGGTAGTCATCAGCGCCCGCGTTGAGCATGTCGACCTTGGTGCCGACCTCGTCCGCCGCGGTCAGGATGAGGATGGGTGTGTCGCCGGTGCGCCGCACGCGCCTGGCGATCTCCTGGCCGCTGACGTCGGGCAGGCCCAGGTCGAGGATCACGAGGTCGGGCTCTTCCTCCCGCACGGCCGTGAGCCCGCGGATGCCGGAGTCGTACGCCAGCACGTCGAAGCCTGCCTCGGTGAGTTCGCGCTGCAACAGCCTCAAGATGTCGAGGTCGTCCTCGACGATCAGGATCCGTTTCGCCACCTCAGTCCTCCCTGCTCAACGCGAAGCGCACGCGCACGCCGCGCTCGCGGAACAACAGCTGCCTCAGCGACAGCGGTTCGAATGCCTCCGGTTCCGTGAGGAGCACGTCGCGTCCGTCGTCGCTGATACGACCGACCAGGGCGCGGGCGCCCATGGCGTCCACGCGTTCCGCCGGCGTGCTCTCCGCCGGGAAGATGATCACCCTGACCTCGGTGCCCGGCGCGGGGAACTCGGTGAAGACGAGACGCCCGTCCATCACGGTCGCCTTGGCGTACACCGTGAGCAGGTCGGGTGAGACGACGCGGAGCTCCGTCCCTTCTGACATCGAAGGGAGCACGGCCAGGACCTGGCCCATGAGTAGGAAGTGGGAGAAGCTCATCGTCACGCCGTTCCGCTCGGATGTTAGAACGGGAACCCACGAAATGCGTCCTGGAGCGGTTAAGCTAACCTTCATGCCGTTCTGTGAAGGGGGTCAGCCGTCCTCATGCGGTGCCGAGGGCGGTAGGGCAACAGACGCAGCGCTCCTCCGCGCCACACGCCGCGCACCAGGCCCAGGAATTGGCGTCCCAGAGGAGCTTCCTGCGGCCAAGGAAGTGAACGACCTAACCGCCCGCGCACACCGCGCATGCAAGATTACGGCGACCTCTCCTCGGATGAGGCTCGAGCGACCGTGACCCGGCCACGCCGCCAGTGCGTCCTGACCGCCAGGTGATGGTCCCGGCGAAGGGGACTTCGATGATCGCGAGACCAGTAGCTGGGGTAGGACGGGTGCACGTGAAGGCTGCGATCGTCGCAGCGCTCTGCCTGTTGCTCGGGACCCTGTCTCATGCCTCGGCGCAGGCGTTCGACGAGAACGTCTACTACCAGCAGTGCCTGCGGTTCGAAGCTGGCGGCGACCTCGAGACCGCTCGCCGAGCCTGCCAGAACGCCCTCCAGGTGAGGCCCAGCTTCGCCGAGGCCGAGCTGGCCCTGGCCCGCATCGAGCTTAGGCTTGGGGACCACGCCAGCGCCGAGAGCCGGCTGAGGCGGGTCCGCAACTCGATCCGGACCGCCGAGCCCCTCGTCCTGCTGGCCGAGGCCGTGCTCGAGGGCGGCCGACCCGACGAGGCGCAGGCGTTCCTGCGGAGCGCCCGGTCGGCCCTCCAGGAGGCGGGCAACCGCGAGGTCGAGGGCCGCATGCAGCTCCTGGCCGGCAGGATCCACGAGTTCTCGGGCCGCTACGACGAGGCGCTGGCCGGCTACGCGGCCGCGATCACCGCAGACCCACTCAACGTCGACTACCGCGTGGCCGACGCGCGCTTGCGACTCAGGCTGGGCGAGCCCGGTGCCGCCGTCTCACAGTTGCGGTCCTACCTGGACCTGACCGGCGACGACCGCGACCCCGAGGTCAGGTCGCTGCTCGGCCGGGCGCTGTGGGCTGCCGGCGACCTGGAGGCCGCCGCCGGTCAGCTCGCGACCGCCCACCAGCTTCGAGGGTCGCGCGACGTTGACGCGCAGGCCAGGGACCTGCGGTCGCTGGCGTACATCTACTACGCCGAGGGCGACCTGGAGGCCGGCAACGTCGCCATGCGCGAGGCCCTCAGGCGCGACAACCTGCTCAGTCGACTGGGCGGCAACGCCGTCGTGTGGGCAGCGATCCTGTTGGTCCTCGTCGCCACGCACCTCGTCGGCGAGAGCCGCATCCCCAGCACGAGCGGCCTGGAGGTCGTGGAGGGGCCCAGGTACTGGAGCGTGGGCAACGTCTACGGCACGCTGTTCGGCTCGTTGTTGATCGCGTTCGTCGCCGCGTTGGCGTACGGGGCGTTCGTCCACGACAACCTGCTGGTGCTGGTGACGCCGGTCCAGTCCACTGACGCCTGGGCGCTGTTCTTCATCACGTTCTCGGTGTTCCTGGTGCTGCTCTCATGGCGCCGCGTCACAGCCAACGGCTACGACCCCATGGAGGTACTGATCGGCTCCTCGCGCCGGCCGCTCAACGGCCTCGGCCTGGGCCTGTTGTTCCTCGCCGCCATGCTCGCTTATCTCCACTTCGACCCGTTCGACGGCGCTCTCGGCGGCTTCTACCTCGACCTGATCCAGCTGACGCCGTACGTGGTGGCGGCCATGATCCTCGTGCCGCTCTCCGAGGTCTTCTTCCGCGCCTTCGTGATCCCGCCCACGGCGCGCCGCTACGACAGGCGTATCGCCCCGCTCATCTCGGCCTCGCTGTACGCCTTGACGTTCGGGACGCCAGCAGCGCTGCTCTTCGTGTTCGGCCTCCTGCTGGCCGAGAACTTCCGCGTCCGCCCGAACGCGACCGAGGCGTTGATCGCCCAGCTGACGTTCCACGTCGGGCTGCTCGTGGCTGTGACCGCCAGCCCGTGGGCCCGCAGCCTGTTCCTGGGCTGAGTGCGGCTCTACGCGGTCGACAAACCGCTGGGGCTCACCTCTCACGACGTCGTCGCCAGGGCGCGACGCCTCCTGGGCACGCGCCGGGTCGGGCACGCCGGGACCCTCGACCCCCTGGCCACCGGAGTCATCCTGGTCATGGCGAACGAGGCCACGAAGCTCTCGAGCTACCTGACCGGCCATGACAAGACGTACCTCGCCTGGGTGACGCTGGGCGCCGCGACCCCTACTCTCGACGCCGAGGGCCCGATCACCCGCGTGGCCGACGCCTCCCGGCTCACGCCCGAGGCTCTGCGTTCGGCGCTGCCGCCCTTCCTCGGGATGAAGACCCAACGCCCGCCGGCGTTCTCGGCCGTGAAGCGCGCGGGCGTGCGCAGCTACGCCGCGGCTCGCAGGGGCGTGGTGGAGGAGCCGCCCGCGCGCCCTGTCGCGTACGAGGACCTGGAGCTCCTGGCGTTCGCCACCGACACCGCCGAGCTCCCGGCGACCTTCGCCAGGCCCCCAGGGGCACCGCCGGGCCGCTGGGAGCCGGCGCGGGATGGTCGAGCGTTCGACCTCCCTCCGGCGCCCGAGCCGGTCGCGGGCGTCGAGGCGGCGGGCGAGCGCCGCACGGCGCTCCTCAGGCTGCGTGTGGGCGCCGGCACCTACGTGAGGTCGTTCGCCCGCGACCTGGGCGCGGCGTTGGGCCTGCCTGCGTACCTCTCGGGGCTCGTCAGGACGGCCAGTGGGGTCGTCGACCTGGCCACGGCGGCCGACCTGGAGGACATCGGAAGGACCGGTGAGGTATACGCCGTCGCTGCCTTGGAGCTGCCTACGCTGACCCTCACCTCCGACCAGGTGGCGGACGTCCGGCACGGCCGACGGCCCGACCTGCCCGTGTCAGGCAGGACGGCCCTGCTCTCCAGCGAGGGAGCGCTGGTGGCGTTGGCGGAGGCCGAGGACGGGCGCCCTTCGTACCGGTTGCTGAGGGTCTTCAGCTGACCTTGGCGCAGGCGGCGCGGGCCCAGATCGCGTTATCCGCGGCCGTCATCGCGCACGGGAATAACGCGCCCCTCACGGTACAGTCAGCTGATTGACGAGAACATGGGCGCCCTCCGAAAGTGGTGCGGGACGGGCGCTAGGAGAGTCGCATGGACGTTGGCGTCGTCAAGGAGATCAAGCCTCAGGAGTACCGCGTGGCGGCCACGCCCGGCGCGGTGCAGGCGCTGGTGGCAGCGGGCCACAGGGTCAGTGTCGAAGCCGGCGCGGGCACGGGCTCGGGCTTCTCTGACGAGGACTACGCGGCCGCCGGTGCGCGCGCCGGTGTCTCCGCGGCGGAGGCGTGGGCCCAGCGCGTCGTCCTCAAGGTGAAGGAGCCCGTCGAGAGCGAGTTCCGGTACTTGCGTGACGACCTCATCCTGTTCGCCTACCTGCACCTGGCCGCCGCCAGGCCGTTGACCAACGCCCTGCTGGCGGCGGGCACGGCGGCGGTGGCGTACGAGACCGTCCAGCTGCCGAACGGCGCCCTGCCCTTGCTCACGCCCATGAGCGAGGTCGCGGGTCGCATGGCCCCTCAGGTCGGGGCCCACTTCCTCGAGCGGTCGCACGGCGGTCGCGGCGTCCTGCTCAGCGGCGTGCCCGGCGTCCACGCGGGCGAGGTCGTCGTGCTGGGTGGGGGGACGGTGGGCGCGAACGCGGCCAAGGTGGCGCTCGGTTTCGGGGCCAGGGTGACGATCCTCGACGTCAACCACGCGCGCCTGCAGTACCTCGACGACGTCTTCCGGGGCGCCATCCAGACGATGACGAGCAACCTCGGGAACATCGTCGAGCTGCTGCCCAAGGCGGACCTGGTGATCGGGGCGGTGCTCATCCCCGGCGCCAGGGCCCCGCAGCTGGTGACCCGCGACATGCTCGCCCACATGAAGGAGGGCGCGGTCATCGTGGACGTGGCCGTCGACCAGGGCGGCTGCATCGAGACCATCGAACCCACCACGCACGAGAACCCCACCTACGTGGTGGACGGAGTCGTGCACTACGGGGTCGCGAACATGCCGGGCGCAGTGCCCAACACCAGCACGCGGGCGCTCTCCAACCAGACGCTGCCATACGTGCTGAAGTTGGCCACGCAGGGCCTCGACGCCCTCGTGGAGGACCCCGCGTTCCTCAAGGGCCTCAACACGTACGGCGGTAGGCTCACCCACCAGGGCGTGGCCAACGCGTTCGGTATGACCTTCTCGCCGCCCGACCAGGCACTACGGGCCGCTGTCGCCTAGTTCGGCAGGGCGAAGAGGCTACCTGACCTTGGCCAGCGCCTTGCGGATCAGGGTCTCGGCGCCGGCCCCCGGCTCGTCGCGCAGCAGCTCGGCCACGACGCCCTTGACCTGCGACTCCCGGTAGCCCAGCGCCAGCAGCGCGTCGACCGCGTCCTGCCCAGCCGCGCCGATCGCGGCCTGCGATCCGGCACCCACCGCGGCGGTGAGGTGCTCCGGGAGCCGGTTGCGCAGCTCCACGACGATGCGCTCGGCGGTGCGCTTGCCCACCCCCGGCGCGCTCGTCAACAGACCGGGATCGGAGTTGGCGACCGCCGAGGCCACCAGCTGCACAGGCAGGGCCGAGAGGACACCCAGGGCCAGCTTGGGACCAACGCCGCTCACCTCGAGCAGGCGGCGGAAGACCGTGATCATGTCGCGGTCATGGAAGCCGTACAGCGTGGGCTGCTCGTCGCGCACGATCAGCGCCGTGCGCAGCCGCAGCGTCTCGCCCACCCGGCAGTGGCCCAGCGTGGAGGCTGGCGCCTGTACCTCGACACCGAAGCCGCCCACGCGCAGCACCACGGAGGCCTCGAGGACCTCGGCCACCTCACCCTCGACGAACGAGATCACGGCTCGCCGAAGAGCGGCGCGAACAGCGCGTCGTAGCCGACGTCGGCGAGCGTGGCACAGCCCGTGAGCTTGAAGGCGTAGGCCAGCTCGGCGGCCACCGACGCCAGGGGCCTCTCGCCCTCCACGACGACGAGCTCGGCACCCACCGCCAGGTACCTGAAGACGTCCACACCGTCCCGCGCCGGGCCGCCGGCGGCCACGGTGAGCATGCCGGCGACGGCGTCGATGACCTCCGGCAGCACGTCTATCGTGGCGGGCCCGCGCAGCCTCGCGCCCAGGCGTGAGCTGATGACGACCACGTCGGCACCCGCCTCGGCGGCGACCTCAGCGTCAGCGGCGCCCGCCACGCCGAACACCCACAACGGCTTCCCCGCGGCCGCGCGTAGCTCAGCCAGGTCCTCACGGCTACGCGGGCGGAACTGCTCCTTGCCGAAGGGAGCGGACTCGGCCAGCGGCGCCAGGTCGATGCCGACACCACCGACGCCCAGGTCGGCCAGGCGCTTGCATTCGGGTACCAGCTCGGCCATCCGTTTCGGGGGCATGACGGCCACGACCGACCCGGCCGGCACCTCGCTCAGGCGGGCCGCCGTGACCTCGGCGGCGTCCACCGCGGCCATCCGCATGCGGTCGGGGGTGGCGCCGGTGGGCCTGATCAGCGTCTCCGCCCAGGGCGCCTCGGCCGGCAGGCGGGGCACCAGGGGCCACTCGAGGGTCTCACCCCCGAAGCTGGTGCTCAGGTCGGGCGCCTCGACGTCATGCAGCACACGCGGCACCAAGGGATAGGCGTCCAGGGCGGCGATGTCGAGAGCGTCCATGTCGTGAGGGTGATGATATCCGTTGCCAGCGCGAACCGGCGGGCCGGTAGCGGGTCCCTGCACCTGCCGTGGCGGCCCGCATGGTCCTCCCGTGACGGCGGAGAGCGAGGCGGCGCCGCGCCGGCCGCTCGGCCCCTGCCTGCATGCCGGGTCGCCTGCACGCCTGACAGCGTCAGTTAGCATGGCCTTTGCATGAGTGAACCCATGATCCAAGTGCGTGGCCTGACGAAGACGTTCGAGGGCGGCAAGGGCGGCAAGAAGGTCGTCGCCGTCGACCACCTCGACTTCCACGTCATGCCCGGCGAGGTGTACGGTCTGTTGGGGCCCAACGGCGCCGGCAAGACGACCACCCTGCGCATGCTGGCCACGCTGCTCAAGCCCGACGCCGGCACCGCCTCGGTGGCGGGTCTCGACGTCGTAACGAAGGCCGAGCAGGTCAGGGCGCGCATAGGCGTCGTGAACGGTGGCATGGGTCTCTACGACAGGCTGACCGGCCGCGAGATCCTGCACTACTTCGGACGCATGTACGACATGGACGAGGCATCCATCGACGCCCGCATCGAGCGCCTCGACGGTCTCCTCCAGCTGGGCGACACGCTCGACCGCAAGGCGGGCGGCTTCTCCACCGGCATGAAGCAGAAGATCGTCGTCGCCCGCGCCGTGATCCACGACCCACCAGTGATCTTCTTCGACGAGGCGACGAGCGGCCTCGACGTCGTGGCGAGGCGCAACGTCCTCGACTTCGTGCGCGCCTACCCGTCAGAGGGCAGGGCCGTCGTGTACTCGACGCACGTGATGGGCGAGGTGGAGGAGCTGGTCCAGCGTTGCAGCATCATCTACCAGGGCCGCAAGATCGCCGAGGGCACCGTAGCAGAGCTCACCGCGCAGACCGAGGCTCGCAACCTCGAGGAGGCGTTCTTCCGCTTGGTGTCGCGTACCGACACCGGTGACGTCTCGCGCGAGGTGCCGGCATGAGGTGGCGTCACGTCTGGGACGTGGCGCGCAAGGAGGTCCTGTCCACCTGGCGCGACCACAGGGCGCTGATGTCCAACATCCTGCTGCCGCTCGTCCTGCTGCCCGTCATCATGCTGGGCATGCCACTGCTGCTGGGCGGTCTGTTCGAGCGTGAGACCACCACGGTGACGCAGATCGGCCTGGCGGCGGGATCCGCCATGCCGGCGGAGCTGAGAGCCGCCCTGGAGGCTCAGAACGTCGAGCTGGTCGAGGTCGAGGACCCTCAGGCCGCCGTGCGCGACGACGATTACCCGGCCGCGCTGGCCGTCCCCGATGACTTCGCCGAGCGCATCGCGGCGGGCGGCACCTCGGCCGTCCAGGTCTACAGCAAGGTGGGCAACCTGCGCAGCGAGCTCAACGCGGGCAAGTTGCAGGGGGCGATCACCGCGTACCAGCAAGAGGTAGTGGCGAGGCGCCTCAGCGCCGAGGGGTTGGACCGCTCGATCCTCGAGCCGGTGACCATCACGACCGTTGACGCCTCCTCGGAGGCGGAGCGCTCCTCCGGGCAGATGTCGTGGCTGATCCCGTTCTTCATCGCGATCTGGACCCTGACCGGCGGTCAGATGACGGCCATCGACGCCACGGCCGGCGAGAAGGAGCGCGGCACGTTGGAGTCGCTGCTGGTGGCTCCCGTGCGCCGCAGCGAGGTGGTGGTCGGCAAGTTCTTCGCGACGCTCACCTTCGGGCTCAGCGCTTCGTTCGCGGCGATCGCGGGCTACCTGCTGGGCGGTTGGGTGATGCGCAGCATCTTCCTGCCGCGCATGGGCGAAGAGGGCAACTCGCTCGTGACGATGATGGGCGGCTCGCTGTCGGTGGACGCCCGCTCCATCCTGTTACTACTGATGAGCGCGGTGCTGCTGTCAGCGGTCGTCGCGGCGGTGCTCCTGGGCATCAGCCTCTTCGCGAGGTCGTTCAAGGAGGCGCAGAGCTACATCGCTCCGCTGTCCTTCCTGTTCGTGATCCCGGCGGTGGCCCTGCAGTTCAAGGACCTCATCGGCATCGGCGACACCGCCTACATGGTGCCTGTGCTCAACGCGCTGCTGCTGATGGACGACATCGTCAAGGGCTCTGCCGAGCTCTCCAGCATCCTCGTCACGTGGGCCACGCTGGCCGTGGTCATCGTGCTGCTCTTGGTCTTCGCCTACCGCAACTTCACGCGCGAGGACGTCATCTTCAGGTCGTGAGCTAGAGGCTGGATTGCCGGTAGGGCGTGTCAACAGGGCCGCCTGCCGGCACGCGCCCGTACAGCAGGGACAGGTCTGCCAGGTGCGGCGCGAGCCAGCCCGGTACGTCCTCCCAAGCGAAGCGCCACGACCAGTTCCCCTCCGGCTTCCCGGGCGTGTTCATCCGCGCCTCTGAGCCCAAGGCCAGGTGGTCCTGCCAGGGCACGAGGACCGTGTCCGCCACCGACGCGTAGGCGGCGCGCACGAGGCCGGGCAGTACGTCAGCGTCGGCTCTGCCCAGGTAGCGCCTGGCGTGGTCTCGCTCCACCTCGGGAGCCTGCCGGTACCAGCCCAGCGTCGTGTCGTTGTCGTGCGTGCCGGTGTACGCCACGCAGTTGCGGGGGTAGTTGTGGGGCAGGTAGGGGTCGTCGGCCCCGCCAGCGAACGCGAACTGGAGGACCTTCATGCCCGGCAGCCCGAAGGCGTCGCGTAGCTCCTCGACGTCAGGCGTGATGACGCCCAGGTCCTCGGCCACGACCGGCAGGCCGCCCAGGGCCGCGCGCAGTGTCTCGAACAGGTCGGCACCGGGACCCTCTACCCAGCGGCCTTTCACCGCGGTGGGCTCGTCCGCCGGGATCTCCCAGTAGGCCGCGAAGCCCCGGAAGTGGTCCACCCTCACGAGGTCCACCTGCGTCAGGGCGTGTCGGAGGCGACGCACCCACCAGGCGTAGCCGCCGGCGCGCATGGCCTCCCACCGGTAGAGCGGGTTGCCCCAGCGCTGGCCCGTGGCCGAGAAGTAGTCGGGTGGTACGCCGGCGACGACGGTGGGGCGGCCGGCCTCGTCGAGGCGGAAGAGCTCTCGGTTCGCCCATACGTCCGCGGAGTCCAGGGAGACGAAGATTGGCACGTCGCCGAGGACACGTACATCGCGCCGTGCGGCGTGCGCCTTCACAGCCGACCACTGCGCCGCGAACCAGTGCTGCCAGACCTGCTGCCTGAGGACTTCGCGCTCGAGGCGCTCGCGCGCCGCTTCCAGCGCTGCGGGTTCCCTCAGCCTGAGCGGGGCCGACCACTCCGTCCAGGCCGCTCCCCCCGCCTCGCGCTTCGACGCCATGTACAGCGCGTAGTCCTCGAGCCAGGCGGCGTTCCCCGCGACGAAGGCCTCGAACTCCGGCGACGTCCCGGCGGCCAGGAACGCGTCCGCGGCCCCGGCGAGCAGCGGCAGCTTCCGGGTGTAGAGGGCGCCGAAGTCCACCGGCGCGGCGCCCAGCTCCCGGAGCGGCCCTAGGTCGCGCTCCTCGAGCCAGCCAGCTTGGACGAGCTCCGTGACGTCGATGAGGTAGGGGTTCCCGGCGAACGTGCTGAACGACTGGTACGGGCTGTCGCCGTACCCGGTGGGGCCCAGCGGCAACACCTGCCACAGCCGCTGTCCGGCCGACGAGAGGTAGTCGATCCACCTGAGCGCCTCGGCGCCCAGCTCGCCCACGCCATACGCACCTGGCAACGAGGTCGGGTGCAGCAACACGCCGGCGACGCGCTCGGGAACGGAGCCGCCCGCAGCCATGCCCGCCTACTTCACGAACGGCTTGCCGGCGGCCTTGGGAGCGATCGAGCGGCCGACGAAACCGGCCAGCACCATGATCGTCAGCAGGTAAGGCAGGCTCTGAACGAGCGTGCCGGGCAGTAGCGAGCCGCCGCCCAGCAGGACGCCGGTCGCCTGGAACGCGCCGAACAGCAACGTCGCACCGAGCACGCCGAGTGGGTGCCATTTGCCGAAGATCAGCGCCGCCAGCGCGATGAAGCCCCTGCCGCCCGACATCTCGCTCACGAACTGGTTCAGGTTCCCGATCGAGAGGTAGGCGCCGCCCAGCCCGGCGAGCACGCCCGAGATCACGACGCCGGCGTACCGCATCCGGTAGACGTTCACGCCCAGCGAGTCAGCGGCCGCCGGATGCTCGCCCACCGAGCGCAACCGCAGGCCGAACGGGGTGCGGAAGACGACGAACCAGACGACGGGCACCAGCAGGAACGCCAGGTAGACGAGTGGGCTGAAAGAGAGCTGGTCGATGCCGAAGAGCTCCCACTGCGGCAGGCGGTTCCGGATGGGCTGAGAGGTGGCGGTGTTGTTGTACAGGCCGGAGAGCACGACGGCCGGGATGCCGATGGCCATGAGGTTGATGGCCGTGCCGGAGATGATCTGGTCGGCGCGGTAGCGGATGGACACCACCGCATGGATCCAGCCGATGATCCCGCCGAGCACCGCACCCGCCAGCACCCCGAGCCAGGGCGCGTAGGGCACGCTGGCCGCCCGGTTCGCGGCGACGAAGGGCGCCTCGATCAGCTGCGCCGTGATCGCTGCCGCCATCGCGCCGAAGAGGATGATGCCCTCGAGAGCGATGTTCACGACGCCAGAGCGCTCGCTGAACAGGCCGCCCAGGGCCGCGAACAGGAGCGGCGTCGTGGCGCGGATCATCGAGGAGGCCAGCGCCATGATGAGCACGACGTCCATCGCCTACGCCCCCTCCCCCGCCGGGCCGCCCTGGTCCACGGCCGTGCCGGGCGACTCGATGGGCTGCGGCGCCTCGCCCTCGACGGTGTCGCGCTGCCCGGCGTGGGCGATCCGCCGCCGGAAGGTGGGGTTGACGAAGGCGCGGGGAAGGAAGCCGCGCGCGGCGATGAACAGCACCACCAGGGCGAGGATCATGCTGACGACCTCGCGGGTGAGGTTGGGGAACGTGATGTTGAGGACGGAGCCGCCGTACTTCATCACGCCGAACAGCAGCGCCGAGAGCAGGATGCCGAACGGGTGGTTACCGGCCAGGAGCGCGACGGCGATGCCGTCGAAGCCGTCGTTGGTGGGGATCGACTGCCTGAGAGCGTAGTCCTCGAGCGCTCCACCCAGCACGTAGTGGGCGGCCGTCAGGCCGGCCAGACCGCCGGAGATCGCCATCGTGATGATCGTCGTGGCGCCGATGTTCGCCCCGCCGTACTCGGCAGCGCCCGGAGCCAGGCCCACCGCGCGCACCTCGTAGCCGAACCGAGTCTTGAACAGCAGCACGTAGATGACGCCGGCGGCGAGGATCGCTATGAAGAACGAGGCGTTGAGGTTCGTCGGCGGTATCGCGGTAGGTACCCTGCCCAGACCGAACAGGGTGAGGAGCAGGTACGCGACCACCCCTATGCCGAGGGCCGCGAGCAACCGTGGCAACCAGCGCCGGAAGCGCCGCCAGCGCCCGAGAACGAACACGGCGGCCAGCGCGAGCAGGGGGGCCAGGAGCCGGGCGTAGTCGATGCGCACGACGTTCGTGCCGGGCGAGGTACGGGTGTCGACGCCCACCATGGCGGGCAGCTGGGGCAGCCGGGCCTCGAGGTTCAGAGGGCGCGACTTGGGCTCGTTGCCAGGGACCTTGAAGGGCATCTGCACGGTGATGGGAGCGTCACCAGGGCGCGGCTGGCCGGCGACCACGCAGCCTGCGAGCAGCGCTACGCCGGCTACCGCCAGCACCACGCGCGGAGCGCGCACGACCGCCCGTCTGACCGGCGGGATGAGCGCCAGTACCAAGGCGGCCACGGCGAAGAGGCCGATGATCGTGAGGATCCGCAGAGCGGCAGCCGCGAAGACGTTCCCGGACGAGAGGATGAACAGCAGCGCCGAGGCCGCGACGAAGTTGAGCAGGATCGTCGTGATGACCTCGTTCGCACCGAAGCGGGCCTTGAGCCACCCGGGCAGCGCACCCCACAGGGCGCCGCCAACGAACGCGCCCAGCACCGCCGCGGGCAGGACGAGCAATCGCGGGCCGGGCAGGTAGACGCCCACCAGCATGGCCCCGATAGCGCCCAGCACCATCTGACCCGGGGCACCGATGTTGAAGAGCCCGGCCTGGAAACCGAACGCCACGGCCAGCCCCGTGAAGATGAGCGGCGTGGCGAGCTTGAGCGACTCGGCGAAACCGCCAACGGTGCCGAGCGCGTCGTGGAACATCGTGTAGTACGCGTACCAGAGGGTGTCCAGCCGACCCACCAGGGCCCCGAAACCGGCGGGAGCCACGCCGGCGCCGACAGGGGTGGGTTGCAGGAGCAGGATCACCACGGCCGCCGCGGCCAGCGCGAGGAGGATAGAGATGCCGGGCACCGCCGCCCCGCGCAGGAACGCGTCGATGCCGCGACGCAGCCGCGGCCCCACGCGCAAGCCGGCGACCCCGGTCACGATCCCGACGAAGACGGCGAGGAAGGCCGCCCAGCCGGGACCCGTGTTGGTGTACGGCAGCCGTCTGATCACGAGGCCGCCGGTGTGCACGGCGGCGATGTTCTCGGCCAGCGTGCGGTCGTCGAACGCGGACAGCGCCTCGCGGAGGACCTCCGGGTCCTGCCTGGGTGAGGGATCGGCGATCGCGGCCTCGACCTCCGTGCGCACCGCCGCGGCCCTGGCGGCCTGAGTGGCGTCGCCGAAGCGAGCCAGGCCCCAGATCGTGCCGCCGATGAGCAGGATGGCCGCTGCCAACCACAGCGCGTAGCGCGCCTTGCCAGGAGCGGCCGCTCCGGCGGCCGCCGCGGCGGCACCCACTGCCGTGATGATCAGGACCGCGCTGCCCTGGGGGAACGGGACCGGGTCCGTGCGACCCGTGAAATCGATGTACCGGTCAGGCAGCAACAGGAGGGCGCTGCGTGCGCCCGTCTCGCGGTTGACCGCGCCCCACGGGGCGACGATGAGGGCGACCGCGGCCACGAGCGCCAGCGCGACGACGACGAGGCGGTCGCTCATGGGTCGGTCACGCGGCCAATCATAAGGGAAGCCGCCTTCAGCCCCTCGGCCGCCTCTCGCGCCGTGGGGCGGGCCGCAAGAGGCTTGGCCATGAGCGCGCTCACCAGGTCGTCGAACGGCTCGAGGTCGCGCCTGACCGCGGACGGCAGCGGTGGAGCGGCCTCGGCGTGGGCCCTCAGCACCTCGTCGGCCTCGCCCGTGAAGGGCGCTTGGCCGGTGATGGCCCGGTAGGCCACGGCCCCCAGCCCGTAGACGTCCGAGGCGGGAACGGCCGTCTGGCCCCGCGCCTGCTCCGGGCTGAGGTAGGCGATGGTCCCGGCCACGGCGGGGCCGGGCTTGGGGTCGTCGACGCGGGCGGCGAGGTCGTAGTCGAGCAGCTTCGCGTGCCCGCGTGCGTCCACGAGGATGTTCTCGGGCTTGACGTCGCGGTGCACGACGCCGCGTGAATGCAGGTGGGCGATGGCCTCGGCTACGCCCGCGAGGGCGACCAGCCGCTGACCGAGGTTCGCCTCCTTGTCGGCCCAGCGGGTGTAGCGCACACCGAGGACGAGAGGCATGAGCAGTCCCGGTCGGCCCAGCACGGTCACGGCCTCGTCGACGGCGTTCAGGTGCGGGTGGTCGAGCCCCCTGCCCACCTCCAGTTCGCGCGCGGCGCGCCAGGCGTCCTGCTCCCGGAAGAGCTTGAGCGCGGCCAGCCGCTTGCCGTCGCTGGCCAGGTAGACGCGAGAGGACACGCCCCTGTCGAGCTCGCGCAGCACTTGGAGGCCGGCGGCGAGCCTGGTGCCGATGATCCTGAGGCTCACCTCTTCACCAGCACCCCGACCTTCAGTAGGTCCGCGAAGGCCCGTTTCTCGAGCTCTAGCGTGGAGGTGCCCTCGCCGCCCTCCGGTCCGACGAGCAGGATGTGCCTGAAGCCGGCCCTGAGGACCGACCCGCGCGTGCGGTCGAGGAAGCGCCTGACCTCCCGGCGGTAGGCGTCCACCTCGTCCGGTCCGGCGGGGCGACGCTCGTCGGTCTCGACATCGTGGACCTCGAGCTCGCCGCGCGGCGGGTCGAGGTCCTCGTGGGCCACGACCTGGAGGAACGCCGCGTCGAGGCCCCTGGCCTTGAGCGCCGATAGGGCCGGCCTGAGCGGGGCGTCCTCGAACAGGTCCGAGATGACGATCGCCAGCCCGCTGCCGCGCTGCGGCGCCAAGCCGAGCGCGAAGGACTTGAGCCCGCTGACGGGGCCGCTCCCGCGGGCACCGGTCGACTCGTCGATGAACGCCCACGTCTGACGCATGGCCGCCCTGCCCTGCGACTGACGGCTGCTTCCGCCCGACACACGGTGGACCTGAGTAGGGGCGTCGCGCTGCGCGACGTAGCTGATGAGCTGAGCGAGCGTGCGGGCGTAGGCGCGTTTGCCGCCCACCCTCATGCTCTCGGAGTCGTCGACGATGAGGTGCAGGCGCACGGCTCTCTCCGCCTGGTAGAGCCGCGTGTAGAGGCGACCGGTGCGGGCGTAGGCACGCCAGTCGGCGTAGCGCAGCTCGTCGCCGGGCTGGTAGGGCCGGAAGTCGAGGAACTCGACGCCCTGCCCCGGGTCGCGGCTGCTGCGCTCACCGCTCACCGTCGCCAACGCCCGGGAGGCGATGGCGTAGCGGTCGAGCAAGGCGCGGCTGCGGGCGCTCAGCACGGCGGGAGTGGGGTCAGCGCTTCTTGTCGAGGCCCTGGATGACCTCTTGGAGGATGGTGTCGGGCTCGGCGCCCTCGACCTCGGCCTCGAAGCTGAGCATGAGCCTGTGACGCAGGGCGGGCAGCACGGCGCGGCGGATGTCCTCGATCTCGACGTTCGGCCTGCCCGCCGCCAGCGCGAAGCCCTTCGCGGCCAGGGTCACGGCCTGCGCACCGCGGGGGCTGGCGCCCAGTCGCACGAGCGGGTGCTGATGCGTGGCCTCGACGAGGCGCACGACGTACTCGAGGCCGGACTCGGCCACCGGCACGGAGCGCAGCATCCTCTGCAGGGTGAGCAGCTCGTCCCGAGTGAAGACCTGGCCCACATGACCCTCTGAGGAGCCGGTGGTGACCACGAGGATGCGCTGGAGCGTGGCGGCGTCGGGCCGCTTCACGAGGATCTTGAACATGAAGCGGTCCAGCTGGGCCTCGGGGAGGGGGTACGTGCCCTCCATCTCCAGGGGGTTCTGGGTGGCCAACACCATGAACGGCTCGGGCAGGTCGTGACGCTCTCCCGCCACCGTCACCGCCCGCTCCTGCATGGCCTCCAGCAGGGCGGACTGCGACTTGGGGGTGGCGCGGTTGATCTCGTCTGCCAGCAGGACGTTCGCGAAGATGGGCCCCGCCTGGAACTCGAACGCCGACCTGCCCTCTACGAACACCGTGGTGCCTGTGACGTCGGCCGGCATGAGGTCGGGCGTGAACTGTATGCGGGCGAACGCCAGGTCGGTGGCCTCGGCGAACGCTTTGACGAGCATGGTCTTGCCGAGCCCCGGCACGCCCTCGACGAGCGCGTGCCCCCGCGCCAGCGCGGCGACGAGCAGCTCCTCGACGACGGCCTCCTGGCCGAGGATCACGCTCGAGATCCCGGTCGAGAGCCGGCGGAACTTCTCCTGGAACGCTTCTGCGGCGTTTCCCGCGACTGGTCCGGTGTTCATGTAAGTCCGGAGTATAAGGCCAGTGCGCGGATGCGGGTTCTTCAGCGAGTAGACTCTCACGCATGAGGCCCGCCTGGGGCAGGGTGACCTTGCGCCCGCTCGATGAGTTCACCGAGCAGGACTGGCGTCGGCTGCAGAGCCACTTCCGCGACCCCGAGATCTCGTACCTGAACGGCACGCCGCCCAACCGCATGCCCCTGTGGCTGCTCAAGCGCCTGCTGAAGGCCGACGCGCAGCGCCACGACAGGGCTACCTTCGGCATCTTCGACGAGCGCGACGAGTTCATCGGCACGACCGAGCTCTACGACGTCAGGGCGGGCTCGGCGACGCTGGGCATCATCATCGGCGAGAAGACGCACTGGTCGAAGGGCTACGGCCCCGAGGCGATGCGCGCGCTGCTCGTGTACGCGTTCTCGCACCTGGGCCTGGACCTGGTGCGGCTCGAGACCTTCGGTGACAACGAGCGTGCGCAGGCCGCTTTCAAGAAGGTCGGCTTCCACGAGGTACGGCGGCGGACCGGCCACAGCGGGCGCGTGGACGTCTTCATGGAGCTGACGCGGTCGGCCTGGCGAGAGCTGCAGGCCGGCAAGGCCCCCGTGGTTACCGCCGGCTGACCCGGCCAAGCGGCCCCAGGGTCTTGGGCTGCCTCCTACGTCTGAGGGCCGCCCAGTTCCTGTGTGTTAGCTGGGCCTCGGCGCGCCTCGCGAGACGGCTCGGCCGCCGTGGCGAAGTAGTCCTTGACGGCTCGCGCCGCCGCCTGACCGACGCCGGGCACGGCGGCCAACGTGCCCAGGTCAGCCGTCCTGAGCTCGTCGACGCTCGAGAAGTGGGCCAGCAAGGCGTCGCGCCGCTTGGGTCCGATGCCGGGCACGTCGTCGAGTACGCTCCTCGTGAGGGCCTTGCCGCGACGCTGTCGGTTGTAGCCCACGGCTACCCTGTGCGCCTCGTCCCTGACGTTGATGAGCAGCTTCAGAGCGGGGTGGGACAGCGGCACCAACAGGTCCTCGCCGTTCTCAAGGATCAACGTCTCCTGCTTCTTGGCCAGGCCCACCAGGGGGATCTCGAGCCCGGCTTCCTCCAACGCCTTCTTCGCGGCGCTCATCTGGCCTTTCCCGCCGTCTATGAGCAGCAGGTCCGGCAGCGGCATCTTGTCCGCGAGCGTGCCGGTGAAGCGCCGCCTCACCGCCTGGTTCATCGCGTAGTAGTCGTCCGAGCGCTGCGGGTCGCGGATGCGCAGGCGTCGGTAGTCGCTCCGCTTGGCCCTGCCGCCCTCGAAGACGACGACGCTGGCGACGGTGTGCTCGCCCATGAGGTTCGAGATGTCGAAGCCCTCGATGCGCCAGGGAGCGTTCTCGAGCTCGAGCAGGTTCTGCAGCTCGCTCACGCCCGGGGCCTCGCCGCGCCGCTCCAACAGGGCGATCTCGGCCTCGAGGCCGGTAGCGGCGTTCCGCACCGCCATCTCCACGAGCTCCACCTTGTCGCCGCGCCGTGGGGCCCTCAGCTCCACGCGCCGGCCGGCGCGGCTCGAGAGGTAATCGGACCAGACGCTCATGTCCATCTCGCTCCGCGGCAGCAGGACCAGCGGCGGGATCTGCATCGCCCTGCCGTAGTAGTCGGCCATGAAGGCCTCGAGGATCTCGACGTCGCTGGCGTTCTCCGCGCCCTGCAGGAAGCGCTTGTCGCGTCCCACGACGCGGCCGCCGCGCATCTGGAACAGCTGCACCATCGCGAAGTTGCCGCCCTTCGCCAGACCCAGGAAGTCCAGGTCGTCGGCCTCGCCGTGGACGACGCTGGAGTCGTAGCCGGTCACGCGTTTGACCGCGTCGAGCCGGTCGCGGTAGGTGGCAGCCAGCTCGAAGTCCTGCCTGGTCGCGGCCGCCCGCATGCCCTCCTCCATCTCGCTCAGGACGTCGCCCACCCGGCCCTCGAGGAAGGCTTTCACCTGGGCCACCACGCGCTGGTACTCGGCGTCGTCGACCTCGTTCACGCAGGGCGCGAAGCAGCGGCCCATGTGGTAGCGCAGGCAGGGGCGCTTGCGCTTCTGCATGGGCACCCCGGAGTTCTTCCGCAGCTTGAACACGCTGTAGACGAGGTCCATCACGCGCCGGACGGACCCGGCGCTGGGGTAGGGCCCGAAGTAGGTGCCACCGTCCTTGACCACGCGCCTGGTGAGGATCAGCGTGGGGTAACGCTCGTTCGTGAGCTTCAGGAACGGGTACGACTTGTCGTCCTTGAGCAGGACGTTGAAGTGCGGCTGGTGCCGCTTGATGAGGTTGGCCTCGAGGATGAGGGCCTCGACCTCGTCAGCCGTGACGATGAACTCCACCGCGACGGCGTCTCGGGTCAGGAGCCGAGACTTCTGCCCGGCGTACTTGCCGAAGTAGCTGCGCACGCGACTGCGCAGGCTCTTGGCCTTGCCCACGTAGATGACGCGGCCGTTCGCGTCCACGAAGAGGTAACAACCGGGCTGCTGCGGCAGGACCGGGAGATCGGTGCGCTTCACTGCAGGATCCTACGTCTCCGGCCGATCAGGCCGGGTCGTTCACGGGCTCGGTCACGTTGGCGACGAAGCGCTTCAGCACGGCCCGCAGCGCGGACACCTCGCTGTCGGGCACACCCTGACGCATGCGCCCATCGAACGCGGCCGCGGCGTCCCGCAGCCGCTGGAACAGGGCCACGCCGTCCTTGGTGATCTCGATCCGGTGGACCCGCCGGTTCTCCGGCGACCGGAACCGGCGTATCACGCCCGCCGCCTCCAGCGTGGCGAGGTGATGCGTCAGCGTGGCGTCCTGGATACCGACGCGCTCCGCCAGCTCGCGTTGGCTGGCGACCGGCCCGCTGCACAGCGCCAGGAGGATGAACCACACCGGTCGCGAGCCGCCGGCGCGCGCCAATTGAGCGTCGAACTCTCGGTGGAGGGCCTGAACGGTGTCCCAGAGGACGCGTCCAATGGGCATCTCCATACCCTCGTTTCCCATGGGGACGAGTATACCGCGCGATTAGGCGCCTAAGCGTTTGACATCTAAGGCTTCGATGACATATGTTCTGCCAGCCGGCGGAAGCGGGGGAAAGCTACCGCCGTTGGAGGTGAGGATGATCCCAGCATCGGACCTCACGACGAAGGTCGAGACGATCGAGAGACACCTGGACGGCGGCGTGATCTGGCCGGGCGATCCGCACTACGACGCTACGCGTGCACTGGCGTTCCCACGCGTGGATCCGCGACCCGTCGCGATACTCAGGCCGCGCACGCCCGAGGCGGTCAGGACAGCGGTGGAGCGCCTGGTGGGTGAAGGGGTGCCGTTCGCGGTGCGCGGCGGCGGGCACAGCCCGGCGGCGCTGGCCGCCGGCGACGGTGTCGTGGTCATCGACACGAGGGAGCTAAAGGCCCTGAAGCTCGACGTGGCGGGCCGGACGGCCGCGGCGCAGGCGGGCCTCACCGCCGGCGAGTACACCGACGCCGCCGCGTTGCACGGCCTCGCCACTGGCTTCGGTGACACCCCGACCGTGGGCATCGCAGGCCTGACACTGGGCGGCGGCGTGGGCTTCCTCAGCCGCCTGCATGGGCTGACGGTCGACAGCCTGCTGGGCGCCGAGGTCGTGACGGCCGACGGTCGCCAGTTGCAGGTCGGGCCCGATTCCCACCCCGACCTCTTCTGGGCCTTGCGCGGGGGCGGCGGCAACTTCGGGGTCGTCACGCGCCTCGACTACCGGCTGCAGGAGGTGCCTCAGGTCTACGGCGGGACGCTGGTGCTGCCGGCGACACCGGAGACGGTGCACGGGCTGGTGGCCGCGGCTCTGGAGGCGCCCGACGCCCTGACCACGATCATCATGGTCCTCAAGGCTCCGCCTGTGCCGTTCCTCCCGCCCGAGGCCCATGGCAAGCCCATCGCGATCGTCAAGGCGTGCTTCATCGGAGACAGGTCGGCGGGCGAAGCCGCGCTGGCTCCACTGCTGGCGACGGGCACGCCCGTCATGGCCGCGTTCGACATGATGCCCTACCCGAGTCTGCTCGAGGAGCCGCCCAGCGAGCCCATGAGCGCGCGCTTCGCCACCGGCTTCCGCGACCGGTGGGACACCGCAGCCGCGTCTGCCGTCCTGGCGGCGATCGACGTGCCGGCTACGGGGATGCGCGCCGTGCAACTCAGACCGCTGGGCGGCGCCGTCGCCCGCGTGCCGGTCGACGCCACGGCCTACGCCCATCGCGACAGGCGCCTGCTGTTCAGCATCATGGCGAGCTTCGCGGACCCGGCCACCGAGAACGGGGCCGAGGCTTGGCTGCATGACACGCGTCTAGCCGTGGCCGAAGGCGAGGCCGCGTTCGCCAGCTTCCTCGACGACTGGGCTCCGGGGCGGGTTCCGGCCGCGTACC
>JBDZWC010000035.1:0-24357 GCA_040256005.1 Deinococcaceae bacterium | reverse complement strand
CTCGCCCAACCGGAGAACGAGGTCGAGGCAGCTCACCCCCTGGCCATGCACGGCCGCGCCGCCAGACGCCTGGCCGCGCGCTGGGGCGTACGCGACCCGGTGGTGCTCGGGGCCATAGAGGGGCACGTGTTCGGCGTGCGGGCCGGCGACGCCGTGGGCGCCGCCGTGTACGTCGCGGACGTCTCCGAGCCGGGTCGGGGCGTCAACGACGACGTCAGGGCGCTGGCCATGTCGGACCTGTGGGCGGCGTACGCCCAAGCCGTCAGGAACAAGGTCGAGTACCTGCAGCGCGAGGGCAAGGAGATCCATCCCGCCACGCTCCGCGCCTACGAGTCGCTCACATGACGCGCACCAGGGCCAGGCTCGTCACGCTGCTGGGCTTGCTGGTGGCGCTGGTGGGGCTCACGGGCTACTGGCTGTCCAAGGACGTCAAGCGCGGCACGCTCACCGACGAGCAACGCCGGCTCCTGGACATCGAAGAGGACGAGTTCCACGCCAGCTTCATCGTCGCGGGCCGCGACATCCTCTACGCCAACGAGGGCGCCGAGCCCATCTACCGGCAGGACGGCACCATCATCGGCTGGCGTCCCATCAACGGGTACAGCTCGAGCCAGGGCGCCAACACAGACACGATCCTGTACGTAGCCATCCGCGGTGACGACATCACGCTGGTCGCCTTGCCCCGCGACTTGTGGCAGGAGGACCTCGGTTACCGTCTCAACCTCGTCTACGGCAAACGGGGCGGTGAGGGGCTGCGCAGCCGCGTCGAGGCCATCCTCGGCGTGCCGGTCGACTACTACGCGATCATCAAGCTGGACATCTTCCAGAACATCGTGGACGCGCTGGGTGGCGTCGAGATCGACGTCCCCTACGACATGGACTACGACGACAACGTAGGCGGCGTACACATCCACTTCGAAGCTGGTCCCCGGCACATGGACGGCGAGGACGCCAGCCTGTTCATCCGGTACCGTCAGACCTTGAGGGGTGACATCGACCGCATCGACAACGTCAAGCGCTTGGCGTACGCCATGTTGCAGCGGCTCAAGGAGATGAACGTCCGGGCCGTGACGTTGGTGCCCAGCCTGCTGGACACCTACCTCTCCGACGTCGAGACCAACGCCAGCCCTGCGCTGGTGAGGCAGCTGGCCACGCGCCTGCCCAACCTCCGGCTCGTCACGACGGCCACCCTGCCGGTAGAGGAGGGCACGACCGCCTCCGGCGCTCAGGTGGTCTTCTCCGACCCGGTGACCGTCAACGAGTTCATGGCTCAGACGTTCGACGGCGTGGCACGCGACTTCAGCGAACCGCCCGAGGTCGGCCTCCTCGTCACGGACCGCTCGGGCATCGCCGGGCTGGGCCAGGTCTACGTCGACGCCATAGTCGCCCAGGGCGTGCCGGCCGAGCTGGTCACCCTGCGCGAGGACGACCAGGTGGAGCCGGGTCCCACCCGGCTGTTCGCCACCCTGGACGCCTGGACAGATGCCGACTACTACGCCGAGCTCCTGCACGCCGGCAAGCAGCAGGTCGCTCGGCTAAGCCCGTACGCTGGACGCGCGGTGAACTTGGAGCTCGTGCTCGGGGCGGACGCCGGCGAGCGCGTGGACCACAGGACGGCCGTGACGGCCAGCGCCGCCAGGTGAGCGCGGCGCGTGGATCGGAGGAGCGTTTGAAGGCAGCCACCGGGACCGAGGCCCCAGGGGCCAGAGGAGCCGCTGGGACGGTGCCCAGCGAGGTACAGACGATCGTGGACGCGCTCGACGACAAGCGAGCCGTGGACATAGCCGTGCTGGACCTGCGCGAGGCGTCCGATTCGCTGGACTGGTTCGTCATCGCCTCCGGCGAGTCGGCGCCGCAGCTCAAGGCCATGGAGGACAGCGTGCGCGAGCGTATGAAGCTCGCCGGCGTCCTCCCGCGTGGCGTCGAGGGCCCCTCGAACCGCTGGGTCCTGCTCGACTACGGGAACGTCGTCGTGCACGTCATGAGCACGGATGCCCGCGATTTCTACGACCTGGAGGGCCTGTGGGCGGACGCCAACCGGGTCATGGTCACGCCCAGCTGACACCGAACCCCGTGCGCGCCGCGGCGGGCTCTCGCGGGTCAGCAGGAGCGCCGGAACGCCATTGGGCGGAGGCCTTGGCGGAGAGGCACTTCGTCGCCAAGGGTTTCGCGGTGCTGGAGCGCAACTACAGGTTGCGCGGCGCCGAGATCGACCTGGTGGTGAAGGCGCCGGACGCCACGGTCGTGTTCGTCGAGGTGAGGCAGCGCAGCGCGACCGCCTACGGCGGACCGGCAGCCTCCATCTCACCGGCCAAGCAGCGGAGGGTCCGCCAGGCGGCACGGCACTACCTGGCGACGGTTCTCGGCGACGCGAACGTCGCCGTGCGCTTCGACGCCGTGCTCGTCACCGGACCGCGACCAACGGCGCGGCTCCAGCATCTGGAGGACGCCTTCTGAACGGCCGGGTGCGCGTCAAGATCTGCGGCATCACCAGGCCCGAGGACGCCCTGGCGGCGCAGGCGGCCGGCGCCGACGCGATAGGGCTGGTCTTCGGGGAGTCGAGGCGCCGCGTGGACGAGGCGGCCGCCCGGGAGGTCGTCGCGGCCTTGTCGCCGTTCGTCACCACGGTGGGCGTCTTCCGTGACCAGCCCTTGGACGAGGTGACCCGTCTCGTCACGGAGCTGCGCTTGGACGTGGCTCAGCTGCACGGTGAAGAGACCCCGACCTTCGCCGCCGCGGTCCGCCAGCACGCCCGCGTGCTGCGCGCCGTCGCGTTCGCGCGCGCACCCAGTCCCGCGGCTCTGGAGGCCTATCCAGCCGAAGCGTACATGCTCGACGCCGCAGTGCCAGGCTCGGGCACCAGCTTCGACTGGGCCGCGGCCGGGGCCTGGCGAGCGCATCCCCGGCTGGTGCTGGCCGGCGGCCTCACGCCGGCGAACGTGCGGGCGGCAGTGAAGACCCTCGAGCCGCATGCCGTGGACGTCAGTAGTGGTGTGGAGTCTGCGCCCGGCATCAAGGACCATGAGTTGATACGGGCGTTCGTCGCCGCCGCTACAGGCTGAAGCCGACGCCTCGCCAGGCCGTGCGCACGGCGCGGCGACCACTCACATTTGCGTCTCATCGTCACAGACGCGCTTCCTGAGTTATCCACAAAGAGCGCCGTTTCTCCGCAGGTCTGTGGAGAACACGCTGGAAGGCCGACCAGGACGGGCGTGTAGGGTGGGGATATCTGGGATGTGCGTGCCTGACGGCGTTTTCTGTGTTCGGAGGGACCCGTTGGGGCCTTACCAGACAGCAGCCCCACCTGTCAATAGACACACTTATCCACAACGGCAGCGGAGTGTGAGGATAGGCGTCCCGAACGGGCCAACAGTCCCCGCAGCGATGTACTCTGCAGTCCGCGGTAGTCCAGCTCGCGAGACGGACGTCGGCCCACGCTAGGGGGGCGGGGCGAGCGTCGAACGGAGGCCAAGGCATGCGCACGGTCAACATCTCGAAAGCCAGACGCTTCTCGTTGGACTCGGTGCAGGTGGGCGACCTCGCGGGCGCCGGTGGCATGGACGCCCGGCTCGTGTGCTTCGAGGCCGGGCAGTCATGGGAAGGCGGCCCCGAGGCCGTCGTCTACCAGGTACTGGAGGGCGAGGCGCTGCTGCGCGCCGGCGCGGCGACCGAGCGGGTGGGGAAGGGCAAGCTAGCGACGCTCGAGGCGGGGGAACGCCACACCGTCGAGAACGCCGGCGGGGGCCTACTGGTCGTGCTGGCGGTGCGACAGAGGTGACCCCGGTGAGCGTCGGCGGTGACTAGAGGCGGCGTGGCTGGCGACCGGCCGCACGGCGTCCACGACTGGGACGCCGCCGTCGCGCGGCTTGCCTCCGACCGCGACCGCATCGCCCTGGGCGGGGGAGAGCGGGCCGTGGAGCGCCAGCACTCGAAGGGCCGTCTCACGGCGCGGGAACGCATCGCACGGCTCGTCGACGACGGCACCGGCTCCTTCCTCGAGCTCATGGCGTTCGCCGGCTGGGAGCTGTACCCGGAGGCCGGCGGTGCACCGGCGGGCGGGGTGGTGACCGGTCTGGGGCGCATCCACGGACGCGACTGGATGATCATCGCCAACGACGCCACGGTGAAGGCCGGGGCGTTCTTCCCGATCACGGCCAAGAAGGTCATCAGGGCGCAGACCATCGCCCTCGAGAACCGGATCCCGCTCGTCTACCTGGTGGACTCCGCCGGCGTCTACCTGCCCATGCAGGACGAGATCTTCCCCGACCAGGACGACTTCGGCAGGGTCTTCTACCTGAACGCGCGTATCAGCGCCATGGGCGTACCTCAGCTGGCCGCGATCATGGGGAACTGCGTCGCCGGCGGGGCGTACCTGCCGGTCATGTGCGACAAGCTCGTGATGACGGACGGCTCCGGCCTGTACCTGGCCGGGCCCGCGCTTGTGAAGGCAGCGATAGGCCAGGACGTCGACTCCGAGGAGCTGGGCGGCGCGGCCATGCACGCCGAGGTCTCCGGCACCGTCGACTTCAGGGAGCCCGACGACGAGAGCGCGCTGGAGCGCCTGAGGAGCCTGGCCGCCGGCTACGCCGGGCAGGAGCCTGCGGCCTGGGCACGCCAGCGGCAGCCGGAGGTCGCGCCCGCGGCGCCTGACGACCGGCTCCAGCACCTGCTGCCGGTCGAGGGCGGGACCAGGCCTTACGAGGTCCGCGAGCTGCTCGCCGCGCTCCTCGACGACGCCGGCTTCGACGAGTACAAGGCCGACTACGGCGAGACGATCGTCTGCGGCACCGGTAGCCTGGGCGGCTTCCCGGTGGGGGTCGTGGCGAACCAGAAGCGGGTGATCAGGAAGCAGGGCCGCATCGAGATAGGCGGCGTCATCTACGGCGACGCGGCCGACAAGGCGGCACGCTTCGTGCTGAACTGCAACCAGGCCCGCGTGCCCATCGTCTTCCTGCACGACGTCAACGGCTTCATGGTCGGCAAGGACAGCGAGAGGGACGGGATCATCCGCCGCGGCGCCAAGCTCGTCAACGCCGTCTCCAACAGCGTCGTCCCGCGCATCAGCGTGATCCTCGGCGGGTCGTACGGCGCCGGCCACTACGCCATGAGCGGCAAGGCGTTCGCCCCGCGCTTCATCTTCGCCCTACCCAGCGCCCGGTACGCCGTGATGGGCGGCCAGCAGGCCGCGAGCACGTTGCTCGACATCCAGGCGGCTCAGCTCAAGCGGCAGGGGCAGAGCGTGGAAGACGAGGCCCTGGCCGAGCTGCGCCGCGCGGTGGCGGAGCGCTACGAGGACGCGCTCGACATCAGGTACGCGGCTGCCCGGCTCTGGGTCGACGAGATAGTCGCTCCCGACGAGCTCAGGACGGTCTTGGTGCGCGCGCTGGAGGCGTGCGCGTTCGCCCCGGTCGAGGAAGACCTCAAGCTGGGCGTCTTCCAGGTGTAGCGCTTGAACCTGACCTTCCACAGCCCCGCGTTCCTCTGGCTGCTGGCGGCTCTGCCCGTCGTCGTGCTCCTGCACTACCTGCGGGCACGCAGGCTGAGGCACGAGGTCTCCGCGCTGTTCCTCTGGGACAGGGCGACGCGCGCGGCCTCCCGCCGGCGGCGCATCAGGCCGTCGTGGTTGCTGTTCGTCCAACTGCTCTTCACGGCGTTGGCGGCTTTCGCGCTGGCGAGGCCGGCGGTCGTGTCGCGGCGCGCGCCCGACGTCGTGGTGATCATCGATGCCTCGGCATCGATGCGGGCAGCCGCCACAGCGTCTGCGGTGGGAGACGACCGGGCCACCACGCGCCTCGACCTGGCCACGGACCTCGCCCTGGAGCTGGGTCAGGGGGCTGGCAGGGTCGCGTTGGTAAGGGCGGGGACCGTCGCGCGGCTCCTGGCGCCGCTCGAGGCCACTCAGAGCGAGCGCCGTGAGGCGATCGCCGGGTTGGAGGCCGGCGACGCGTCGGCCGACATCGGCGGGGCGTTGGAACTGACCGGCGCACTGCTACCCGGGGCGGACGTCCACGTGGTGACCGACATGGAGATGTCGCTCGGACGGGCCACCGTGCACGTCGTGGGCGAGCCGGTGACGAACCTGGGTATCAGCGCCCTGGAGATAGGCATCGGCCAGGTCTTCATCGGCGTAGTCTCCAGCGGCCCACAGCCGGCTCAGACTCGCGTCGTGCTCAGTCGCGACGGTGTCGAGCTCGCCTCGGCGGAGGTACTGGTGCCCGCCGGCGGCGTGGGGAGCGCTACCTTCCCTCTACCCGACCTGTCGGGCGTGATCCAGGCGCGGCTCGACGGCCCATCCGACGCCCTTGCCATAGACGACGTGGCGTTCGTCGGCAGCCGGCCCCTGCAGGTCGTCACCGACGACACCCAAGGGGCCGTGACGCGAGCCCTCTCGGCCGTCCCGAACACCCAGGTCACGTACAGTCGCGGGGCCGGCCTGCTCGATGCCGAGGTCGTGGTCCTCACCGGCGGCGGCGTGCCTTCCACCCAGGCGCCCTACGTGTCGTTCGCGGCGCCTTCTCCGGAGCCCGTGTACACGGTCGTCCGGGACTTCGCCCGCGCCCATCCGCTGCTGCGGTTCGCAGACCTCTCCGACGTCGTGGTCGGTCTCGACCCGCAGCTCGAGCCGTGGCCGGAGGAGGCTGGTTGGCGGGTGTTGGCGCGCACCACGGACCTGACGCCGATCATCAGGGTGCGAGAGTCAGGCGGTCCGTTGGCGCTGGAGTTCGCGTTCAACCCGAGCCAGTCCGACCTCACGCTCAGGCCGGCGTTCCCGGCGCTCCTCGCCAACGTCGTCGGGGAGTTGCGGTCGACCACCAGGCTCCGGCTCGGCGAGGCGGCGGGCGCGGCCGGCCCCTGGACCGAACCGGGCGCCTACCCGGCGGAGGACGGCACGCTGACCCTGGCCTCCCTCCTCTCGGCCAACGAGTCACGTCTGCCGGTCTCCGGAGGGGAGTCGGTGCTCCGGGCGGCTGGCTTGGCGCAGGCGGCCCCGGCGAACACGGCGGTTGCCGCGAACGAGGGGACCGTCGGCCCGGACGTTGCGCCTTCCGGCTCGGCGCCGACGTTCGGTGCCGTCGTGCTCTGCGCGCTCGCGCTCGCGGCCCTGCTGGCCGAGTGGGTCCTCCGCAGGACGAGGTTCGCCGGCAGCTGAGAACACCGCCACGAGGTCGCTCCGGCCGGGCTGGTTAGACTGCCGCCGTGGCGAGAGTCGACCTGAGCCTGCCGGTCGTGGTGGCTCTGATCCTCGGTATCGGCCTCGCGACCCTCAACAGCGCGGCGCCGGGCACCGAGCTGAGCCGACAGCTGGTGTTCCTCGCGGCCGGCGTGGTGCTGGCCGGCGTCGTGCTGTGGGTCGGGAAGGTGCGGATCGTCAGGTTCACGCCCTACCTCTACGTGTTGAGCGTGGCGGCTCTGGTGTTGGTGCATCTGATCGGCACCGAGGTGAACAACGCCAAGTCCTGGCTCTACATAGGGCCGTTGCCCGGGTTCCAGCCCAGCGAGCTCGCCAAGCTCGCTCTGATCCTGGCGCTGGCGTCGGCCATGCACGAGCGGCCGATACGCGGGATCCTCGACTACCTCAGGCTGGGCGTGCTGTTCGCCGTGCCGGTGCTGCTCGTCTTCCAGGAGCCCGACTTCGGGTCGGCCCTGGTGATCGCCATGGTGGCCGTCGGGATGATCCTGGTGCGCGGCGTGCCCATCAGGCAGCTCGTCGTCATCGTGTTGGCGGTCGTCATCGCGACCCCCACGGTCCTCCTTCCCAGCCTGGCGGACTACCAGCGCGACCGCCTCTTGTCGTTCCTCGACCCTGAGGCCGACGCGCAGGGTTCGGGCTACCAGATCATCCAGGCCACCATCGCGGTGGGCTCGGGCGGGCTCCTGGGCAAGGGCTACAAGCAGGGCACCCAGGGGCAGCTCAACTTCATCCCAGAGAAGCAGACCGACTTCATCTTCCCGGTGCTGGCCGAAGAGGGCGGCTTCGTAGCGTCCGTGACGTTGCTCCTGTTGTACGGCCTCCTCTTCTGGCGACTGATCTCGATGGCGTCCGAGTGCCCGTTCGAGCGCGACCAGCTCATCATCGTCGGGGTCGTCGTGCTGATCGGCTTCCAGGTGCTGGTGAACATCGGCGTGACGTTGGGGCTCGCGCCCGTGACAGGCATCACGCTGCCGCTGGTCTCGTACGGCGGCACGAGCCTGATCTCCACGCTGCTGTGCCTGACCGTGGCGTTCACCGTGCACCGTGACCGCTACGCGGAGTGGTGAGCGGCTCTGGTAACCTCGCTCGCATGAGCGACACGAGCCAGAGCGCCAGTGACACGCCGAGCGTGGACCCCGCCGGCGCGGATGGCAAGAGCGCCATGCGGGACCAGGTCCTCGAGGCGCTCAAGGTCGTACGCGATCCCGAGATCCCGGTGAACGTCGTCGACCTCGGGCTCGTCTACGAGGTCGGCATCGACGACGCCGGCAACGTCGGCATCGAGATGACGCTCACCAGCATGGGCTGCCCGGTGCAGGACCTGATACAGGCCGACGCCGAGCTAGCCGTCATGAAGGTCGACGGTGTGAACTCCGTGACCGTCGACTTCGTGTGGTCTCCGCCCTGGAGCCCGCAGAAGATGACAGAGGACGGCAAGCGCCAGATGCGCATGTTCGGCTTCAACATCTGAGCCCGCCGCGGGCCGCCACGACCGAACCGCATCGAGGCGCCAGCAGACCTCGTCGGGCCGGCGTGAAAGCGGCTATCTTGCGCTGATGTTCCGCAGACAAGCGCGGCGCCCTGTCGGGCGCCGGGACGAGTGGGATAGGTTCGCGGCCGAGCTCGAGCTGGTGCCCGGCGACGACCTGGCGGGCAGGTTGCCAGACCAGTTGGGCCTGGGCCCGGGAGATATCGGGCCGGTCTACGCCTTGGTGCGCCCCGGGCAGCCGCGACTCGTCGTCTTCGACCAGGTGAGGGAACGCGTCGGCCCCACCGGCAAGGTCACGGGGGTGCGCAGCTGCGTCTTGGTCAGGGCCGCAGGCGACGTCGAGTTCGTCTCCCTACGTGTCACGGAGCGCTTGGGCCGCGCCATGGAGCGGATCGAGACGGGACGCACTGGCAGCGTGAGGGTGGAGGTCACGGGCGACCCTGCCTTCGACGAACGCCTTGGCGTCTACGCCAGGGACGAGGCAGGTGCACGGCGCCTCCTGTCGAAGCCCGTGAGGGAGGCCCTGCTCAGGCTGCTGTGCGACGGCCCCGCGCGTTCCGATGACGGCGACCGCCCCGTGCGGGGCCGGGTCGCGCCGGTCGTCGTGATCGGTGGCAGGAACCTACTCCTGACGCTCGAGGAGCCCGGTCCCGTCCCGTTCGACCGCCTGGGCGCCGCCACGGTGAACGCGCTGGGACTGTACGCGGCCCTCGTGGCGGCCAGGGCCGCAGCCTAGGAGCGGTGGTAGGGGTGGCCGGCCCGCAGAGCCTCGACGCGGTAGAGCTGCTCGAGTAGCACGACGCGCGCCAGGTCGTGCGGCAGCGTCAGGCGCGAGAGCGCCAGGGAACCGTCGACCGCCTCGCGCAACGCACGTCCGTGACCGTCGGGACCGCCCACGAACAGCGTGATGCGGCTGGCGCCGCCGCGTTCCCAGGCGTCTACCCGCTCGGCGAGCTCCGCGGTGGTGAGCTGGTCGCCCGTCTCGTCGACGAGGAGCAGGTGGCCTTCGGCATGTCGCAACGCCTGCTCGTCGTGAGCGGCGCGGGCGGCGTCGACACCGGACGCGGTGCGGTCTTTGACCTCGACCAGCTCGACGCTGGCCGGGCCAGACAGTAGCTTGGCGTAACGCTGTGCCGCCTCGGCCAGTGGGCCGCGCTTCATGGCTCCCACCGCCACCACCCGGTAACGCATCAGCGTCGTTCCGTGTGGCCGCCTCCTGCCGCGGCGGGGGCCGTTCCCTGGGCCGGATGGTCGGCGGGCGTAGCCTCGGCCGGCAGGTCGCTGGGCGTGAGACCCAGCTTCGCCAGGAACTCCGCGCGGCGGGTCTTCCGCATCCCGCTCTCAGCCAGGGCGGTCCGCAGCGCGGACACGTCGAGCGCGGACCTCAATGTCTCCAACTCCGAGCGAGAGAAGCTGCGCCCGTGCAGGATGTGCTCCTCGAACGCCTGGTAGGCCACGGGGCTGACGGCCTTGACGGCGGTGGCTACGGCGTCGCCGTACGCCCGTATCTCGTATTGGGCGTGCCAGTCGAGCCGCAACCTCAGGAAGTGGAAGAGGTTGTTGAGGTCGCACTGCCAGTACATCTCGGTGTAGAGCGAGAGCGGCAGGTTGATGCGCGCCAGCTCCCGCGCGACGTCGTCCTGTAGCAGCGTCTCGTACTCCTCGTAGGACCGCGTCTGTCCGGCTGCCAGCAGCTCCAGCACGCGCTCCTGCAGCTCCGGCGGTACGGCGCGGTCGTCGCTGCCTTGCCGGTTGACGGTGCTCTGGAACCTGACCTCGTGGCGCCTGGGCACGTAGAACTCGTCGCGCATGACGCTGTAACGGCCGCTGATCTCGTTGAGGCGCGCGGTGCGGTGCCTTATCCACTGCCTGGCGACGAAGATCGGCATCTTGACGTGGAACGTCAAGATCACCTGCTCGAACGGGCTGGTGTGGTGGTGCCTTAGCAGGTAGTCGATCAGGGCGGCGTCCTCCCTGACGGTCTTCGTACCCTCGCCGTACGACACACGCGCCGCCTGCACGATCCGTTCGTCGCCCCCCAGGTAGTCGACGAGCCTGACGAAGCCGTGGTCGAGCACGGGGATGGGCTTGTCGAGCAGCTCTTCGGCGGCTGGGACTGTCAGGCGGGCCATGCGGCGATGCTACCAGGGGGCAGTAGTCGCGGGAGAGAGGCGATGGGTTCATGTGCCGGCTCCGTGAGCGCCCCCTGAGTCGCTACTCGTACCTTCATGAGACCGGGCGCAGCGCGTATATGAGATAACCATGAGTATTGCGCTTCACAACGCCGGTATTTGTCGATGGTCATGGGCTTTTTGCCCTCTCATGGAACCTTCACCGCGGTTGACATCGCTTAACAGTCTGTGGTCTACTCTGAGACGGACTCTCGCGAGTCTTCGGCCGCATGGGAAGGAGGTGACACCCACTTGAACCGGCCCTATGAACCGCGAAGGTCTCCGATGAGCCAGAAGGGCTACCTACCGTCGTCCTGGTGAGGAAACTAGGCAACTCACGGGACGCCCCTTGGAGCACGAAGGCGATTCGGCATAGCAATGTCCAACAGTTCAAGGGGTAAACCACATGAAGAAGCTCGCAATCACGCTCCTGGCAGCTGTGTTCGTCAGCGGCGCCTTCGCTCAGTCCTCGTTCCCGGACATCCCGGCGAACCACTGGGCCGGCGACGCCGTCGATCGCATCGCTGACCTAGGCATCGTCATCGGCTTCCCCGATGGGACGTTCCGCGGTAACGAAGCTTTCACGCGTTACCAGGCCGCCCTCGTGGTCAGCCGTCTCCTTGACGTTCTGAACGAGAACCTGGACGCCGCAACCGCGCTGACGCAGGCCGACATCGAGTCGCTGCGCAACGCAGTCCAGGAGATCGGTTCCGACGTAGCAGCGCAGGGTGTGCGCCTCTCCTCGGCCGAGTCCGCCATCGCGGGTCTCTCCGACGAGGTCGCCGCCAACACCGCTCGCCTCGACGAACTCGAAGCGATGCTCGGTGGCGCCAGCGACGTCGACCCGGCGGTCCTTCGTGACCTCCAGAACCAGATCGCCTCTCAGCGCGTCGCCATCGACACGGCGCAGGCGCAGGCCGACGCCGCCGCCGCCCGTGCGGACGAGGCCTACAGCCTCGCCAACCAGGCCAACACGCTCGCCCGCCAGAACGCCGACGAGATCGCGGCCCTCAACCGGGTCGTGCAGCTGCTCGACAGCCGCGTGAGCGCTCTCGAGTCCGCCGGCGGCGGCCCCGTGGCTGTGCCTGGTGGCGCCGACACGGCTGGCTTGGCTGGCGCCATCGAGCGCAACCGGAGCGACATCGCGAACCTTCGCGAGTTCGTCATCCTCCTGCGTCGTGACCAGGTCGCCCTGCGTGACCGCGTCGCGGCCCTCGAGGCTTCCGATGCACAGCAGTCGGCTGCCATCGCGTCCCTCGAAGAGCGCGTCACGGCCCTCGAGGAGAACCCGCTCGGCATCACCGGCAGCATCACGGTCGAGTACTTCGTCGGCCGCGTGCTCGGCAACCCGTTCGACGTCGACCGCGTCTACGGTCTGAACAACGACCGTGACATGGGCGCCTCCGTCTTCTCGACCGGAGCGGCGGAACTCGACGGCGACTCCGACACCTCGTCCAACTACCGGACCGAAGTCGGCGAAGTCGCTCAGGACCGTCACGACATCGAACAGACTTCCGGTACCGCCACCGCCACTCTGAGCCTCAGCTTCGCTGCCGGCTCGCTGTTCAACGGCTCGGGCAGCCCGAACGCGCTCAACTCGTTCGAGGCCGTTCTCGAGATCGACATCAACACGAACAGCAACGCGCAGCCCGGCGACCCGATCACCTTCGAGATCGACGAGTTCACCACGACGTTCTCGCCGATCGGCGCCGCCCCGCTGACCTTCCAGTTCGGCACGGAAGTCGAAACCAGCTTCACCCCGTACGTCGTCGCCACCGAGGACCCCGGCTTCGTTGCCACCCTCGCCGGCGTCGAGTTCCTCTCGTTCCTCGACCCGACGGTCACGGTCGTCTACACGACGCCCGCCGTTGACGAGTACCTGCGCGGTATCCGCGTCACCCTCGCTCCTCTCGAAGGCGTGAGGATCGGCGGCAGCTTCGCTCAGCAGGCTGCCAACGCCGGCGACAAGGACGATGTCAACGCTGACAACGTCACCGCTACGGTCTGGGGCATCGACGGCAACGTCAGCCTCAGCGTCTTCGACCTCGGTTTCGAATGGGCCAACGGCAGCAGCACGAACCCTGGCCTGACGGACGAGAGCGTCCTCTACGCCACCCTCGACGTCGACGTCGCGGGTGCCGGTATCCCGATCCTCTCCTCGCTGTCGGCGAACTACCGCTCGATCGGCGACATGTGGACGGCGAACGGCTACAACCTGGGCGCCTCGGCCAACGGCTTCCCCTTCGCTGAAGACCAGACCGGCTTCGGCGTGGACGCCAGCCTGGCGCTCTTCATCCTCGACCTCGACGCCTACTTCGACTCCTACGGCACGACCGCTGGCGACAGCGTGATGGCCTTCGGTGTCGATGCCAGCGCCGACCTGTTCGCCGGCTTCGCCCTCGGTGGCTTCTTCCACCAGGCCTCGGTGAACGGCACGGTCGTGGACGATGTCCGCACGTACGTCGATGCCAACGAGGCCCAGGTGGCCCTCGCCGGCGCCGACGTCGAGCGCGACAGCAACTACAACACCGGCTTCGGTGTGAGCCTGACCCATGACGGCTCCGCCGACAACGCCCTGATCAGCGGGCTGAACCTCGAAGCGAGCTACTCGCAGCTCGACGCCGACTTCAGCCGCACGCTGCTCGAAGTGAGCGCCGACATGGACCTCACGGTCTCCATCGTCACGCTCACCCCGTACGCCAGCTACACGATGGACAACGACGCCGACGCCGGCAGCGTTGACTACACGGAGCTGAAGGTCGGGGCTGGTCTCATGACCGATCCGCTCAACGTCTACCTGCAGCCGAGCCTCGTAGGTGCGGTGAACTACCGCAGCACGTCCTACACGGACGCTGCCGTCTACACGGCCAGCGAACTGCAGTGGAGCGTCGGGCTGGTCCTGAACCAGTTCATCTTCGATCACAGCACGCTGACCGCCAAGTACGGCTCGTACACCGGCACGAACGTCAACAACGTCACGAACACTCGCGGCGCTGGCGACTTCGCAACCGACATCAGCGGTGGCGACGTGAACGGCACGGGCACCCAGAGCACCTCGGGCTACGAGGTCATCTGGAACTACTACGACCTCGAGTTCGCCTATGGCACGTACGAGAACAACAACAACGGTGTTCTCTCCTCGGCCCAGGCCTTCTCGATCGCCTACACGGTCGACCTCGACTGAGTAGCCGGCGGCTCTAGGGCCGCGGTAGTGAGAGACCCCGCCTTCGCAAGGAGGCGGGGTCTTCTCGTTCCTGGGCAGCGCTGCTACCCACGGGGCGTCGTCAGCGGATGACCGTCAGCGCTCCGGGGAGCAGTTCGACGACGAACCTCTCGGACCTGCCGGCCGACTCCCCGTCCGCGTGGGCCCTGCGCGGCTGCACCCACTCGATCTCGACGCGGCGCGCACGCCTGAGCTCGATCTTGGGGTGCGTCAGGTGCGTGCCCATCATCACGCGGGGCAACACGGACAACGTCCCGAGCAGCCCCAGGTCGCGGGCTACCACGACGTCGAGCAGGCCGTCGTCCGGAACCGCGTCCGGGGCGTACCGGAAGCTGCCGCCCGTGCGCGGACCGTTCTGGGCCGCGACCAGCAGCGCGGTGCCCACGCCCGCGTCAATGCCGTCGAGCACGACCTTGGCGGGTACCGAGCGGGCGGACCCGAGGCTGATGACCAGGGCGTAGAGGTACGCGGCCAGCCCCTTCAGGAAGCCCGGCGCGTCGTCGAGGCGGCTAGCGACGTCCGCATCGAAGCCGGTGCTGAACGCGTTCGCGAAGGGGGCGCCGTTGACCATGCCCAGGTCCACGCGCTCACGCGCGCCGGCCAACAACGTCCGCACGGCGGCCGGCACGTCGCCCCTGCGCAGGCCCAGGGCGTGGGCGAAGTCGTCGCCGGAACCGACTGGCACGACGCCGAGACACCGGGAGGTCACGGCCCGGCCGCCCTCCGCCCGTACCAGACCGGTGACGACCTCGTGGACGGTGCCGTCGCCGCCTACCGCGACGACCGTCGCTCCGGCGGGCGTCGCAGCGGCCAGCTCGACCGCATGACCCGGACCCGTGGTCACGTGCAGCGCATGCTCGGCGCCGGCCGCCTCGAGCTGCCTCACCAGCTCATCCAGGGCGGCGCGCGCTCGGCCGCGGCCGGCCACGGGGTTGAACACGACGTGCAGCACGGCGGATTCTACCTTCGCGGCGCGCCCGATGACCGGCTGGCAGTGGCCCATGACGCGCCTCACGGCGGTGGGCTCTGGCTACACTGGCTCATGCTGACCACGGCCGATCTCTTCGACCTCGAGCTCGTGCCCGATGAGCTACGCGCGCTGCTGGCCGACGACCTGCCGTGGCTCGCCTTGGCCCGGCTCGACGAGTTGGGCGGCGGGCTCGTAGATCAACGCGGTGAAGTGCACCCCACCGCGGTGGTGGATGGCCCGCTCTACATGGCGAAGGGGGCCAAGGTAGGGCCACACGCCTACCTGACCGGACCCGTCTACCTCGCAGAGGGGGCCGAGGTGGGGCACGCTGCCAGGCTGAGGGGACCTGTCGTGCTCGGCCCGGGGGCCAAGGTGGGGCACGCCAGTGAAGTCAAGCGCTCGCTCTTCCTGGGCGGCGCCAAGGCGCCCCACTTCAACTACGTCGGCGACAGCATCCTCGGACACGACGTCAACCTCGGGGCGGGGGTCAAGGTGGCCAACTTCAAGGCGTTCGGTGACGAGATCGTCTCCGGTGACGTCCGTACGGGGTTACGCAAGTTCGGGGCAGCCGTCGGGGACGGTGTCTCGGTGGGCTGCAACGCCGTCTTGGCCCCCGGCACCTTGGTGGGCAGGGGCACGGTGATCTACCACGGGGCCAGCGTGAGGGGCCACGTGGATGCCGGCGTGGTCGTGAAGCTGAGGCAGCAGCAAGAGCTGGCGACCCGGCGAGGTTGAGGTCCTTTAGCCGTTGATACCGCTCCGGGACGCCAACCCGGTCCACGGGCGACCGTACCTGACCTGGGCGATCGTCGCGGTGAACGTGCTGGCCTTCCTCTACACCCTGTCGCTGCCGGGTCGAGAGCAGCTCGCCTTCGTCTTCGACCAGGGGTTCGTGCCCGGCCTCTTCCGCCAGTCACCCGCCGCAGAGCTCACCAGCCTCTTCACGAGCCTCTTCCTGCACGGTGGTTGGGGGCACCTGCTGTCCAACATGATCTTCCTGCTGGTGTTCGGCGACAACGTCGAGGACCGGCTGGGGCGCTTGCCTTTCCTGGTGTTCTACCTGGTGGGTGGCGCCTTCGCCACGCTCGTGCACAGCCTCTTCGCCGGCGCCTCCCTGGTGCCGCTCATCGGGGCGTCCGGTGCCATCAGCGCGGTCCTTGGCGCTTACTTCGCGATCTTCCCCCGGCAGCGCGTGATGACGTTCGTGGCGCCCCTGTTCGTGCCCTGGCTGCTCCTGTCCTTCCTCTTCCCGATGCCGCGCTTCTACATGTGGTGGCTGCCCGCTTGGGTGTTCATCGGGTACTGGGCCCTGTTGCAGGTCTTCCAGGCCGGGGCCTCGTTGGGAGCGCCCGTGCAGGAAGGCGGTGTGGCCTGGTGGGCCCACGTGGGCGGCTTCGCGTTCGGCCTGGCCTGGGCGTACCTGCTGGTCTCGCCGCGGCGTCGTGGCGCCGTCCGCGGCTGAGCGGAAGCTGGCCGACCTTGGAGCTGGCCCTAGCCTCAGCTCTGCGCCGGCTCTATGAGCCCGTAGTCGCCGTCCTCACGGCGGTAGATCACGCTGATGAGGTCCGTGTCCAGGTTGTGGAAGACGAAGAATGTGTGCCCGAGCGCCTCCATCTGGAGGGCAGCGTCCTCCGGGGCCATGGGGCGCATCACGTGGCGCTTGACCCGCACGATGCTGGGGCCGTCTGACTCCGGCTCCTCCTCCTGCGCGGCCGGTGCCTGGGCGGGCACCGCCTCCGGCGGCGGTGGGGCGGCCTCGGCGCGCCGGGCCAGCATCCGCCCTTTGAAGCGCTTGAGCTGCCGGTCGAGCTTGTCGACCACGAGGTCGACGGCAGCGTAGGTGTCCTGGGCGCTCTCCTCGGCCCGGATGATGCCGTTGGGCAGGTTCACCTGGACCTCGACCTTGGCAGGGTTCGCCGCACCCTGGCGACTGTCGTAGGACATCACGACGCTCGCGTCGACGATCTGGTTCGAGAACCTGTCGAGCTTCGAGAGCTTCTCCTCGGCGTACGCGCGCATGGCGTCAGTCACTTCGAGGTTGCGGCCGATCAACTGGTAGATGTTCATGGCGCTCCCTTCGGTCGCTCACTGCGAGGCGCGCGCCTCTACGAGGCGAGTCTAGCACCGGCCGCAGCCGGTCCCTTAGTGAGGCATGACCCTTTCGGGCGGCCTGTCGGCTGTGCTAGACGGCGTTCCTCGGTCCGGTGGTAGAGTCTTCGCGGTGGCCAGGAGAGAGCCAAGCGACCTCGCGACCGCCCCTGCTGGGCTGGCCGCGAGCGACCGCCAAGCGGAACGCGAAGGCGTGCCGGGCAAGGCGGTCGGCGGTGCGGCGCTGGGGGTGCGCGGCCGCAACGGCGCCCGGAACCTGCGGGAGTGCGCGGCCGGAGAAGGCATCGAGGTACTGCAGGAGAAGTGGGTGCTGCACATCGTCCACGCGCTGTTGGACGGGCCCAAGGGGTTCAACGAGCTCGGCAGGCTGGTGGGCGGCTGCAACCCGACGACTCTCACACAGCGCCTGGCGAGGCTGGAGGACCTGGGGGTGCTGCACAAGGAGCCGGGGCAGGCCGGCGGCCGCTGCAGTTACTCGCTCACCGAGGCGGGGCTCGGCCTCGAGCGCGTGATCACCGCGATCCGCAGCTGGGCGTCGGCCCACCTGCGCGACGCTTGACCGACTCGCCGCGAAGTAAGTAGGTTCTCAGGGCTTCGGGAGCGCTGGACTACTCTCCGCGCCGGCGGCCGAAGATACCGCCTCGTCTGGCGCCCTTCTGCTTGATCTCGTCCAGCTCGGCCTGAAGCTTCTCGATCGCGTCGAGCTGGCTCACGACCCGCCGTTTGAGCTTCGCGTTCTCCTCGCGGAGCCGCTCCAGCTCCTTGAGGTCGCCGTCGTCGGCCGGTCTGACTTTCGCCTTGGCATCGACCTCCACGCCGGCTCCCCGTTGACGGTCCTCGAGCTCCTTCAAGGAGGCCTCGATGACGCCCGTGTCCTTACGTGGACGGGTGGATGGGGCGGCGTTGCGGCCGTCCACGCCCATCTGGATGAGCCGGTTCGCGCGGTCCCTGAGGGCCTTGTCTCCCAGTGGCTTGGGCACCAGGAGGTCCACACCTGCCTCCTCGGCCCGCTGCCTCAGCTCCTCCGGTACGCCCAGGGAGTCCTGCGGGTCTACCGTCACGATCACCGGTACCCGCTGCAGGCGCGCCACCAGCTTGAGGCGCTCGCACACCTCGGTGCCCGGCATGTCGGGTAGCTCGTAGGCCAACACGACCAGCGCCGGGGTGTTGCTGCGCAGGAACTCCAGGGTCTGCCTGGCGTTCTCAACGGCGGCGATGTTGGTCTCACCGTCGGCGAGCAGCAGGTCAAGCAACTGACGTTGCCCGGCGTCAGGGTCGGCGATGAGGTACTGCCGGGAACTCATCTTCGGCGAGGGTAGCAGAGACCCGTTAGAACCTGCCCCTAGGTCGTCACCGCGGCGCGCCTAGCCGGCCGAGCCCTTCACCGGCAGGTTGGCGATCAGGATCATGCGCTCGCCCTGTTGCTCGACGCGCACGTCGTAGTCGCTCTCGCCGGCAGGGAAGTACTTCTGGATCACCCCGAGGAGCTCCTTCTTCAGCTGCTCCACGTTGCCGGGGGAGAGCTTCGCCCGGTCGTAGGACAGGACCAGCTTGAGGCGCTCCTTGAGCTCGTCCTTGGACTTACGACGGCGGAAGATGCCGAACATCAGGCACCCCCGAACAGGCGCCTGAGTCCGGCCAGGAACCCGCCTTGTGGCTCGAGGCTCGGGTAGGGGACGTCGTCGCCGCGTATCCGCTTGGCGATGTCGCGGAAGGCGGTGCCGGCTCCCAGCTTGGTGTTGTCGTCCAGCGACGCCGGGTTACCGATGTTCGTTGACACCAGGATGCGCTCGTCCTCCGGCACGATCCCGATGAGCTTGACGCCGAGGATCTCGAGGACGTCCTCGACCTCGAGCATGTCGCCACGCTTGACCATGTCGGGGCGCAGACGGTTGATGATCAGGCGCACCTCCGAGATCTCGCGCGCCTCGAGCAGGCCGATGATGCGGTCGGCGTCGCGCACGCTGGAGACCTCGGGGTTGACCACGACCACGGCGCCGTCGGCGGCGCTGGCAGCCGTCTGGAAGCCGGACTCGATGCCGGCCGGGCTGTCGATGAGCACTCTGTCGAACCCCTCTTCTTCGAGGAGCAGGCGCACCGTCTCCTGCATGCGGGACTCGGAGAGCGCGCTCTTGTCTCGGGTCTGGGAGGCGGCCAGCAGGTACAGGCTGTCGACCCGTTTGTCGCGGATCAGGGCCTGCTTGAGCTTGCACCGGCCCTCGAAGACGTCGATGAGGTCGTAGACCACGCGCCCCTCGAGCCCCATGACGACGTCGAGGTTGCGCAGGCCGACGTCGGTGTCCACGACGCAGACCTTCTCGCCGAGCCGGGCCAACGCGGCACCGACGTTGGCCGTGGTGGTCGTCTTGCCCACACCGCCCTTGCCAGACGTCACCAGGATGGCTTTGGCGTTCACGCTGTGGTCCCTCCTCCAGGAACCGGCGCCCGGAACTGCTGGGGCGCCGCCCTCGGCCTCCCAAGGGATCGGATCTCGCGGAACTATAACATCGGCGACGGGCCGTTCCCGAGGGGGCCGCGAGCCCGTAACGATGGCTCCGCCGGGGCGTTCCTGGGTCCACTCCGGGGCGCCGAGGCAGTGCTACGTGTCGCGGGGTACGGGACGGACAGGCCGACACACGGCACGGCCCGCACGAGCCAGAACGAGGAACCCGCGGCGCCTAGGCCCGGGCCAGGCTGGCGTACTTGAGCAGGAGTCGCTTGGCGCCGGCGCCCTCGAACACGACCGTGATCTCGGTGCGCGCACCCTCGCCGGAGAGCCCCACGACCGTGCCGGTGCCGAACTTGGGATGCTTCACGCGCTCGCCTCCCCTGAACGTCACCAGGTCGTCCTCGGCACCCGCAGAGCGTCGCGACGGCTGCACCGCCACTGGCGGCCGCCAGACGTCGCGGGCGAACTTCGACGGTGACGGGCCGCTGGCCAACTCCTGACCGAAGACGTCGGTCTCCAGCAGGAGCGCGCGTGGCACGTCCTCCAGGAAGCGGCTGGGCCTCGTGGGCTCGGTGCGGCCGAAGGTCAGGCGCGACTCGGCGTGAACCAGGTAGAGCTCCTCCTGTGCCCTGGTGATGCCGACGTAGAGCAGCCTGCGCTCCTCCTCGAGCTCCTGGAGGCTGCTGGTCGTGTTGCGGTGCGGGATGAGGTTCTCCTCGAGCCCGATCAGGAACACGATGGGGAACTCGAGCCCCTTGGCGTTGTGAAGCGTCATGAGCGTCACGCTGTCGTCCTCGACCTCGCCGTTGGCGGCCTTGACCGCGCGGTCGTCCACGCTGGCCAGCAAGGCCGCTTCGTCGAGGAAGTCGGCGATGCTGCCCTGGTTCTCCTCCTGCCACTCCGTGACGGCGCTGACGAGTTCCTCGAGGTTCTCCAGCCGCCCTTCGGCCTCGTGGGTCGCCTCCTTCCGCAACGCCTCGGCGTAACCGGTCTGGTCTACGACCGCGGCGAGGAAGGATGCGGCGGGCAGTTCGTCCGCCTGGCGCGAGAGGTCGTCCATGAGCTGCACGAACTCCTGGGCGCGCTTCACGGCCGGCGTTCCAGCCACGACGTCCTCCGCCCGACGCAGGGCCTCGGAGAAGGGCACCCCGTGGCGGCCGGCCCAGGCGACGAGCCTCTGCTCCGTGGTGCCTCCTATGCCGCGCCGGGGGCGCGACAGCACCCGCCGCCAGGACACGTCGTCAGCCGGGTTGATCGCCGCGCGCGCGTACGAGAGGACGTCCTTCACCTCGCGCCTGTCGTAGAAGCCCACGCCGCCCACGATCCGCGCGGGGATGCCGGCCCGGCGTAGCGACTCCTCGATCACGCGTGACTGCGAGTTGGTGCGGTACAGGACCGCGAACGCCTGGTAGGGGAGACCTAGCTCCGCCTTGCGCCTCTCGATCGTGCGCGCCACGAAGTCGGCCTCGGCGCGGTGGTCGGCGGCTCGGTAGAGCTTGACCTTCTCTCCGTCGCCCTTGACCGGCTTGAGCACCTTCTCGATGCGGCCCTGGTTGTGCTCGATGACCGCGTTCGCCACCGACAGGACGCTGCCCACCGAGCGGTAGTTCAGCTCCAGCCGGTACACCTTCGCCTCCGGGTGGTCGCGCCGGAAGTCGAGGATGTTGCGCAGGTCCGCGCCCCTGAAGGCGTAGATGCTCTGGTCTGGGTCCCCGACGACCATGAGGTTGCCGTAGGTCTCGGCCAGCTGCTGGGTTAGTCGGTACTGGGCGGCGTTCGTGTCCTGGTACTCGTCGACGTGGATGAACACGGCCCGCTGCTGCACACGCTGCAGCACGTCGGGATGCTCGTCGAAGAGGTCCACTGTGCGTCCCAGGATGTCGTTGAAGTCCACGGCGTTGGCCGCCGCCAGACGTTCCTGGTAGCGCGCGTAGACGTCGGCGACCGTCTGGAGGGGGAGGCCGGCGACGAAGCGCCCCCAGACCTTCTCGCCCTGCTCGCGCATGCCGGCGGGCGTCCACAGGTTCGACTTGGCGCGGTCGATGAGCGCGCGGAACGTCCTGGGGTTGGTGTCGGCCAGGCCGGTGAGACCTCCTATGACCTCCTTGAGGAGATCGAGCTGATCGCCGTCGTCGTAGATCCCGAAGCCGGGCTTGAGGCCGATGCGCTCGCCGTACGTGCGCAGCACCCTCAGGCATGCGGAGTGGAAGGTGGAGACCCACAGGTCCCGACCCGGCGTGCCGATGAGCGCCTCCACCCTCTCCTTGAGCTCGCCGGCCGCCTTGTTCGTGAACGTCACCGCCAACACCTGCTGCGGGAGCACGTCGTGCACGGCCAGCAGGTAGGCGATGCGGTGCACGACGGTGCGCGTCTTGCCCGAGCCCGCTCCGGCCAGGACGAGGGCCGGACCCTGGAAATGGGCGACCGCAGCGCGCTGTTCTTCGTTCAGAGGGGCCAGTAGCTCGTCGGCAGACACGAACGCCCAGCATACCGCGGGTCCCCTGCTGCCCCAGCGGTTAGGCTTTCCAAGGTGATAGACGCGGTCTGCTTCGACCTGGACGGCACGCTGGGGGGCTACGGCGGCGACTTCGCCGGGCTGCTGGCCGTCGCGCGCAGCGCGCTGGGGCTGGAGCAGTGCTCGATGAACGAGTTCGCCGGCATCGTGCAGCAGGAGCTGCGTCGCGAGGGCCCGCTGGACCTGCAGACCGTCCTCGTCCGCACCCTCGACCGCCTGGAGCAGCGCCAGGCGCCGGGCCTGAGCGACCTCGTGGAGCAGATCCTCGAGCAGTACGCCTCAGAGGTCAGGCGCGCTCCCGGCGCCGCGCAGCTGCTGGAGCGGCTGGATTCCAAGGGCGTGAAGCTGGCGTTGATCAGCAACGGCCCGGAGGACATGCAGCGCGCCGCCCTGCGCGCGCTCGGCTTCGAGCGTCACTTCAGGGCCGTGATCATCTCGGGCGACCGCGACGTGGCGGCCCGCAAGCCGGCGTCGCGCGTCTTCGCTCTGGCCTGCACGGGGCTGGAGTCGCAACCCTCCGCGACGCTGATGGTAGGGAACGACCCCGTTGGGGACGTGAAGGGCGCGCTCGACCACGGGATGCCGGCGGTGCTCATAGGATCCGACCGAGACGCGCACGAGTACGGCGTGCCGGCGGTAGGTGGCATGGAGCCCCTCGACGTCCTCCTTCGGACCCGCTACGGGCTCTGAGCACCTCCCGTCGCCTTCGCGACCCTTCGGCCTGCGGCGACGGCCGTGCCCCGCGCTACACTCAGCCTCATGGATGACCGGCAAGCCGCCTTCTACCGCGCATGGGCAGAGCTGCTCGACTGGATGCGCGAGTACGCAGACAGCAGGGGTGTGCCCTTCACCAAGGAGGCCGACTTCACCGACTACATCTACCGCATGCACCGGCCGTACGACCTGCCGACCACGATCATGGTCGCCAGCCTGTCGGACCCCAGCACGGGGAAGCCGGTGCTCATGGCCAACGCGAGCCAGCGCAAGTCGGTGTTCAAGGAGGTCGTGCTCCATCCGTACGACAGCCACGTCTACCGGAAGCTCACGCTCGCGCCGGACGGCCAGGGTCTGGCCGAGGGCAAGCGCCTCTTCACCAAGGAGATGCTCTTCCGCCTGGCCGACGACCTGTACCACATCGAGGAGCCCGTCGCGGGCTGAGGTCCTCGCTGCTTTGGCGCGTGTCGCCCGCTCAAGAAGCGTCTCGGTCACTAGGCCGTGAGGCGCCGGGCCAGATCAGCCGACAGTTCGGCGGCGCACAGGAAGCCGCGGCCGGCCAGTCCGCCGTAGTAGGTCACTCGCGGCCCCAGTCGCCTCACGACGGGCGTGCCGCTCGGCCGCCGCGACCTGACCCCGAACCAGACCGACCGCAGCGCCCCGTCGGCGAGAGCCGGTACCGACCAGCTCAGCGCGTCCCGGAGACCCAGCGCCGCGGCGTGGAGCGACCGTTGGTCGGGGCGTTCGGGCGGCAGCGAGCCACCGGTCACGACCACGCTGCCCGGCAGGAACGCCGCGTTCACCGCGCCGGCCAGCGGGGTCAGCCCGGCCAGCTCGGCGGCGTGGGCGGGTGGCTCGAGCACGGCCGCGACGCCGCCCTCGGCTCCCAGGCGGGGGAGGCGGCAGCCCAGCGGAGCCGAGCCGGCGCCCACGCAGAGCACGACGCGCCGGGCGAAGACCCTGTCTGTCGGCGCCTGGTCAGCGAGGGCGGTGCCCGGGTGGCCGGTACCCGGGTCCTCCGGTCGCTCCTCTACGACCTCGAGTTCGAGCCCTGCGCCCGACTCCCTTATCCCACTGACCCGCGTCGAGGTGAGGAACTCGGCCCCCTCCTGCACGGCGGCGCGCGTGACCGCCGAGAGGAACGTCCGGGTGTCCACGAAGCCGCCGTCCAGCACGTGGAGGGCGCCGAACGGCGCGTTGACGCTGGGCGGTACGTCCGCCGGCTCGAGCCAGCGGGTGCCCCCGTTCACCGCCGCCAGCCCTCCCCAGAGCTTGGCCTGGCGGGCGTTCGAGGCGACGCGCACGACGCCGGAGCGACGGGCCCCGTGAGCGAGACCCCGCGCCTGAAGCTCCTCGACCAGACGCCATGTCGCCCTCAGGCCGGCAAGGTCCGATGGGCGCGCGCGGGCCGTCCGGCCGCGGTGGGGGTTCAGGAGCGCGGTCGGCACCGTCGAGCCGCCTGTCGGCCCCTGGCCGCCCTCCAGCAGCACGACTCGCACGCTACGCCGCGCCAGCTCGAAGGCCA
>JBDZWC010000250.1:0-1531 GCA_040256005.1 Deinococcaceae bacterium | reverse complement strand
GCTCTATGCAAGAAATTCACCGGCCCGATACAACACCCCGTGAATCGTGTATTGTACCCGCCGAGGGGGACAACTGGCCCCAAGAGAGGGAGGAGGTTCAGTGCCCGTAGCGACCCAAACCTGGAACGACCAAACCCTGGAATGCGCAGGACTCACGCTGCGATACCTCAAAGGCGGGAGTGGCAGCCCGCTCGTCACACTCCACCATTCGACCGGGAGTCCCGGCTGGCTGCCCGTCCACGATCAGCTCGCCGAAAGCGCGGAGGTCTATGTGCCCGACATGCCGGGCTACGGCCAATCGACGCGCCCGGATTGGGCGCGTGAGCCGCGCGACCTCGCGATCCTGCTCGGCCAGGCGTTCGATAAGCTTGGGCTCGGGCAGGTGGCACTCGCCGGCTTTGGCTTTGGCGGCTTCGTCGCTGCCGAGTTCGCGACCATGAACCCGGGCCGTCTCAGCCACCTCGTCCTCGTCGGCGCCGCCGGCCTCCAGCCAGACGAAGGCGAAATCCTCGACGAGATGATGGTCGACTTCGACCAGTACGTGAAGGCGGGCTTCAGCAGCGAGTCAGCGTACGTCGACGTGTTCGGCGAGAAGATGGCCCCGGAGATGAAGCAGCTCTGGGACTTCAGCCGCGAGATGACGGCTCGCCTCACCTGGAAGCCCTACATGTTCAACCGCAGGCTCGCGCCGCTCCTCAAGGAAGTGCAGGTCCCCGCCCTCATCATCTGGGGCGAACAGGACCAGGTCGTCCCGGTGGTCTGTGGGCGGCAATACGAGCGCGCCCTGCCCAACGCCCGCCTCGAAGTTATCGCGGGCGCCGGCCACCTGGTCGAATACGAGGAGCCGGCCCGCGTCGCCGCCCTCATCGGCGACTTCATCAAGAGCTAATCGCTTCTTCGGAGGGACACGACATGTTCATTGGGTATTTCACCGAACGCCCCTACCAGGACCCGAACTCCGGCTACTTCGGCGCCACCGGCCGCGCGCTCGAAGACCTGTCGATGAGCAACGGCTCCTATGACCCCAAGATCGGGGCCGAACTCTACAACCGCTACCTGGATGAGAAGGTCTACGCCGACTCCATCGGCTTCGACGGCCTCATGCTGAACGAGCACCACAGCACGCCGTTCTGCATGGGCGGTGTCATGAACATCGAAGCCGCCATCCTCGCGCGCATCACGCAGAACGCCAAGATCGTCCTGCTCGGCAACGTCCTGCCCATCTGGGATGACCCCCTCTGGCTCGCTGAAATGCTCGCAGAGATCGACATGATCTCGCGTGGCCGCCTCGTCACCGGCTGGGTGCGCGGCACCGGTCGCGAGAGCGTCGCCCATAACGCCCAGCCGCCGTTCAACTGGGAGCGCTTCCAGGAGGCGCACGATTTCGTCGTCTCCGCCTGGACGCGGCCCGGCCCGTTCCGCTGGGAGGGCGAACACTACAACTACCGCTACGTGAACCCGTGGGCGCGCCCCTACCAGGACCCGCACCCGCCGATCTGGATCCCCGGCGTCATGTCGCGCAACACCGTGG
>JBDZWC010000249.1:0-1536 GCA_040256005.1 Deinococcaceae bacterium | reverse complement strand
ACGTGAGTTGGGCGAAGACACCGACCTGCCTCACGCTCACGAGCTCCATGGGCGGTACGTCGATCCGCCTGGGCAAGAGGGGCTTACCCGACCCCAACGTCACCGGTGCGATCGTCGCGACGATCTCGTCCAGCAGGCCGTGGTCGTGGAACTGGCCCACCAGCTCGCCACCCCCGACCAGCCAGACGCCCTTGCCGCCGGCGGCCGCGACCATCTGCTCGTGCACCGGCCTCACGTCGCCGCGCACGAACCGCACGTCCCCGTTCACGGGCGGCTCCAACTGGGTGGACGAGAACACCCAGGACGGCTGCGTGTAGTACCACTCGAAGGGCGCGTCGCCCTTCGTCGCGCGGTGCCGGTTGAGCAGCCACAGGTACGTGGACTTGCCCATGGCCACGGCGCCGATGTCGGCTATGAACTCGGCGTAGGTGGGATCCTCGTCGCTGAACTGGAGGAGCCAGTCGAGGGAGTCCTCCGGCGTCGCGATGTAGCCGTCGAGGGACGTCGCCGTGTAGTACACCGTCTTCATGCGGGCCCTCCGAGCTGTCTTGGGCGCGGCGTCATCCGGTGCCGGACGTGCCCGCCGGGTGACCTAGAGTAGCCGCAGTCATGGGAGTCATGCAGAGGCTCATCGGGGCGTACTTGAGGCGCAGGGTCAGAGCGAGGGCCGATGGCAAGACGCTCGACCAGCTCGCGGACCAGTTGACGGCCTCGCGCGACGCGCTCATGCCGCGCATCCTCGGCGCGGCCGACTCCGCCTGGAACCGCGAGGCCATCAACCACTGGGTTGGCATCGAGCGGTGGAGCCTCGATCGAATAAGACAGTGGCGCCACCCACCCACCGAGCTCGGTTCCTACCGGCCCTTCAGGGGGCCGGAGGGCTCATCGCTCGAGGACCTGCAGGAGGCGTTCGCTCGGACGCGGCAGGAGTCCATCGCCTTGGCGCGTGAGATGGCGCGCCAGGAGGACGTGGACCTCGCTGTCACAATCCCCCACAACGACCTGGGTCCGCTGACGGTCACGGAGTGGTTCGAGTACATAGACGACCACTCGATGCGGGAGCGCCTCAGGCTGAGAGGCCAGTAGGGGTCAACTGTCGGACCAGACCGCCAACACGTTCCCGCTGGGATCGGCGAAGTGGAAGCGCCTGCCGCCGGGGAACGAGTAGATAGGCTCGACGATCCTTCCGCCTGCGCCCTGTACCGCTGCTTCGACCGCCTCCAGGTCCACGGCGTAGACGATCACCAGCGGGCCGCCCGGTTGGGGCTTCCGCTCGCCGTTGAAGCCGCCTGTCATGCGACCGTCGCGGAACTCGCAGTACGTGGGTCCGTAGTCCGTGAACTCCCAGCTGAACACGTCCCCGTAGAACCGCTTGGCGGCCGGCACGTCATCCACGTTCAGCTCGATGTAATCGATCCGCAGGTCGTTCTCGGCTCGCGACTGGCTCATGCTTCCTCCGTAGCGCCCCTGGAGAGAAGGTCAGGATAGCGCCTACTGCTGCCCGGGATCGATGCCTCCGCGGTAACCCCTCGGCGC
>JBDZWC010000034.1:0-24754 GCA_040256005.1 Deinococcaceae bacterium | reverse complement strand
TGCCGATGTTGGTGACCGGCAGCGCGGCGTCTTCGCCACCGGCGCCTTCGAGAGCCTTCGTGATCACGTCGACCACGTCCTTCACGAAGACGAAGTCGCGCGTCTGGCCGCCGTCACCGTGCACGACGAGCGGCAGCCCCTGCGAGGCGCGGTCGAGGAACACGCTGATGACGCCGGAGTAGGGGCTGCTGGGGTCCTGCCTGGGTCCGTAGACGTTGAAGAAGCGGAACGCGTGGCCCCGGAAGGCGCCCGACCTGTGGAAGTGGCCGAGGTAGTGCTCGCCGGTCAGCTTGTCGGTAGCGTACGGGGACAACGGCATCTCGCGGGCGTCCTCGCTCAGTGGCAGGTCCTGGTTCGAGCCGTAGACGGCGGCGGAGCTGGCGAAGACGACGCGCCTCACACCCTGGGTGGCGGCCGCCTGGAACACCGTGACGGCGCCGGTGACGTTGGAGCGCAGCGTCTCTAGCGGCCTCTCCATGGAGGCCACGACCGAGGCAACGGCCGCCAGGTGGGCCACGGCGTCGCAGCCGCGCAGTGCCTGGGTGACCGCGGCAGCGTCGGCGACGTCGCCGCGGACCAGCTCCACGCCCAGATCGGCCAGGAGGCCCACGTTCGTGCCGGTGGAGAGGTCGTCGATTACCCTGACCTCATGGCCGCTGCCCAGCAGGCGCTCCACGAGGTGCGAGCCGATGAAACCGGCGCCGCCGGTGACGAGGACCCGCACGCCTACCTGGCGCTCCTGGCGCTGGCCGCCACGATCCCCATCACGTTGGCGGACGACCTGCCCAACCACTGGACCGCGCGCCTCAGGTCGGCGCGGATCGTCTCCTTGGGGTCCGCCACGATGAGCACGGCGTCGGCCTCGGTAGCGCGCTCCAGGGCGTCACCGGAGCCCAGCAGCCACGGGCCCACCGTCACGGTCGTGGTCGAACCGGGTGCCGAGAACAACGTGTCCAGCGCGGTGGCGACCCGCGCGGCGGCGGTGTTGTCGGTGAGCCCCGCCACCAGCACCTCGCCGCCCATGAGCATGCGGTCCAGGTGGGCCTTGAGGTAGCTGAGCTCCCTGCCGTCTGGCCGCCCCGGGCCGAACCTGTCGGGCCTCGTGCCGGCCGCTCGCCCGGTAGCCCCGCCGGTCAGGTCCGCCAGCACCGGCAGCCCGGTGACCTCCGCCAAGCCCGCGACACCGTTCACGCGGCGGTTCAGGCCGGCGCGAACCAGCAGGACGACCATGGCCATGACGGTCACGAGGGCCAGCACAACCGCTGCGTCGACTACTGGGCTCGGCTCGATCAGGAAGCTGCGCGACGCCGGCACCAGGAACTCGAGGTTGCCGCGCGAGCTCACGGCGGCGGCCCTGGCGACGGCGGCCTGCTGCCGCAGGTTCGCCGCCACCACGGAGAGGTTGGCGATCTGTGGGAGGTTGGCGCGGCTGCCGCTGGCCCGCAGCCGCACGAGCTCGGCCTCGATGGCCTCGATCTGTGACTCGACGGCCTCCACGCCCCTGTTGGCGTCGGCCAGCGCGCGAGCGTCGTCCCAGGCGACCAGCGCGGCCGCCAAAGCGTTCGCCCTGTCGATCGCGGCCGCTGGGGAAGGTCCCTCGACGTCGACGAATATCAACGTCGAGCGTTTCCTCTCCTCGAACTGGAAGCGGATGCTGTCCCGGAAAGCGGCCAGCTCGCGGGCCGTGGGCGGGGGAGCGTCGGGGCCGGCGAGGCGGGCGTAGGCGTCCTCGAGGACCGTCCGGCTCTTGAGGACTGGCCCGTAGGCCGCGGCCATCATCGGCTCCACCGCTGCAGGCACCTCGCCCGGCAGGTCGATGGGCCCTTGAGCCAGCGGGATGAGCAGCGTGGCGTCCGCCAGGTACAGCGGCGTGCTCCGACCGCTCACCATGAACGTGACGATGGCGGCGGGGACGCCGATGACCAGCGCGATGACCAGCACGCGTAGCACGAACCCGCGTATCGCGGAGAAGGAGACCACCACGGCCGGGAGAGATCCGGCACCGGTCGTGAGCGGTGCAGCCACCACGGCATGATAGTCGGGCGGTTCATGACAACGTGTGACGGTCCCAGGCCGGCGTTCAAGGGCCGGGCCGTGGGCCGGAGGTCGCACACGGGTGATCCGAGGCCCGTGGCCGGGGGCCGGTAAGTGAGGGGTACCCCGGACCGCGCCCGTCGTTACCGGTACCCTTGTCTCGTGCAGCCGCTCATCACGATCGGGATCCCGACCTACAACCGGCGGAACGGCTACTTCCCCCAGGCCCTGGCGAGCGCCCTGGCGCAGGACTACGAGGCCCTCGAGGTCGTGGTGTGCGACAACGCCTCGACCGACGGCACGGACGAGTACGTCTCGGGCTTGGGTGATGAGCGGCTGCGCTACGTCAGGCACCCGGAGAACATCGGCGCCAACGCGAACTTCAACTCCTGCGTCGACAACGCCAGGGGCGAGTTCTTCCTGCTGCTGCACGACGACGACCTGATCGACCCCGAGTTCGTCTCGCGCTGCGTTGAGGCCCTCGACGGCCGGCTCGGGCTTGGCCTGGTGAGGACCGGATCACGTGTGATAGGCGCCGCGGGCGAGGTGCTGGCCACGAACCCCCTCGGGCCGGTTACCAACGACGGCGCCGCGGTGATGCTGAGCTGGTTCCGGCGCCAGACGCCGCTGTACCTGGCCTCCACGCTGTACAACACGGCTCACCTGCGGGCAGTCGGCCGGTTCGACAGCCCCCACGGCCTCTACCAGGACGTGGTCGCCACCGTCCACCTCATGGCGGCGCACGGCCACGCCGAGGTGCCGGACGTGCTGGCGAGCTTCCGGCGGCACGACGACAACCGCGGCTCTTCGGTGAAGGCGGTCCAGTGGGCCGAGGACGCCGTCTACCTGCTGCAGGTCATCGAGAACGGCTTCCCGGAGCGCCGCGACGAGCTGCGCCGGATAGGCAGCGTCTACCTGTGCCAGAAGTGCTACCGCGTGGCCTCGGCCATCGCCGACCCGGCCGAGCGCTGGCGGGCCTATCGCGAGGTGAACGCGCTCTTCGGCGGCGTAGCGTCGCCGCTGGCGTTCGACCTGAGGCGGCGCTGGCTGCGCGCCAAGGGCGGGCTCAAGCGCCAGACTCGGGCCGCCATGGGACGCGACGCGCTGGCACGCTAGTGGAGGCGCTCCGGATCGCCTTCGTGATCCCGGTGTTCCCCGAGATCCACAACACGTTCATCCTCAACCAGATCACCGGCCTCCTCGACAGGGGGCACGACGTGCACCTCTACCCCCTGGCGGTGGGCTCCTACGAGCGCGCGCACGCCGAGGTGAGTACCTACGGCCTGCGCGAGCGCGACATGCACCTCCCCGTGCCCAGGGACCGCCTCAGGCGGCTGACCACTGCGCTGAGGCATCTGGTCTCGCCCCGGTCCTGGAACCTGGGGGTCATGGACGCGCTCAACCCCCTGCGGGGCCCGGAGGTCTGGTCGCTCGTGCCCGCCTATACCGCGCTGTCGTTCGCCAGGCAGCGCGATTACGACATCGTGCACGCCCAGTTCGGTCATCTGGCCCCGCCCGTGGAGCGTCTCCTCGCCCTGGGTGGGGTGCGTGGCCGGCTGGTGGCGTCGTTCCGGGGCGCGGACACGACCTCGCACCTGCCTCGGAACCCGGAGGCGTTCGCCCGCGTGTTCGCCCGCGGCTCCCTGTTCCTGCCGGTGAGCACCGACCTCAAGGAACGCCTGCTGGCAGCCGGCGCGCCGAGCGAGAAGACCTTCGTCCACCGGTCCGGCATCGACCTGAAGCGCTTCGCGTTCGCGCCGCGGGGACGCTCTGCCGACGAGACCACGGAGGTTTTGTTCGTGGGTCGCTTCGTCGAGAAGAAGGGGGTGGCCGATGCTCTGCGCGCCTTCGCGGGGGCTCTGGCGCACCTGGGAACGGGTCCGGACGGCTCGCTCAGGGCTCGCCTCACCCTCGTCGGCAGCGGTCCGTTGGAGGAGCGCCTGAAGTCGTTGGCCGCCGAGCTCGGGATAGAGGGCGCGGTGCGCTTCGCCGGCGGCGACCTCGACTCGCGGGCCGTGGCGGAGGTCATGGCGTCGTCACACTTGCTGATCGCGCCCAGCGTCACCGCCGCGAGCGGCGACGCCGAGGGCGTGCCCAACGTCGTCAAGGAGGCCATGGCCTCGGGCATGCCGGTGCTCAGCACGCGGCACGGCGGGATCCCGGAGCTGGTGGCTGACGGCGTCTCCGGCTTCCTGGTCGAGGAGGGCGACGTGGCCGCCCTGACGAGCCGTCTGATCGAGCTCATCGAGGGACCCGCGGCCTGGCCCGTCCTGGGCAGGGCCGGGCGCGCCAAGGTGGAGGCCGAGTTCGACGCGGAGAAGCTCAACGACCTGTTGGTGGAGCGCTACCGCGAGGCCTTGAGGCAGTAGAGGTCGAGTCTCGAATCGGCGGGCCGTCGGCCCGGGCGGCCCTATCTCAGACGGCGGTAGCCGAGGCGGCGAGGCGCGAGGACTCCAGGGCGTCGACCGACACCTGGAAGTGGCAGCCCTCGAGGAACGTCTCCAGCAGGGCGCGGATGCGCTCGTGGTCGCTGCGCTGGGCGGCGTCCTGCAGCTGCTCCACGGCCGAGTACAGCGTCTCGGGCTCCATGGGCTCCGCGCGGGCCACGAAGATCTTCTCGTGGCGGGTCTGCGACCGCTCTTCCTTCTCGGTCATCAGCTCCTCGACCAGCCGCTCGCCGGGCCGCATGCCGGAGAAGCGGATGGGGATGTCCACGTCGGGACGCAGGCCCGAGAGGCGGATGAGGTCACGCGCCAGGTCAACTATGCGCACCGGCTCGCCCATGTCGAGGATGTAGACCTCGCCGTTCCTGCCGTGGCCGGAGGCCTGCAGGACGAGCTGGGCGGCCTCCGGGATGGTCATGAAGTACCTGACCATGTCGGGGTGCGTCACGGTGACGGGCCCGCCGGCTGCGATCTGGCTCTTGAAGATGGGTATCACGCTGCCGCGGCTGCCCAGCACGTTGCCGAAGCGGACCGACACGAACTTCTGGTTCGGGCCGGCGCGCCTGGCCGCGTCCTGCACCAGGTACTCGACGAACCGCTTAGTGGCGCCCATGACCGAGGTGGGGTTCACCGCCTTGTCCGTCGAGATGTTCACGAAGTGGGAGACGCCGTACTTGAGCGCGAGCTGGATGAGGTTGCGGCTGCCGATGACGTTGTTGAAGATCGCCTCTTCCGGGTTCTCCTCCATGAGCGGCACGTGCTTGTGAGCAGCGGCATGGAAGACGACGTCGGGGCGGTAGCGGTTGAAGACGTAGTCGAGCCTGGCGCCGTTCTGGATGGCGCCGATGACGCCGTGGTACCTGATCTCGGGCCAGTCGCGGTCGAGCTCTCGTTCGAGCGCGTAGATGCTGTTCTCGCCGTGGCCGAAGAGGATCAGGTCGGCGGGGTCGAAGCGGCAGATCTGCCGCACCAGCTCGGAGCCGATGGAGCCGCCGGCGCCGGTGATCATCACGCGCTTGCCGCGCAGGTAGCCGTGGATGCTGTCGGTGTCGAGCTTCACGGCGGGCCGGCCGAGGAGGTCGTCGATGTCTACCTCGCGGATCCGCCGCAGGTCGACGCGCCCGGCCAGCACCTCGTACATGCCGGGGATGATCTTGTAGGTCAGGTTGGGACGCGCCCGACGCACCTGCTCGATGACGTTGCGTACCTCGTTGCCGCCCTTGGAGGGGATGGCGATGAGCACCTCGTCGATCTGGCGCTCGGGGATCACCTTCTCGGCGTCCGACACGCGGCCCAGCACCGGCACGCTGGCCACGCGCTGACCCACCTTGCTGGGGTCGTCGTCGAGGAACGCGACCGGCTTCATGCCGGTCTCCGGGTGGCGCAGCAGCTCGCGCACGACCAGGGCACCGGCCTCGCCGGCTCCCACCACCAACACGCGCTTGCGGAAGTCGGGGCCTATGACGGTGGCCTGGTAGTGCTCGTGACGGTAGCGGGCGGCCGAGCGTATCGCCGCCAGCAGCAGGAACGTGAGCGTGCCGTCGAGGACGGCGATCGAGCGCGGGATGCCGGCGGCCGGCCCGCCGACGAGCAGGGCGAGCGTGCCCACCACCGCCACGAACGCGCCCAACACGGCCAGGCCGCCCAGGTCGCGGAACGCGACGTTGCTCCAGGACTGCTTGTGCAGGTTCAGCAGCCGGTAGGCGAAGGCCTTCAGCGCGAACGACACGACCACGGCCAGCAGGAGGGTGCCGGCGGCGGGTAGCCCGTCCAGCCGCAGCAGGAAGGCAGCCACCGTGCCCAACGCGAACGCGAACATGTCGAGGACGAGCTTCATCACCTGCACCCTGCTCAATCTCGCGCGGCTGGCTGGCTGTGTCCGGGTGTCCGTAGTCATGTGGCCTTAGGCGCCCCGTTCAGGCGAGGCTTCGGGTGGGTGACGTGAGGCAGAGGGCGAAAGCCTCTCACGGGTCCGTTCATTGTGGTACGAGGATGACCCACCACTATGTGACGGTTGCGTGTGTGAGCGTTCATGAAACGGCCGCCGCTTCGCGCGCGTCCGGCTCCGGACCCGCCGCGTTGGCCATGGCCCTGAAGCGCTCGCTCGTGGCCATGAGCTCGTCGAAGGTGCCCGCGGCCTCGACCTCACCGCCGTCGAGGAGGTAGATCCGGTCGCAGTCGCGCACGGTCGTCAGGCGGTGGGCGATCGTGACGATCGTCTTGCTCCGGCCCAGCTCGGCGACCGCGCGGAAGATGCTCTCCTCGGTGACGCCGTCCAGGGCGCTGGTGGCCTCGTCGAACACCAACACCGAGGGGTCGTGGTACAGCGCGCGGGCGATACCCAGCCGTTGGCGCTGCCCGCCCGACAGCCTCACGCCGCGCTCCCCGACGACGGTCTCGTAACCCGCGGCCAGGTCGCTGACGATGAAGTCGTGGATGTTCGCCAGGCGCGCCGCGCGCTCGACGGCAGCCATGTCCACCTGGTCCTTGCGGACGCCGAACGCGATGTTGGCCGCGATCGTGTCGTCGGAGAGGTAGATCTGCTGCGGCACGTAGCCGAGGTTCATCTGCCAGGCGCGCCTGTTCTCTTCCGTGACCGGCACGCCGTCCACGACCAGCTGGCCCTCCTCCGGGACGAGGAGGCCGAGCAGGATGTCGACGGTCGTCGTCTTGCCGGAGCCGGTGGCGCCCACCAGGCCGACGCTCGTGTTGGCCTCGATCTTCAGGCCGAAGTCGTCGAGGACGGGCTTGTCTGTCCCCGGGTACGAGAAGCGGATACCTCTCAGCTCCAGGCTGCGCTCGAAGGGCAGCGGTGCGCTGGCCGCGGCCGGCATCTCGTGGCGTCCGGTGGCCTGCAGGTCGCGGTGCAGCACGTCTATCGACGACGTCGTGAACCGCATGGCCGTCAGCGAAGCGAAGAGGTTCTGCAGCGCCGGCAGCAGACGCAGCGTGGCGAACGCGAAGACGCCCAGGGTGGGCACGATCTGGGCGACGCCGGAGCCCTGCATGAGCAGCACGAGCACGATGAGCAGCATGCCGCCGAAGGCGATCGTCTCGAACGCGTAACGCGGCAGCAGCGCGATGATCTGCTGCCTGGCCATCTGCTTCTCGTAGGTCCGCGAGTGCCGCTCGAAGCGCCGCAGGAACGGCTCCTCGCGACCCAGGATCTTGATGTCCTTGATGCCGGAGAGGGCTTCGGAGGCGGCTTGGAAGCGGGCCCTGTCGCTCTGCGAGCGCAGCCTGCCGGCCTCCGCCATCCCGCGCCTGACGAGCAGGAACGTGACGCCGTAGGCGGCGCCCAGGAACCCGAACGTGAGCAGCGCGAGGAGCGGGTAGAGGGCCACCAGCAGGCCGAGGATGAACGCCGTGACGATGCCCCTCGTGATCAGCTGCAGCGAGGCGAGCACGAACCCGCGCACTGCCTGCTTGACCTCGGAGAGGATGTTCGTGGCCAGGCCTGCGGTGTTCCTGTCCAGGAAGAACACGTAGGGCTTCGCCAGGTACTCCTTGAGGAGCCGCACCGACAGGGAGTGGTTGAGGTGCCAGGAGTAGCGCAGCAGCAGGTACTCGGTGAAGGCCGTGAAAGCGTTGCTGGCGACGAGCAGCACGAGCACGGCGAGGCCGGCGAAGATCAGGAACGAGTCGACGCTTCCGAAGCCCAGGAAGTCGTACGCCCAGGCCAGGTAGCTGTTCGTCTCGATGACGCCGGGGTTGGTCACCAGGGCGAGGAACGGCAGCACGGAGGCGATGCCGACCACCTGCAGCAGGGCCATGATCGTGACGGGCGGCAGGAGCAGGAAGAAGCGGCGCCTCTCGCCCCTCGACATGAGCGCGTAGAGCTTGCCGACAGCCTCCAACGACCCACGAGACTCGTGCTCCGTCCCGGTGACCGGCTGAAGGTGTGAGTCCTTGCGTCTACTGATCATGAGCGGCCCGCATGATAGGCCCCGTTCCTCCGCCGACCTGTGACCTTGCCACTAACCGCTGCTGGGCTGTTCCGGGGCTGTGGCGGCCTGAGAGTCGACGAGGTTGACGACGCCCTTGAGCTTGCCGTTGGGCCCACGCGGCAGGTCGGCCACCCGTTCGACCTCCACCGTCATGTCGCCGAGGCGCCTGCGCACGCGGTCCCGGATGGTCTCCGCGTGGGACGCCTCGAACCCGGGGGCAGGTATCAGGCGGATGCGCACGCGGTCTAGGGCCTCCTGGATGACCTGCGCCTGGACTATGGGCATGCCGGCGAAGAACGTGCCGGGCGTCGCCCAGACCCGCCTGCCGTCAGCGGTCACGAGGTTGTCCACCGTCCTGCCCTCTAGCGCGGTGAGGCGCGGCAGGGTGCGTCCGCAGGCGCACCTCTCGAAGGTCCAGTCCACGGCGCCTCTGTCGCCCACCTCGTAGCGGATCAAGGGCATCTCCCGGTTGAGCAGGCCCGTGGCGATGAGGCGACCAACGGTGCCCGGCGGCGCCGGCTCTGCCGCCAGGTCCTGGTAGACCTCGACGTAGCCCACCTCGGGCCAGAGGTGCATCTCCCCGTGCTCGCACTCGCTGGCGGCCACCACGGTCTCGCCCATGCCGTACGTGCTGCGCACCGGGCAGCCGAACGCCTGCGATATGAGGTCGCGCTGCTGCTGGGTGAGCGCCTCGGCGTGGGTGACGACGACCTGGAGGCGAGGCGCGTCGAGGCCCTCCTCGACGGCGAACCTGGCGAGCGTGGCCACCATGGAGGGGTAACCGTCTATGAACCTGACCTCGTGTGACCGCAGCGCCTCCAGGTAGTGGACGGCGTTCTCCCGCTTGAGGTGGACGGTCGACATGTAGAGCTGCTTGGCGGCGGAGTTCCAGACCCAGTACGGCGGGCGGTCCTGCTCGGCGGGCACGACCTCCTGGCCGGCCATGAGTGCCCAGTTGTCGTGCCGGCTCACCCCGTACCAGCGGCGCCACCGCGCGTCGGACAGGGCATACCAGGCGCGCATCGTCTCGCGGCTGCGCCAGATCGTGAGCGGCGTGCCCGTGGTGCCCGACGTCGTGAGCTTGTAGAGCTTCTTGCCGTCGACGTCGTCGCGCCTGAAGTCAACGGCGCGCTCGCGCACCGTCTGCTTGGTGAGCACGGGCCAGCTCGAGAGCTCGGCGCCGTTGGCGACGTCGGCGTGGGTCGCCCACCAGTCGCGGTAGTAGGGGACCGCGCGCGCCGCGACGGCCAACTGCTCGGCGAGTCGCTCCTGCACGTACGCCTGCCAGGTAGCCGCGTCCCAGGTCTCCCTCGCGGTGGCCTCGGCTACCAGCCTGTCGGTCTCTGGGCCGTAGCGCCAGGAGTAGAGGTACCTGCCCCAGACCGAGCTGGCCAGGTTCCTGATCCCCGGGGGCACGCGCCGGTAGGCCGGCATCAGCAGCGACTTGAGGTTCATCGTCAGCCTCCGACCGTGCCGGCGTGGGCCAGCACGTCCTTCCACCTGGGTAGCGCGTGCGACCAGTCGAAGGTCTCGGCCCTGTGCATGGCGGCGGTCGACAGCCGCTCCGCCAGCCCCGGCTCCCGGAACAGGCGCAGTAGGGTGGCGGCCATGTCGTCGAGGTCGCCTGGACGCGCCAGGAGCCCGTCGACACCGTGCGATACGAGGTAGCCGGCGCCGCCCTGGTCGAAGCTCACCACGCACATGCCGGCGGCCATGGCCTCGGCGACCCCGATGGGCGCCCTGTCGACGTCGCCTGCGTTCACGTAGACGTCGTGGTGGGCGAAGAGGTCCTGCGCCGTGCCGCCCCGTAGGGGCCCCGCCACCAGGAGCCTGTCCTCGAGCCCGTGACGGCGCGCGGCCTCTACCGCTCGGTCCACGGCCTCGTTGCCCATGGGCCCCACCAGGGTCAACTGCGCTGTGTCGGTCGCGAGCGGGGCACCGGCCGAGACCAACGCGTGCAGCACCTCCACCGCCATCTCTGACCCGGCCACCGAGCCGTCGTCGTCCACCCACAGCAGGCTCGGGACCGCCGCGCGCCGCGCGCGCTTGGGGTAGGCGCCCACCTCCACCGGGTCGACGATCACCGTAGTGACCCCGCCCAGCTCGGCCAGGGCCTCGTGGAGGTGGCCGGTGAGCGCGACGCTCGCGGCCCCCGAGGCCAAGAGGCGGCCTAGACGACCCGGGTCGTGAGCGGCGACGCTCGCGAGGCTGGCCCCGCGCAGCAGATGCACGACGGGCACGCCGGCTCGCGTCAGCATCCGCGTGAGCACCTCGGCGCGCCTCAGACCGGGGGCCCCGTCGACCTCGACGACGGCCACCTCGACCCTGGTGCGGGCGCTCCAGGCGGTGACCAGCATGTCGGCGGCACGCCACAGACGGCCCGGGCGCGACGACGTCGTGATCACGACGTCGCCGGCGCGTCGCAGGCGCCCGGCCAACCTCTCGAGGAGGCTGGGGCGACCCTGGCCTGCCACGGCCAGCTCGCCGGCCAGCAGCACGCGGGTGCGAGCCGCGGCCTTGGCGCGCTCGGCTGTGACCACGGCGAGCCTGCCGTCCAGGCTCCTGACCATCAGCTACCGCTTACTGGCGCGACGCCGTAGTACTCCTCGTACCAACTCACGAACCGCTTGACGCCCACGTGCAGGGGCGTCGCCGGCCGGTAGCCGAAGTCCTCCTCCAGGTCGGACACGTCGGCGTAGGTGGCCGGCACGTCGCCCGGCTGCATGGGCAGCATCTCGCGCTTGGCCTCGCGTCCCAGTTCCGCCTCGATGAGGCGGATCATCTCCATGAGGTCGACGGGGGCCGAGTTGCCGATGTTGTAGACGCGGTACGGGGCCGCGCTCGTGCCGGGGTCAGGGTCGTCGCCGGACCAGGCGGGGTTCGGCCGCGCCGGGCCGTCCATGACCCTCACGACGCCCTCCACGATGTCGTCGATGTAGGTGAAGTCGCGGCTCATCTCGCCGTGGTTGAAGACCTCGATGGGCCGACCCTCGAGGATGGCCTTGGTGAAGATGAACATCGCCATGTCGGGGCGGCCCCACGGCCCGTACACGGTGAAGAACCTCAGGCCCGTGGTCGGCAGCCCGTAGAGGTGCGAGTACGTGTGAGCCATGAGCTCGTTGGCCTTCTTGCTGGCCGCGTACAGGCTCAAGGGGTGGTCCACGTTGTCACGCACCGAGAAGGGGACGTTCGTGTTCGCGCCGTACACGGAGGACGACGAGGCGTACACGAGGTGCTCCACCCGGGTGTGCCGGCAACCCTCGAGGATGTTGGTGAAGCCGACTAGGTTGCTGTGCACGTAGGCGTGCGGGTTGGTGAGCGAGTAGCGCACGCCGGCCTGAGCCGCCAGGTTCACGACCACCCTCGGCCTGCGCTCGGCGAAGAGCGCGGCCGTGGCGGGCTGGTCGGCGATGTCGAGGCGCTGGAACTCGAAGCCAGGTTGCGCCTTCAACCGGGACAGCCGCGCCTGCTTGAGGTTCACGTCGTAGTAGTCGTTCAGGTTGTCGACGCCGATGACGGCATCGCCGCGCCGTAGGAGGCGCTCGCAGAGGTGATAGCCGATGAACCCGGCCGCTCCCGTGACGAGGACCGGCGCGGCGCCGGTCTGTGCCTTCCCGCTCGGTACTGCGCTCATAGGCTCCAGTAGCGTATGCCCGACGGCTCCTCGCCGCGCAGGGCCGACTTCACGTCAACGAGCACGCCGCCGGGGCGCACCAGGTGCCCCTGCTCCCGCAGGCCGGTCAGCACCTGCCGATGCGGGACGGCCAGGACGATCGCGTCCACGTCTGCCAACTCGCTCATGGGCTTGAGCTCGATGCCGTACTCGCGCCTGGCCTCCTCGGCGTCCGCGATGGGGTCGTGCGCCACGACTTCGATGCCGTAGGAGCGCAGCTCGGTCACGATGTCGGGCACGCGGCTGTTGCGCAGGTCCGGGACGTTCTCCTTGAACGTGATGCCGAGCACGCCCACGCGGTTGCGCGCCAGCGGCTTGTCGTCGCCCGCCAGCATGCGCACCAGCTTGTTGGCCACGAACGCTCCCATGCCGTCGTTGATGCGCCTGCCGGCGAGGATCACGTGCGGGTGGTAGCCGGCCTCCTCGGCCTTGGCGGTCAGGTAGTAAGGGTCGACACCGATGCAGTGGCCGCCCACCAGCCCGGGCCGGAACGGTAGGAAGTTCCACTTCGTGCCGGCCGCCTCCAGGACGTCGAGCGTGTTGATGTCCAGGCGGTCGAAGATCAGCGCCAGCTCGTTCATGAGGGCGATGTTCAGGTCGCGCTGGGTGTTCTCGATGACCTTGGCGGCCTCGGCGACCTTGATGCTCTTCGCCCTGAAGACGCCCGCCTCGACGATCTGCTCGTACGCCCGGGCCACGCGGTCGAGGGTCGCCTCGTCCTCGCCGGCGACGACCTTCGTCACCTTGCTGAGGGTGTGCTCCTTGTCGCCGGGGTTGATGCGCTCGGGTGAGTAGCCGAGCGAGAAGTCGCGGCCTCGCTCGAGGCCGGACACGCGCTCCAGCAGCGGGCCGCACACCTCCTCGGTCACCCCAGGGTAGACGGTCGACTCGAACACGACGACGGCGCCCGGTGACAGTGCCCGCCCGACGATCTCTGAGGCGATGCGGAGGTACCTGAGGTCCGGCCTGCGGTCGGCCGTGATGGGTGTGGGAACCGCCACCACGAAGAACGTGGCGCCCTTCAGGTCGGCCTCGTCAGCCGTGAACCTGATGTCGGACGACGCCATGTCCGCGGCGGAAGACTCGCCGGTAAGGTCTATGCCGTCCGCGAGCCTGGCGACCTTCCTCTCGTCGACGTCGAAGCCGACGGTCCCTGCGAAGCGCTTGCCGAACGCGACCGCCACGGGCAGGCCGACGTAGCCGAGGCCGATGACCGCGATCTTCTCCTGCACGGGTGCGTTCCGGTCCTCGGTAGGCGAGCGCTTGGTAGCGGTAGCTGTGTCCACTCCAGCCCCTTTCGAACTGCCACTCTAATGTGGGTCAATGAGGATGGGCCCCGAATGGCTCACTCCGCTGATGCCCTCGGGGACAGGGTTAACGGGGTCTCAGGAGACCTGTGTCTATACTCCGAACATGTCCAGGACCTGGCTGAAGTACTTCGCGCCCATCTCCATGCTGCTGGCCCTCCTGGCATCGGCGTGCGCCCCGCCGGGGGTTGCGAAAGCGGCCATGCCGGCCTTGCCCGAGCCTCTCCGGGAGACTCCGTACCCTCACGAATCCGTCGCCGTCCACGTCAGCGAAGGCTCCTGTGATCTCGACGGAGCGTCCGCGGCGGCCGGCGACTGGTCACCCCGCACCGAGCTGAGGGGCGACCCGGACTTCGACCCCGACGAACTGCCCCCCGCCGTGAGGTGCTGGTACGAGGTCCTCTGGAACTCGATAACCGACCCGGAGCGGGCCGAGTACTTCACGCGCCGCGCCGCCAGCGGAGACCTCTACTACTACGCCCGTGAGATCAACAACCATCTGGTGGCGCTGCTGACCGCGTTCCGGCTCACCGGCGACCTGGCTTTCCTCGACGAGGTGGACCGGCTGGCGGAGCATATGCGCTCGCGGCTCGACGACACGTGGAAGGGCCGCTACGCCCTCATGGCCGGCTCCACCGACGGCTACCTGAACTGGGTCTGGGACCAGGACCACAGCGACGAGCACCGTGGGCGCGACATCAACGAGATCGACGAGATCAGGACGCACTCCGGCGTCGCTCAGCTGGCCTACGTGTTCGCGGCGAACGCCGACCTTGAGAGCCCCAACGGCGTGGACTACGCCGAGCGCGCGAGCTTCTGGAGCGACTACCTGCTGGAGCACTTCGAACCCAAGTGGCGCGAGCGCAACGACGTCCCGTGGCCCGAGATGCCTTTCCTCCAGCGCAACGGCCTGCATGGGAACGTCGAGTTCGTCAGGTACCACCACTACATGTACCTGCTGACCGGCGAGGAGGTCTACGCCGCCGAGGCCCGGCGGCTGTCCGAGCGCGCCTACGCCAACTTCGTGGAGGTCCAGACCGAGGGCGGGCCCGCCCTGGTGTCCACCCGTGGGGTCATGGAGCTGAGCACGAAGCTCGACCAGTTGCTCCCGTCCATCTACTTCAGGCACGTCATCGCCAGCGCCGTAGACCTCTACTTCGAGGGTGTCGCGCCGTGGGACGACGAGGTCATGACGAAGCTCGCCCGGTCCCTCTCCGAGTTCATCCTCGACGGCAAGGGTGACGGGTTCGCGCGTGACATCGGCGGCGGCGTCGCCAGGGCCGGTATCGAGCCGGCCAGCACCGACTTCAACCGCATCCGCTCGTCGGTCTACAACGTGAGCCCGTTCGCGATGCTGGCGGCGTGGGACGCCACGGGCGAGGTCGCCGAGACGTCCGTCGCGGTGCACCTGCACAGGGGCCAGGACGAGTGGAACGTGTTCATACCCACCGGCCTGCTCATGCAGAGCGCCTTCGGCAGCCTGTCGTTCGCTGCCAACTAGCGCTTCTCGGCCTGGCCTCAGGCGGCGCTCAGGCGCGCCAGCCGTCCGCGATCCGCGCCAGGTACTCGTGTGTCGCGTCGAGGACGCGGCCGGCGTCGTAGCGCTCCACGGCAGCGACCAGACTCTCGCGCCCCGGCGGGTTCGCCATGGTCTGGGCGATCGCTCGCGCCATCGCCGGCGCGTCGCCCACGGGCACCAGCGGGCCCACCGCACCGTCCCTGAGCACCTCGCGCGGGCCGCTCGGGCAGTCGGTGGAGACGGCGGGGCAGCCGCAGGCCAGCGCCTGCACCAGCGTCCCGGGTAGGCCCTCGAGCCGCGACGACATGACGTAGACGGTGGCCCGCGACATGAAGGCGAACGGGTTCGGAGCGAAGCCCGGCAGGTCTACCCGCCCCGACAGCCCCAGCTCCTGCACCAGAGCCTCCAGGGACGGGCGCTCTGGGCCCTCGCCCAAGATCACGAGGCGAGCGTCCGGGTGGTCGAGCGCCGCGAACGCCCGGATCAGCGTGGGGAAGTCCTTGCGGGCGCTCAGGCTGCCGACGCCCAGCACGACGGGCGGCTGGCCCGCCGCGAACCACGGATGACCCGGGTCCTCGGCCGCCTTCGCGAACAGCTCCGGGGTGACGATGGGGTTGTAGAGGGCGGCGATCTTCTTCGGCGGCACGCCAAGCACGTCCACCATGGCGTCCTTGACGCCGTCGGAGACGGCGATGGCGCCCGCCGACAGGCGATAGGTCAGCGGCGCCAGCAGGTGCGACAGCCGTGACATGAGCGACGCTCCCGGGCGGCTGCCGCGCCGCGGCGTGATCGCCTCGCGCACGACAGTGGGGACGCTCGCGCCGGAGAGCCGGGCGGCAGCGACGGCGACCACGTTCGTGTGGGGCAGGGTCGTCAGCAGCACGTCCGGCCGGGACCGCCGCAGGTGGCGCGCCAGGGGCAGCACCGCTCCGCTCACCGCGCCCACGCCCAGGTCCACGAGCTGGACAGACATCGCGACCTCGGACAGGTAGGGTCCCTTGGCCGCCGCCAGCACCAGCTCGACGACCATGCCGCGCTCCGCCATGCCGTTGGCTATCGCCACGGTCATCCGCTCGGCGCCGCCCCCCATGACGTCGGCCATGAAGACGACCAGCCTGCGTGGCCGGTCCGCCGGGACAGGCGGGGCGCTCACCCTGGCTCTGGTTCGGGTCGGCCCACCTCGCCGGTAGCGACCAGGCCCAGGACGAGCAGGTGGATCCAGGTGAACCTGTCGGTGTACGAAACACGCGCCACGTCCATCAGCAGGAAGACGACGAGGGTGGCCATGATGACCCAGGCGTACTGCCGCCCGGCGATGATGCCGACGATGGCGCGGTAGCCGATGACGGCGTAGAGCGCGTAGAAGAACAGCGTGCCCACGACCCCGAAGTTGGCCAGCAGCTCCACGTAGTTGTTGTGGGAGTACGTGGTGAACGAGCCGACGTGGCGGTACTGGTTGATGCCGTGGCCGAACGCCGGCTCGCGCCACCAGACCTCGAGGGCGTCGGCGATCATCGCGGAGCGCACGCCCGTCGCCTTGCCCTCGGTGACGGTGTCGCCCACGCGCTGGAAGAACGTGACGTCCTCGAAAGCCTCGCCGAAGCCCAGGACGGGCCCGTACGTCAGCGAGACCCAGATCGCCACCGGGGCGAGCAGGAGCACCAGCGCCGCGCCCACTGACGGGCGCCTGAACAGCGGGAAGAGGCTGCGCAGCAACAGCAGCACGTACGCGAACCAGACGAACACCAGCTTGCGTGTCCCGGTGGTGAGGGTCGCCACGACGATGAGCGCCACGGCCAGTAGGTTGGACCACCACTTGCGAGGCTCGGCCAGCAGTATCAAGAACGCCGCCAGCGATAGCTGGATCGCCAGGGCGTTGGCGTTGCCCGTGAGCCCCTCGGCGCGGTCCAGCCCCATCACGAAGCTCTGGTTCAGACCGATGATGCCCTGCACGGTGGCGGCGGCCACGGCGCTCCAGGCGACGAGCTTCAGCGACACGCCGTTCTGCAGCGCCACCCAGACGAGCACCGCGCCCGCGAAGTCGAACGCCAGGCTGATGCTGCTCGCCAGGGCGCCGCCCTGGTTGACCGACCACAGCACGCTGCTCAGCCCGTAGATGACGAACAAGCCGCCGGCCGCGAGCGTCGCGTCGAGTCGCAGCCGCAGCGGCTGCTGCGAGCTCTTGACGAGCAGGACCGCGAACAGGAACAGGACGATGACGTGCGGGACGCGCGAGAACGCCGTCTCGCTGAGGAGCATGGCCGAGGTGATGAACAGCGCCACCGAGGCCGCCAGGGCCCGATCGACCAACGTCGTCGAAGACGCTCTCGTCAACCCCGTGAAAGTGGCAGGGTACTTGCCTGTGGTCATGACAGCCGGGCGCTGGCGCCAACTGGGTCGGTCATGCCGGCCTGAGCCATGTGAGGCCCATCGTCACGGCAGGGCGCCGGCCTTCCTGGCGCGGCCCGCCGGGACCTGCTTCGCGATGGCCACGAGGCTCCGGACCACGTACGGGACGTTGCCCGGATCGACGAGCACGCCGGCCAACGTCCACGGGAGGTTCGCGAGGATCGTCCTGGCGTCCCGCGCGGCCGAGGCGAAGATGAGCGTGCGCGCCGCCGTCCTGTGGCGCAGTCGCGGCCGCTGCTCCAGGAGGTTGGCGTACTTCTCGGCGAAGAGCTTGGACGCCTGGAGCTTCTTGGCGACGTCGTGCGTGATACGGGCGTGGCGGGCAGACCTGATCCTGACGAGGACCTGGTCGACGAAGTCGAACGTGCAGATCTGCGCCAGGCGGACGTAGAGCTCGGCGTCCTGCATGGCGGGGAAGCGCTCGTCGAACCCGCCGATCCTCTCCAGGAGGTCACGCCTGACCACGGCCACCGACATGCCGCCGATCACGTTGCGGTACAGCACCTGGTCGAGTACCTCGCCCCTGGCGTAGGGGCGGGTGTTCATGATGGGCGTCTTCTCCTCCGAGTCGAAATGCTCGGCCGCGCTGTACACGAGCCCGAGCTCACTGGTGCTCTCCGCGATCAGGTCCCGGACGGCAGCCAGCTTGTGGGGGAGCCACAGGTCGTCGTCATCGAGGAACGCGACCCAGCGTCCGGTCGCGCGAGCGATGCCTGCGTTGCGGGCTCCGGAGCCGCCCCTGGAGTTGTCGTTGACCAGGTACTCGAACCCGGGGAAACTGGCGACGATGTCCTGCGTCTCCGTGTCGCCGGCGTCGTCCACGACGATCACCTGCGCCCCTGCGAACGTCTGCGCGGCCACGCTCTGCAGCGCCCTGACGAGGAGGGCGGGACGCCGGTAGGTGGGGATGATGACTGTGAAGAACGGCTCGTCCATGGTCGGTGTGGCGGTCGTCCCGCACTTCGACCGGTTCGGTGAAGTGTCCGCCGGGGTAGCCCAGTCTAGACGCAGGGGCGTCCCCGAGCCACTGCCGGAGTCACAGCGAACGAAGGGCGCGGTGCAGCCGCGCCCTTCGTACTCAGGTCGTACTGCGGGGACTGGGTCAGCGGTCGAGTATCGCCTTCATCAGCTCTGCCGTGGGGAACGCGATGTACCGCGGATCGGTGTAGTCACCGAACTTGTCCATAACGCGCTGGTTGATGTCGTCGATCTTGCCGCTGTCGTCGTAGATGACCAGCTCGGGGTAGGAGCTGACCTCGTAGCGCAGGTAGTTCATGCGCGCCCAACCGTCGGTGGGGAAGCCCGCGCGGTCCTTGTCGCCGCCGATGTCGCCGGCGAACCAGTCGCGGCTGCCCTCGGCGCCCTCGGGATCGATGACCCAGGTGGTGATGGTGCGCGCCATCTGCTCCAGCGTCTCGTCGTCCCACCAGCCGAACCCCTCGAGGTTGAACTCGATGGCGTCGTGGAAGGCGTAGCGCGCGTAGACGGTGGGGTGAAGGTAGTTCAGGCTGCTGCCTTCGGAGAGCACGCCTTTGGGCCACAGGAGCGCGGTGCCGCTGGAGGTGCTCACCTCCTTCACGTCCTCGTGGAGCTTGCCGGCCATGCGCTCGGCTTCCCGCATGTAGCCGTCGTTGCCGGTGAGCAGCGCCATGTAGTAGTGCCACTTCATCCAGGAGTAGTACGTGTGCGTACCGGAGCGGATCATGATGGGGAAGCCCTTGGGCTCGCCCTCGCGCTGGCGCCACTTGGCCTCGAAGTCGTTGACCAGGTAGTCGACCCAGAAGTCGGCGTGGGCGCCGTAGTTCACGCCGCCGGGGCTAGGGAGGTCGCGGTTGACGTCGAGCGCGTAGGCGACGCTGGCGATGAGGGCGTGGGTCTTCATCTCGTCGAGCTTGTTGGTGTCCTTGCCCACGTACTCGTCGCCGCTGCTGTAGCGCCACACCCAGTTCACGAAGCCGTCCTTGCCGGGGGCAGTCGAGCCCGAGAGGACGCCGCGCCACGAGTCGTGGAGCTGATCGCGCATGATCTCGACGATCTTGTCGACCTCGTCGAGCAGGCGGAGGTCGCCGGTCACGCGGAACGCATGGAGGAGGAACTGAACGTGGGTGTGAAGGTCGCGGGCGTAGCGGTAGAGGTCGTCGCTCGCGGCCCATTCGTACGCGTCGTAGACCGAGTCGTCGATGGCCTTCCACAGCCTGCGGTACCAGACCTGGGCTTCGGCGGGGAGGTCGTTGGGATCGAAGTTCGGGTCGCCCCTGAGGTCGTAGGCGGTCGAGCCGACGGGCGCCTTCGGGCCGGCGCCGCCGTCCGGTTCGCCGGTGGCCGGGCCGCCGGTGGCCGGATCACTGGGCTCGGGCATCACGGGGGCTGGCATCTCGCCGGTCATGAGGAAGGTCTCGAGGTTGTCGTGGGTGAGGTCGCGCCGTGAGGAGATGACGAGCGCGTCGAGCTCGGTCTCGGGTTCGGCGTGCGCGATCGAGATCGCGTGCTCGCCGGACTCGAGCTGGCCGACGGACGCGGCGACCCAGACGAACTCGCCGAAGCGGAAGAGCTCGACGCGTTCGACCTTGCCGTCGAAGCCGAGGAACATGGCGCTCTCGTCGCTGGAGGCGCCCTTGATGCGCGCCCACAGGACGTACTCGCCCTCGGCGCTCACCTCGAAGGGGAGGGAGGCGTCCTCGCCCCCTTCGTTCGCCGGCGAGACGGCGGCGGTGGAGACGACGACCTGGCCACCGGAGGTGCCCGGGGTGTCGCGCACGGCGAGCACCGAGCCTTCGATGACGGCTTCTTCGGCCTCCATGGCCTGCATGATGGTTGGGACTCGGCTGGCGGCCCCGTCAGGCGTGGCGCAGGCGCTGACGAGCAGCGCGACGAGACCGATGATGGAAACTAGCTGGAAACGCGGCAGCGAACGGATCCGCTGGATGCCAAAGCGAACGTGGCCCTGGCGAGGATCGTGCTTCAACTTGCCCCTCTCTCTTTCCGGCGTGCTGTGCACGCCGCCTCAAGTACTTCGAGAGGGGCTTGCTAAGGAGCACCGCTCTCGTCAGCCGGTTGCGCCACTGACTCGGCCCGTCCCAGGCGCCCAAATTGCGGGACTGGCTTCAACGTCGCTGAGGAGAACTGCGCCTCCCCTTGGATTTGCCCGGCGATCTTATGACCGGTAGAACCGTCTGCCTCGTAAGAAAGGCCACCGTTTGACGGTCCACCTGAACGGATGTGGTATTACCCACGTCCTTTAGGAGCCGGTCTTGCTGGGTCCTCTCCCCCCGGCCCGTCTTACGCGGACGCGGGGTCGAAATTCGCTCAGGTAGCAGGGACCACAACTGCCCTATGAAGCTACCTAGTGAAAGCTATCACTAGTAAGGTGAGAACTCTGTATTCTTGATGTGAATCTTGAGGTGCCTGGGGCAGGTGCCCTAGGTTCCTCGCGGTGCGCGTGCCTGACGCGGCGAAACCACGAACTACCGACCTAGGCCGGTACCCAACCTCCCTCGTCACGGCGCCAGACCGTGACGTCGCGCGGCCTCTTGCTGCCCAAGGCATCGAGGGCCGCCTGGGCGCGCTCCGCGGGCAGGGTCGCGGTGACGACGGTGAGCCGCGGCTGGGGGGCGGTCTCATGGACCGGGTCGAGGACGGGCAGCGGCGCGTTGAAGATGTAGCCGGCCAGGGCGCCGGCGAGCCCGAGCGCCACCGCGCCTATGACCGATGACCAGAACGGCCCGATGGCCATGGCGGGCCCCTTGCCCATGACGTTCAACACGCCGGAGCCGAGCAGGAGGCCGAAGAAGCCCCCGCCCAGGAAGCCAGCGGTGAAGCCCATGGCGGCGCCCACGTCTGGCGGGACGATCGTGCGATGGATGTGGTTGGGGGAAGCCAGCCGCCGGGCACGCAGCACCTCGTCGGAGTCACCAGGGAACACGAGGACGTCGGACTGCGGGATGCCAGCGCTCACCAGTGCGGACGCGGCGTCCTCGGCGGCCGACGGATGTTCGAAGTTGGCGGTGACCGTGGTCTCCATGGCGGCTCCTTCCGCGGTGGGGCGGCGTGCTAGCGGGACGATGATACCGCGCAGCGTGCGAACATGGCTGCCGTGGACGCGCCCGGGGAGGCGAAACCGCGCAGCGCTCCGGCGGCGGCCTCGTCGCGGCGCGGGGCGTTCACCCTGATGGGCGGCACGCTGGCGAGCCGTGTGACCGGGCTGGTGCGCAACTCGCTCCTCGCCCAGTTCTTCCCTACACCGGTCGTCGACGCCTTCGTGACCGCGTTCAAGGTGCCCAACCTGTTCCGCGAGCTGCTGGCGGAGGGGGCCCTGGTCAACTCGTTCGTGCCGGTCTACAAGCGGCTCGAGCCGGCTGACGCGCGGAGGCTGTCTGGCGCCATCCTCTCGCTGCTCGCGATCTTGAACGGCCTGCTCATGCTGGGCGCCTACCTCACCGCGCCCCTGCTGGCGCGCTTACTGATCGCCGACGCCGGTCACGTTGACGTCGAGCTCACGACGCGCCTCATCCGCATCGTGTTCCCGTTCCTGCCGGCGATCTCGTTCTCGGCCCTGGCCATGGGACTGCTCAACGCCGAGGAGCGCTTCGCCGCCCCGGCCTGGGCGCCCGTCGCCCTCAACCTGGTGACGGTGGTCCTCATGGCCGTCTTCCCCGGACAGGCCGTCATGCTGGCCGCCGCACACGTGGTGGGCGGGCTTGCCCAGCTGGTCGTGCAGCTGCCCGCCCTGGCGAGGGCAGGGCTCCTCCCGCGGCCGCGCCTACCCTGGCACCCGGCGCTGACGAGCGTGGCGCTGCTCATGGTGCCGTTCGCCGTCACGACGAGCGGGCGGCAGGTCGTCAACGTCGTGGCGTCGAACGTCGTGACGGGCATCGACGCCGGGGCGCAGGGCGCCTTCTACCTGGCCGACCTCTTCCTGAGCCTGGGCCTGGGACTGTTCGGGATCTCGCCGGCGCTGGCGTACTACTCGCGGCTCTCGGCCCACGCCGGCCGAGACGAGTCGTCGTTCGGCCCCACGCTCACCGAGGGCGTCAGGTTGATCACGTTCCTCTCGGTCCCCGCTGGGGTCGCGATCGCGGCACTGGCCCCGCAGCTCGTGGACGTGCTCTACAACTGGCGCTCGCTCTTCGGTCAGCCCATGGACCCGTCGCTGCGCGCCTACACGGTCGAGGCGACGGTGCCGCTGGGGTTGGCCGTGTTCCCCTTGGCGGCCCACGCCCTCCTCGTACGGACGTTCTACGTGAGGAGCAAGGTGGGCCCGCCCGTGGGCATCGCCCTCGCGGCGCTCACCCTCCAGGGCGTCCTCTACTACCTGCTAGCCGGCCCCTTCGGGGTCACGGGCGTGGCGGCAGCCGTCGCGGTCGCCGCCTGGGTGCAGGTGCTGTCGTCCGCGGTGTTCGTGTCCAGGCGGGAGGGGTTCTCGCTGCGCGCCTTCGGGCGGCACGCCGCCGGGGCCTGGCTCGCCGCGGCGCTCGCCGGCGCCGCCGCCTTCCTGGTCGCGCGCACTGTCGCGACCTCGTCCTCTTGGGCGGGCAGCCTGCTCGAACTGGTGTCGGGTGGCTTGGCCTTCGTCTTGGTCTACCTGGGTGCCGCCGCCTTGCTCGGCCTGCCGGAGCTGGGGGCCGCGGCCCGCTGGGTCAGACGCAGACGCTGAGCGGGACTCGGGCTCCTCCTCGCGCTCACTGTCCGTAGCGGTCCGCCGCGGCGCCGAACGCCACGGCCCAGTAAGAGGCGTGCGGCGCGCGCCAGGTCGTCGCCCCCGTGTCTACCGGCACCTCGGCGTAGGGCGCCAGGGCGTCGATCGCGATGGCCTGTGACCCGGTCGGTAGCGCCGCGAGGTCCACCACGTCCGTATCCCGGGCGAACAGTACGCCGCTGTCGCCGGTCGCCGAGACCAGCACCAGCTCCCCGGTCTCCCGCTCGCTCGACCACGCGTCGCCAGGCGGCACGCGGCCGCGCCAGAAGTCGCGGAACGTCCTCAGCACCGTGACCGCCTCCGGGGGTAGCTCGGAGTCTGGCGGTCTGTCGTAGATAGCCCCCACCCCACCGGCCAGGGCGTAACCCCAGAGGCCCTCGGCGAGCCCGGCGGCGTCCCACGGCCCGCCTGCCTGGATCAGGTAGCGGCTCTCGAAGAGCAGGGGCCCACCACCCCCCTCGGCGAGGTACTGGAGCGCCAGGGCGTAGGGCTCCTGGTCGTGCTCGTAAGGGTCGCGGTCGCGCGAGACGAGAGGCAGCTTGTCGCCTCCCAGGTCGAACGCTCGCGGCTCCCTGCCCTCTTCCGTCGCCGTGAGGAGGTGCGGCACCGGCAGCGACTCGGAGAGTCGAGCCGCCCACGCCCGCACAGGGCCCTCGTCGGCCCACTCGTGCAGGTCGAAGCCGTACGACATGGTCCAGTTGGGTATGGGGCCCAGGCGGGCCGCGATGTACCGCACGACGCGCTCGAACGCGGCCCCCGTGGGGCCTCCCGGGTCCCCCGCTATGAGCGGGTCGCTCCGCAGGCCGAGCGGCGTGTAGCGTCTCGCCTCGTCTCCCCACATCCAGAAGTGGACGAACAGGCCACGCTCGTGAGCCATGACGAGGAGGGTCTCCAGCAGCTGGAACGTGGCCGGGTCGGGCTGGACGGCGGCGTGGCGGTCCCAGCGCGGCCTGCCCAGGCTCAACCACTCGTTGTTCACGGCGACGTGCAGGGCGTCGAAGCCGTTCTGCGCGACCTCGTCAAGCACCGGCGCGAGGGCCGACCTGAGGCCGGCCTCGTCACGCGGCAGGTCCCCCAGCCCGCTCAGGAGCCTGCCTCCCGCGCCGAACACGTTGTACGTCGTGGGTCGCGCCTCCCCGTCACCGGTGACGACGGCGAACCTGCCGTCCAGAGCCGTCAAGGGCCCCTCGAGGTCGCTTGCGGTCGCCCTCACCGCGCCGGTGATGCCGTCGAGCCCCGGCACCGACGAGCTCGTCGCGAACGTCCAGCGCCCTGGCGCCCTGGGCGTGAACCGGAAGCGGTACACGGACCGGCCGGCGCGTCCGCCGACGTAGAACGCCTGCACCTCGTAGCGCTCCCCGGTCGCGTCGTTCACGAAGCGCGCAGTTGATACCGGGTCGTTGGGGTCGCCCCGCGGCGCCTCCGCCAGCACCTCGATGTCGAGGCTCGAGTTGACCGGGACCGCCGGATACGTGACACCGTTCTGCCACTCCACGACCGGGAAGGGACCGGCCCAAGCGCCGGCCTCAGGCAGCCGGGGTCCCCCTGCCAGGAACCCGACGAGCGCCAGCGCCACGAGGGCGGCGACGTAGACGTACTCGAGGGCCGAGGCGGACCGCCGCGGCCTGGGGTTCACAGGCGCCTGAAGATCAGGCAGGCGTTCTGGCCGCCGAAGGCGAAGTTCGTCGACATCGCGACGTCGACCTGCTGCGAGCGCGCCTCGTTG
>JBDZWC010000248.1:0-1565 GCA_040256005.1 Deinococcaceae bacterium | reverse complement strand
CCTCTTGCGCGTGTGGACGGGGCCGTGCCTCGTGGGGCAGCTCGCGGACAAGCTCGTGGAAGCCGGGGTCGAGGTGACGTACCGAGGGACGGAGGCGGTTCTCGCCGAGTCGGACGGGACGGACGGGGGAGCCGCGGCGTGGAACGTGCTCGTGGATCTCGTGCGCAAGCACGGGACGGACTTCGGACTGCGCCCGCAAGTCGTGCGGCGCGTGGCGTAACACCAACTGGAGGTGGTGGCGATGTCGAACTGGAACCAGATCGCGCTCGAAGGCTGGCTGCGCGAGGTGCTGCAGGCGCAGGCGCACGACGCGACCGTCGTGCTGGCGGACGGGAAGTCCGAGGCGGGAGTCCGTATGCGAGGGGACAGCGTCGTGCTCGTCGCCTTCGACGACGAGGAGACGGTGCTCGCGAAGGTCCGGCTGGTCCCGGGGTAGCGGGAACTGAAGGGACGGTGGGGCGGCGCGAGGGGCGCCGCCGCCCGTCCTCCGAGCCACGGCGCGGGGAGGAGTGTCCGCGGACCGGGACGGCGCGCACTCCTCCCCGAAGCGTCCCTACTCCGTCCGGCACCCGCCAATTGGTGGCGTCTCGCCGTCCGCTTCAACAGCCGGTACGGACCGGAGGCGCGAACCTCCGGTCCGCCGCAGGCCTCACTCCAGGTTCGAAAACCCCGACCCGCCGTGGGTCTTGTCCGAGCCGGGGCCGAACCACCGGTCGTTCGACGACGTCGTGAACCCGCGCACGGGGCGCGGTACGGCGCGCACGGCGAGGCGCAGCCCGTAGGCCTCGAGAGCGCCGCGGACGGCCGCGACGGGCGTCCTCAGGCGGTAGTTCAGCGCGGCGAGCTCCTCGTGCGTGAACTCGCAGCGATCGTCGTCGAGACAGTGCTCGACGAAGGCCTCGACAGAACGGAACTCGGGAGCAGACCGGAACGTGATCCCCATCGCGCCACCTCCGTCCCTTGGTACGGGACGGAGGCGGCGGCCTCCGTCACCAGCGGGGGGCGGCAGGGAGCCGGGCGTAAATCGACCCGGCGATGCCCTCGGAGACCTCGGCTGCGCGGACGTCGCCCTTGGCGCGGCACGTCTTGGCGGTCGCGAGGTTGCTCGCGTACCCCGCGAGGCTGCCGCAGAGGGTCGTGAAGCCGCGGCGCCTGTCGCCGATCAGGGCCTCCGCGTCCTTGCGCGACGGCCTCGCGTAGCGCTTCCAGAACGCCATCAGCTCTTCGCTCGTCATGTCCGTCAGGTTGGGGATCGTGTTCGCCATCGCCGCCTCCGGTCAGAGGTACCGAGGCGCCTCGCGACCCTACGGCGCCTCGGAGGTCGGCTGTCGAGCCGAGTACCGCTGGCTGGAGGTGACGGCGATGGCGGGAAAGACGGAGCTCACGGGCTGGACCGAGGTCGAGGCGTTCGCGGCGGTGCGGGTGTCGATCGTGGGCGGCAAGGACGAGACGGCCAAGGCCCTCGAAGGCCGCGGGATCCGCGGCGTATTCGTCGACGAGAAGAACGGGCGGTCGTTCTGGGACGTCGCCGAGGGCGTCCGTCCCATCCTCACCGCGTGGTACTG